>JBPCRW010000105.1:0-5995 GCA_050996405.1 Pyrinomonadaceae bacterium | reverse complement strand
ATCTTAGTTTGGAAACTTGACCGCTTTGGCAGAAGCCTGGCTGATTTGGTAATGACTTTAAATGAGCTTCGAGAAACCGGAGTCGTC
The DNA here is from genome assembly GCA_050996405.1 of Pyrinomonadaceae bacterium. Lineage (GTDB taxonomy): Bacteria > Acidobacteriota > Blastocatellia > Pyrinomonadales > Pyrinomonadaceae > JBPCRW01. The sequence goes on along the minus strand of JBPCRW010000105.1, from coordinate 5,908 downwards.
TTTGTATCGTTAACCGAATCGCTTGACTTCTCTACTCCATCGGGCAGAGCGATGGCGGGAATGCTTTCGACGTTTGCCGAGTTTGAAAGAGACATAATCCGTGAACGAGTTAAAGCCGGAATTGCCAGCGCACGCGAAAGAGGCAAATCGCACGGGCGACCACCAACCGCCGCGAAGAAAAAAGATGAAGTAAAAAAACTTTATAAAAACGGAAAAGGTTTGAATAAATCCGAGATTGCCCGACGGCTAAAAATCAGCCGCGCATCAGTTATCAATTTCCTGAAATAATTTACTTATCTTTCCCATTTTTCAATCCGCAGAATGGGATTAAAGCACAGGTAACTTGCTGAAAACAGATTACTAAAAAAGAGCTGCACATTAGGTCTCTAGATATCTTTTCGGGGAATGGAAAAAACAAGCCCGAATTCTGGTAGATTGAAAGCTGCGATAACGCTGGCGCGGCGGATGTCCGTCGGTAAATCAATTTGAAAACGTCCCAAATTAAAAGCGCTTTCAAAACTTTTCCAACGGCGATTGAGCAAACGCCCGGTTTCCTCGTCCGAAAACTTCAAATCGGTTTCGGAAAACGCTCCCGATATTTCGACAAAAAACTCGTTGTGTTCGACGATGACCAATTTCCTTTCCGTTTCCAAAAGCTCGCCCAACGCTTTGCCATAAACTTCGCCCGCGTTGTGAAACAGCAAGGTTCTTTCTTCCGCGTCTTTTTCCGTTTGAATAGTTACTATCGGCATCGCGCCCGTTTCATCGGCAGCCGGAAAGCCTAATTCGTTTGCCAACGCTTTGGTCAACGCCGCGGATTTCACGCGCCAATTCCATTTTTGATACGGTTTGCAGACGTTCTCGGTTTTTGTTTCGGCGCGGGTTAATATCTTGCGCCCGTTTATCGCAGTTACGCGGCGGGCGTGTCCGCCCATCAGAAAAGCGCTTCCGGCGGGCATTTTAGAATCGAGGTAACCGACTCGTCTGCCGGTCATCCCGTCAATCACGACCGCGCTTTCGCTTTTTCCCGACATATTGCTGTAAAGCGTCCGCTCGTCGTCGAGTTTTTCCCACATTTCGCCCGCCCGCAAACTGTTTCCGCCGTGCATTGCCGGTCGGAAAAAATCTTTTTCAATTAAATATTCGACGATTTTATCATATTGATTTTTTTCAATTAACGGCTCGCCTTCGGTCGTGCTGAAAAGCCCGTAAGCGTGGTCGGGATTGAGTTCGCGGTGCGTTGTTTGTTTCAAATAAGAGCAGAGCTGCTGGACAATCACCGACGGGCGAAACTTTAAGCCGTTGTCCGAGGCGAGCAGCGCAGCCGTTTCCGCATCGGAATTTTTGGCGGCGCGAATAAAGACTCGAAAGACGGCTTCTTCGGTCGGCGTGCGATAAAAACAAGCGACATTTGTGCGTTTCGTGCGGCGATTGCCGCGCCCGACGCGCTGGAGAAACGAGCCTAAATTATCGGGCGCGCCGATGAGCAAAATCAAATCAACGTCGCCGATGTCTATGCCGAGTTCGAGCGTCGAAGTGGCGAAACACAAAGCCGCGCCCGCGCGGGCGAAACTTTCTTCCGCCTGGCGGCGGATGTTCGCGCTCAAATTCGCGTGATGAACCGTAACTTTGTCGCCGAACGGCGCGCTGCCACGAGCAAGTTCACCCATTCTTCACATTCCGCCCGTTTTTGACAGAACGCCAAAACTTTTTTTACCTTTCTCGTTTTGAGCGTCGCAAAAAGCTCGCGCAGAGCATCTGTGCCGTGCATCTCTAAAAGTTCCGCGTCAATTTCGCGCTGCCCGTCGGTTTGAATTAAAACCGGATTGGCAAAGTATTTGGCGGCAACACTCGCGGGATTGCCTATTGTCGCGGACAGAGCGCAAAATTGAACTTCATCGGTCGCCACGTCGCCTTTTGTAAAAGCATATTCACGAAGCCGCCTGAGGCGATTGAGCAAAATTCGCAGTTGGTCGCCGCGCGGCGTGTTGTCGTAAAGATGCAGTTCGTCCAAAACGACGGCGCGAATATCGCGCAGCATTTTCGGGCGATTTGCCAGCAAGGAGTCGAGCGATTCGGGCGTGGTGATGAGAAACTCCGGCGAGCGTGTTTGTTTCAAAGCGGGTTCGTCGCTCGTTTTAACCGCCAAGCCGATTGCCATTTTTTTTAACGGCTGTTCGATGCGCCGCCAGATGTCCCGCGCCAAAGCCCGCGTCGGGACGATATACAGAAATTTGACGGTCGAGGATTGCTTCGGTGAATTGGTTTTGAATCGCTGTTTTTGGTGGCGTTCAAGAATCGGAGCTAAAGCCGCTTCGGTTTTGCCGCTCGCCGTCGCCGACGCTAAAACGCAATTGTTACCGTCCAACAAAGGCTCAAGCGCAAGTTCCTGAATCGCCGTCAATCGTCCGAAGCGCGACAAAAAAGCGTCGAAGGTGTGCGGCAATCTTTCGATTTGGGATTTGGGATTTGGGATTGCGGATTTTATATTTTCATTTTGCATTTGTGTTCAATGATTTAATTCTTCAATACAAACAAATCCAAAATCTAAAATCTAAGATCAAAGTAACGCCCGGCGCAGTTCAGCGGCGGCTTGGCTGGCACTGTAGTTTTTGTGTGCATAGCAGAGGTCGAAAATCTCGACGGAAAGGCGAATGACTTGGCGCAGATTTATCAAGTTATTGTCCAAACATTCCGACAAACCTTGCGAAACATCGAGAAATTGGGCGTGATTTTCGTAGCCGTATGACTGACGATGAAGTTGATAAAGCCGCGCCGTCAGTTCGTCGAGGGCTTCCGAAGACAAGTATTTTTTTAATTGTAAAATTTGTTCTTCGTCCAACGAACGCTTGTAATCAAAGGTGTTTGCCGACGGCGTAACGGCGAAAAGCAAAAGCAAATGACTGTTTTCTTTGAGCCGAAACGGATGCGAATGATATTGATGCAGCAAATCGTTTTCCGAAATTCGCCCGTGTGTTCCGAGCGCGGTGTAAATCAGAGCCTTGAAAAAATTGTCGGCTTTTTCTTTGCCGCGTTGGGTGAGCAGGCTGTAATGCTCGGATTCGTCAATAAAAACGGCAAGCCCGGCGTAACCGGCTTGCGTCGCCAGCCAACCCCAACCGTTGAGCAAATAACAGTATTGGTCGGCGGCAGTGGTCAGTTGCGAGAGTGATTTTATCTTAAATTCCTTACTCTTGAACGCGGCATTTCGCCGCACGTCGCTGATAAAAACCTTTTCGCCCGACATCCAATCAACCAACTCCTCCAGAGCCTCACTCGGCGTGCCGCGCATCAACAAATAATTATGCAAAGCCGCGGCGAAAAATGTTTCTTTAACACTGTCTTGAATTTCGGAATAGTTCGGCAGGGCAACGATTTTTTCCAACAAAGGTGTTAATCCGACTTCCGCCGAATCGGGAAAACGCAGGGAACGCATCAACGAAAGATAAATTCTCTGCGGGCGATTCGGCGGAACTTCGCGCAAATCCAAACTCGCCCGCGCCACGATAAAATTATTTGCCAGAGCCTCCTGCGCCGCCAATTCAAAAAAATGACTTTTGCCCGCGCCGTATTCGCCCAAAACGACGCGCGCGTCTCCGCCGTGTTCTTTCGTGTTTGCAAACGCCCGCCGCAAACTCTCTTTTTCTGTCTCCAGCCCGACGCTCAATTCGCGGATTCTCCTCGCCGGAACAAGCCCGTAACGCAAGGCTTCAATCGTCCGCCGCGCTTCGATTCGTTTCGCTTCTTCGGGCGTAAATATCTTTTCGATTTTTGGAGCAATAAACGGTTTCGGTTCAATTTGATTTTCAGTTTCGACGGCTTGCAAAACCGACAGCATATTGCCCGGCACGCTCGCCCGGATGCCGTTATCAAAACGCACGACCGCATCGCGTCCGGCGTTGCGTAATTCCAACACCTGCCCGCGCCCGAAAAGCGGATGACTAGCGATTGCTCCAATCATATTTTCTGAACCGGAAAAACCTTCAGTTAATTATTTTGTGAAACCCGATTCAGCCACATTTGCAAATCATCGGTATCTTTGAAATCAAATAATGCTTCGCCCAACTCTTCAACCTTCTCGATGGGCAAAGAAAGAATTTGTTTTTCTCTAATTTTTTGGAGACTGCCGAATCTTTTCTTGATTAGCCGTAAAACTAACTCAGTTTCACGTCGCAAACCTTGCTGCAAACCTTGTTGCAAACCTTGTTGCAAACCTATTTCTATACCTTCTTCTTTCCAACTTGTTGTTAATTCCATAACTTTCTCTCTTTCTTTTGACGGCAGTTTTTGCACTTCCGCGTCCAATTTTTTGCGCTCCGCTTCGAGTAAGCGGATGTATGAATCCACAAAACCCGATAAAAGTTGCGCTCGCGCCGGGTCGAGTTTGAGCCGCGCAATCATTCGCAGACATTCTTTTTTGGCGGTTACGCGGTCTTCGGTTGCGATGCCCATTTTCGCCATCAACGCGCTTGCCGCCGGATTGTCGCGCAACAGAAAATCGCGCCAATCGAGACGATTTAATTGTATGACGGCAAAGTTAAACTCGACAACTTTTCGATGCGGAAAATCAACAGAATATTGACTTCTTTCCGCCGTGTGCGGTTTGTCGTAAGAAAAAAGCGCAATCGGAAAAACCGGCAGGGCGTATTTTTCGGTCAACCGCGCAAAATAGAAAAACATTCGGCGAGCAAAATCTTTTTCGCGTTTTGATTGGTGTTCGAGATGAATCAGGAAAAATGTTTCGCGCCCTTGAAACCGGCATTTGACCAGCAAATCCGCTTCGCGCCTTGCGCCCGCCGTAATGTCCGTGAAAATTTCTTTGTCAATAAACTCAAGCGAGTCGGCTTCCAAATATTCGATTATATCGGGAAAAAACAACTCGATAAACTCGACAAAAAATGTTGTCAGCAGTTCTTTGAAAAGCCTGTCGTAGTTGATTTGCGCCATAAAGCCAGCAACTAATATGCCGTAAACTTTAATTTTTGGTTGCTTTCACTTTTGCCTTTTACCTTTTTACTTTTGCCTTAATACTCGCCCGTTTCCGTGCGTCCAAGTTGTTCTGTCACATCGCGCAAAACGCCGTTGAGATTATCTTCTTCGTAAATATGCTCGCCCGCAACGCGCTGTTCGGTGAGCATCGTGACCAACGATTTAACGAAGTGGCGGCGGTGGCTAGTCGAGAGCAAGGAGGCGCAGCCGGCGGCAAGCGCGGCGATATTTTCGCGCTGCAATTCGTGATTAAAATTCATCTGATAAGCCGTTTCATAAACGCCCAAAAGTTTTTCGCCGATAAGACGCAGCAATTCTTCGCCCGGATAATCGAGATGGTCGAGGCTGATTTGAACGCTAAACGGATTTTGGCGCGAAAATTTGACTTTTGAACTGATGCGCTGGCTTAACGCTTCGTAATTCGGAGCGATGTTAGTGACGAAATAAGGCGGCACGGCGTAGACGAACAAAGCCTACGGCAGGCTTTCGCTCGCGCAGCGGTCAATCACTTCGCGCAGATTGTCACAAGCGACTTTTTCCGTGCGCGAAGAACCGATGCTGACCATTCTATCGCCTTCGTCAAACAGCAAAACCAAACCCGCGTAACCGAGTTCGTGAACCGTTTGCGCCAGTGAACGCATCATCTTAAACGCGACCGTTTTATCTAATTTTTCCGTGATGCTGAACGCCCGCACATCCTTCAAAGCCACGCTCTCGCCGCGCAGCCAAGCCGCGATAACGCGCTTGTCCGTTTCGTTTTCTTCGGCGACGGCGCGAAAATAATAATAGACGGCGTGACGAAACGAAGGGCTTTCGATGTTGAAACGCAAAACCGTGTCGAGCCACAAATTAACGCGCACATCAAGCCCGACGCTCGTTTTGGCGTTTTCCACGCCGAGCGTTTTCAAAGTTTGAAAAA
>JBPCRW010000068.1:0-13530 GCA_050996405.1 Pyrinomonadaceae bacterium | reverse complement strand
CGCAAATACATCGAAAGTTTCGGCGGAAAGTAGTATTTTAAAATCTAGGACAAGGCGGTTTTATTGAGATTCCAATTTGTGACCTCAAGTTTGAAAATATGGCGGCGAAAGATAAAAAATTGGAAGGAAACGCGCTCATTACGTTTGATACTATCGAACGCAAAATTTACTTTGTGCGTGAACGAAAAGTTATGCTCGATAGTGATTTGGCAGCACTTTACGGCGTTCCGACAAAAGTTTTCAATCAAGTCGCCGGACGAAATTTGCAAAGATTTCCCAAAGATTTTCGATTTCAATTAAACGGCGAAGAATTTGAATCTTTGAGGTCACAATTTGTGACCTCAAAGATCGGGCGCGGCGGCAGACGTTATTTGCCGTATGTTTTTACCGAGCAAGGCGTGGCGATGCTGTCGGGCGTTTTGAACAGCGAACGCGCCGTGCAGGTCAACATCGGAATTATGCGGGCGTTTGTGAATATGCGGAAATTGCTTTCGACTAATGAAGAAGTGAGTAAAAAACTTGCCGACATCGAAAACAAACTCGGCGCGCACGACGAACATTTCAAAAAAGTTTTTACGGCGATTCGTCTGCTGATGAATCCGCCGGATAAATCGGACAAACAAATTGGTTTTATACAAGAGGCAAAAGAGAAAAAATGACAGAAGAAAAAAATCCATTGGGTTTGAAAAAAATACATCATCTCGAATTTTTCGTCGGCAACGCGAAGCAGGCGGAGTTTTATTATCGCAAGGCGTTCGGTTTTTCGCGGGCGGCTTATACGGGATTGGAAACTGGCAACCGCGAGACGACGAGTTATGTGATGCGGCAGAATCGCGTTAATCTCGTTTTCACTACGCCGCTTTCGCCCGAACATTTCGGGAGCGAGCATATCAAGACGCACGGCGACGGCGTTTATGACATCGCGTTTCAGGTCGAAGATGCCGACCATGCTTACACGGAAGCGATAAAACGCGGCGCGAAATCGGCGATTGAGCCGCACGATATGACGGACGAAAACGGGACGGTTCGCCGCGCCGCGATTCACACTTACGGCGATACGATTCATTCGTTTATTTCCTACAACAACGGCAACGGGCATAATTACGACGGCACGTTTCTGCCCGGTTTTACCGCGACCGATGTCAAAGGCGAAGATGTCGGCGTGGTTTTGGTTGACCATATGGTTGGGAATGTCGAACTCGGCAAAATGAATTACTGGTGCGATTTTTACCGCGATGTTTTGGGATTTTTCCGCTACATCACGTTTGACGACGAAGATATTTCGACCGAATACTCCGCGTTGATGTCAATCGTGATGTCGGACGGCGGACACAATATCAAAATGCCGATAAACGAACCGGCAGCAGGCAAAAAGAAAAGTCAGATTGAAGAATATCTCGATTATTACAAAACGCCCGGCGTTCAGCACATCGCCCTTTTGTGCAAAGACATCGTTTCGACGGTCGAAAAATTACAGGCAAACGGCATCGAATTTCTGCGCGTTCCCGATTCCTATTACGAAGAAATTCCGGCGCGCGTCGGCGAAATTGACGCAAATATCGAAGATTTCAAACGGCTTGGAATTTTAGTTGCCCACGACGAAGCAGGTTATCTGCTGCAAATTTTCACCAAACCCGTCGAAGACCGTCCGACCGTTTTCTTTGAAATCCTGCAAAGAAAAGGCTGCAAAGGTTTCGGCAAAGGAAACTTTAAAGCTCTGTTCGTTTCAATCGAAGAAGAACAGGCGAAGCGCGGAAATCTTTAGAGATTTAATAGCCACAAAAAGGCACAAAAAACACAAAATCAAAAAGTATTTTTGTGCCTTTTGTGATTTTTTGTGGCTATCCGAAAATTATGAAATCAGCAGTCGAGCAATTCAAATATCAAACAGGTTTCGGCAATGAATTTGCGACCGAAGCCGTGAAAGGCGCATTGCCCGTCGGACGTAATTCGCCGCAGAAAGCACCGCTTGGACTTTACGCCGAACAGTTTTCGGGAACGGCTTTTACCGCGCCGCGCGTTTTTAATAAGAGAACTTGGACATATCGCATTCGCCCGTCGGTGACGCACAAACCGTTTGCGCGAATTGATAACGGAAAACTCGTCGCAAAATTTGACGAAATCGAAACCACGCCGAATCAACTGCGCTGGAATCCTTTGGCGATGCCGCAAAACGAAATTGATTTTGTTGATAGTTTGACGACATTCGGCGGAAACGGCGATTCGTTTTCACAACACGGAATTGCGATTCATATTTTCGCCTGCAACAAAAATATGACCGATAGATTTTTCTACAACGCGGACGGCGAAATGCTGGTCGTCGCGGAGAAAAATCGCGTTCGTTTTTTGACCGAACTGGGAATTATAGAAATCGGTTCGGGCGAGATTTGCGTGATTCCGCGCGGGCTGAAATTCCGCGTCGAATTGCCGGACGGCGAAGCGCGCGGCTATATTTGCGAAAATTACGGAGCGCAGTTCAGGCTTCCCGATTTAGGTCCGATTGGCGCGAACGGTCTGGCGAATCCGCGCGATTTTGAAACGCCGACGGCGTGGTTTGAAGACACGGACGGCGAGTTTATTTTAACGGCGAAATTCGGCGGGAATCTTTGGAGTTGCGCGATTGACCATTCGCCGCTCGATGTCGTCGCGTGGCACGGAAACTATGCGCCGTATCGTTACGATCTGCGGCGGTTTAATACCATCGGCTCGGTTTCGTTTGACCATCCAGACCCTTCGATTTACACGGTTTTAACGTCTCCTTCGCCGGATGTCGGCACGGCAAATTGCGACTTTGTGATTTTCCCGGACAGATGGCTGGTTGCCGAAAATACGTTTCGCCCGCCGTGGTTTCATCGCAATATAATGTCGGAATTTATGGGCTTGTGTTTCGGGCAATACGACGCGAAAGAAGAAGGCTTTGTCGCGGGCGGCGCGTCTTTGCACAATCAAATGTCGGCGCACGGACCCGACCTTGAAGCCTATGAAAAAGCCTCGAACGCGGAATTAAAACCGCAAAAACTTTCCGGCACAATGGCGTTTATGTTCGAGTCGCGCTACGTCATTCGCCCGACGAAATACGCGATGGAAACATCCGAATTGCAACACGAATATTTTGAAGTCTGGCAGAAATTGAAAAAAAATTTTAAGATGTAGGTTATGTCAATGGTTCTAAAAGATGTGCTGCCGGAATTATCTTCTGAATTAAAATCTTTATTTGAGAAAGAGAAGAAATCAGAGCTTGCAGAGCAAGTTGACACCTTACAGATTACAGATAGATGTCGTTGCGGCGATGATTTTTGTGCAACAATTTATACAGTTCCGAAACCGAAGGGTGCTTGGGGAACAAATCATTATACACTTCCGCTTGACCCTGAAAAGGGAATGATTAACGTTGATATATTAAATGGTAAAATTGTAGAAATTGAAATTCTTAACAGAGATGAAATCAGAGAAAAAGTATTAAAACTTCTGCCATAAACATTCTATGCGACCGCAGGAAAAACTCAAATATACGCTGGACGATTATATCGAACTCGAAAAATCGAGCGACGAGAAGTTTGAATACTGGGACGGAAACGTATTCGCGCTCGCCGGAGTTAGCGACGAACACGCGCAGATTCAAATAAATCTGGCGACCGCGCTAACAATTGAATTTCGCTCTAAAAAGAAAACCTGCCGCGTCTTTCCGTCGGATATGCGCGTCAAAGTTCCCGAATATCCGCCGTATCGTTATCCAGATTTGTCGGCGTTGTGCGGCAAAGTCGAATTTGAAAAGTTAAAAGGTTTGGATGTTTTGACGAATCCGCAGTTAATCGTCGAGATTTTGTCAGACTCGACCGAAGCGTTTGATAGAGGCGATAAATTTACTTATTACAAATCAATCGAAAGTTTCCGCGAGTATCTATTGATTGCACAGCATCTCCCCCACGTCACGCAGTATGTCGGGCAGGTGGATGATCCATGGAGTTACCGCGAGATAAACGGGCTTAACGAGAAACTTCAAATCGCTTTACTCGACTGCGAGATAAATTTGACCGAAATTTACAGCACCGTAACTTTTCCCGACAATACTTTCCCGTTTCAATATCGAGAATCCGCCGAATAAATGAGCGAAAATATCAAAGAATCCGCCCGTGTTTTATTGTCTGAAATCGTTGATTACGCCGGACTTTTCCCGCCGTCAAAATTGCCGATGGCGGAAGCCGTCATCAATTACGCGGCGTATAAAAACAGCCATTACAAATGGATGCTCGGTCGTTTTGTCGTTCCGGTCGAAGGACTCGACGAATTTGCGAAAAACGCCCAAGAATTTTTTTTGCGCGGCGACGACGTTTGGAAACTAAGTGTTTTGGCGGGCGCGGAGATTTACGAAACTGTTCGTAGAATCGAAGAATTTAACCGCGAATTTGCGGGCAGAGCGATTGCCGACGCGCTCGAAGTCAAAACGCATAATTCTTTGGAAATTGAAAACGCGGCGGTGCATATTCCCGAAAATTTCGACGCTTATTTTGAATTGCCTCTGAACGAAAATTTAGCCGACGCGGTTTCGACGCTTGCCGTCAAAAACCGTCGCGCCAAAATTCGCGCGGGCGGCATCACGCCCGAATCCTTTCCTTCGGCGGAACAAATTACGCGATTTATGCGAACGTGCCTTGCCGCCAACGTGCCGTTTAAGGCGACCGCCGGACTGCATCATACGTTGCGCTGCTTGAAGCCTTTGACCTACGAAAAAGACGCTCCCGTTGGAACGATGAATGGTTTTTTAAACGTTTTCCTCGCCGCCGCTTTTTTGCGTGAAGGTTATAAATCCGATTTAATACACGAACTGCTCGAAGACGAGTGGGCGGAAAGTTTTAAGTTTGACGAAACCGGCATTACCTGGCGGCAGGAATATTTTATCAGCACGGCGCAATTAAAAGCTCTGCGAATGCGCGGCGCGATTTCATTCGGCTCTTGCTCGTTCGACGAACCGATTGCAGATTTGCAAGAGATGAAAATTTTATAAAAGAATCGCCGCAAAAGAGGACGAAAAACACAAAAATTTAACCAAAATGATTTTGTGATTTTTGTGAATTTTTGCGGCTCATATAATTTATGACTTACGAAAGAAACGAAACACACGACCCGAATTTGCGAAGCTGGATTGAATCAGCCAACGCGCCCGACACGGATTTTCCGATTCAAAATTTGCCTTTTTGTAGTTTTCAACAAGTTGGAAAGCAATGGCAGACTAATAAGATTGGAGTGAGAATCGGTGATTACGTTTTAAATTTAGATAGAATTTTTCACGAACCAATTCTCGAATGGTTTTACAAAAAACACAGCGGCGATTTTAATGAAGCTGATTTACAATATTTAGCGGAATCCGTTTCGTTAGAAACTCGAACTGTTTTACGTCGCTTTGTATGTCAAATTTTAAGCGACGATGCCAGTGACGAAATTAAATCTGCTATTCAAAATCATCTAATTCCCGTTACTGAAGTTGTTTTATATCCACCTTTAAAAATTGGCGATTACACCGATTTTTATTGCTCGATATTTCACGCGACAAATGTTGGTTCGATGTTTCGTCCCGACAATCCGCTACTGCCGAATTACAAATATATTCCAATCGGTTATCACGGACGCGCCTCAAGCATTGTCGTTTCGGGAACGGATGTCAAACGCCCGAAAGGTCAGAATCGCGCGGATGCGGAAAAGCCGCCCGTTTATATTCCGTGCAAAAATCTCGATTATGAAATGGAAGTCGGATTTTTTGTCGGAAAGGGAAATAATTTAGGCGTGTCCGTTCCGATTGAAAAAGCGGAGGAACATATTTTTGGTTTGTGTCTGGTCAACGATTGGTCGGCGCGTGATATTCAATCTTGGGAATACCAGCCGCTTGGACCTTTTTTAGCGAAAAATTTTGCGACGACCGTTTCGCCGTTTGTCGTAACGCTCGAAGCACTCGCGCCGTTTCGCGTTCCGGCGTTTGAACGCGACACGGGCGACCCGCAGCCGCTCGATTATTTGAACGGTAAAGCTAATCAAAAGTTCGGCGGCATTGATTTAAAACTCGAAGTTTATATTCAAACCGCAAAAATGCGTGATGAAAATATCGCGCCGCATCTTTTATCGCGCTCGAATATGAAGGATTTATACTGGACAATCGGGCAAATGCTGACGCATCACGCTTCAAACGGCTGTAACCTGCAAACCGGCGATTTGATGGCGACCGGAACGGTTTCGGGTAAAGAAAAAGACGCTCGCGGTTGTCTGTTGGAATTGACTTGGCGCGGCACAGAACCGATAGAACTGCCGAACGGCGAACAGCGCAGATTTTTAGAAGACGGCGACGAAATAATTATGAAAGGTTACTGCGAGCGCGAAGGCTTCCGGCGCATCGGCTTCGGGACCTGTCGCGGGCGCATTCTTCCAGCCGATTGATTTTCGGTTTATAATCAAAGCTATGGAAACAGCAATCGAATATCATTACATCACGAGAAAAGAAAAAAGCGGCGAGCCGATTATTAAAGGAACGCGAACGTCTGTGCGAGCAATCGTCGAAACCTGGCGCAGGGGCGTTCCGCCCGAAGAAATTCCGGTCGGGCTTCCGCATCTGACGTTGGCGGAAGTTTTTGAGGCTCTCAGTTATTACAGCGACAATCAAGAAGAAATCAATGAATACATCGAAAAAAATCGCGTGCCGAAAGAATTGATTCATTCTTCGGTTAGAAATTTGTGAGCAAAATCTTTATCGAAATTTATTTGGATGAAAATGTTCATATCTTAATCGCCAAGATAATTCAATCGCACGGATTCAAAGCCGTAACAACGCAGGATGTCGGGCGCAAAGGCGCGAGCGATAACAAACAACTGGAGTATGCGAACGAGAAAGGTTACATAATTTTGACGCACGACCGCGCCGATTTTGAAGAATTAGCGGCGGAATACTTCGCTTCGGGCAAAAATCATTGCGGAATCGTCATTCTCGCCGACAATTCGCCTCAAGAAATTGCCCGCCGGATGCTTTCTGTTCTTAACGATTTCACGGCGGACGAAATGAAGAATCAAATCATCTATATTTAACCGGAATGAATTTTTCTCTCGACAAATTTCACGAAGAATGCGGCGTTTTCGGCGTTTTCGGACACTCGGAAGCCTCGACTTTGACGCAGCTCGGACTGTTCGCGCTTCAGCATCGCGGGCAGGAAGCGTGCGGAATCGTTTCGTCAGACGGCGAAAATCTTCATCAGTTTCGCTCGATGGGACTCGTGGCGGATGTTTTGACCAAAGACGAATTGAAAAAACTCGTCGGCGCGGCGGCAATCGGACATACGCGCTATTCGACGGCAGGACATAACACGATTAAGGAAGTTCAGCCGTTTTCAGTGACTTGCCAGCACGGGCAAATCGCCGTCTGCCATAATGGAAATCTCCCGTTCGCGCCGCAGAAACGCGCCGAACTCGAAAAGGCAGGCGCGATTTTTTCTTCGACTTCCGACACGGAAACGATTCTGCATTCGGTCGCGCGAACCGAAGCGAAAAACATTATCGAAGCCGTCGAAAAAGTTTTGCGCGAGACGGAAGGCGCGTTTTCGCTGCTTTTTTTAACGCCTAAATCTTTGATTGCCGTGCGCGACCCGCGCGGATTTCGTCCGCTGAATCTGGGAAAATTAAACGGCGCGTGGTGCGTCGCGTCGGAAACCTGCGCGTTTGATTTGATTGACGCGGAATACGTCCGCGAAATCGAAGCGGGCGAAATGATTGTCATTGACGGGCGCGGCGTTCATTCGAGTTTTCCGTTTGCGGCGAAACCGAAATCCGTCTGCGCGTTTGAGCATGTTTATTTTTCGCGTCCCGATTCGATAATTTACGGGCGTTCGGTTAATCAATCGCGCCACAATATGGGCAAACAATTGGCGATTGAACATCCGGTTGAAAACCCTGAAGATAACGCGCTGGTTGTTCCCGTTCCCGATTCCGGGGTCGCGGCAAGCGTCGGTTTCGCCAGACAGTCTGGAATCAATTTTCGCCACGCGATTATTAGAAATCATTACGTCGGGCGAACGTTTATCGAACCTTCGCAATCAATTCGCTCGTTCGGCGTGCGTCTGAAACTGAATCCGATAAAAGATTTAATTAACGGGCGCAGAATCGTTTTAGTTGACGATTCGATTGTGCGCGGCACGACTTCAAAAAAAATTGTGCAGATGGTTCGTGAAGCAGGCGCGAAAGAAGTTCACCTGCGGATTTCCTGCCCGCCGACCGTTTCGCCCTGTTATTACGGCGTTGATACGCCGCGCAAAGCGGATTTAATCGCCGCGCAGATGTCGGTTGAAGAAGTCTGCAATTATATCGAAGCCGACAGTTTGGGTTATTTATCTTTAGAGGGAATGCTCGAAGCTATCGGCTTGGAAAAAGGCTCGGCGTGCGTCGCTTGCTGGAACGGCAAATATCCGACGGCGATTGCACATGGACAGCCGACGATTGATAATAGTTAGTTGATAATTGATAATTGATAATTAGCAGTCAATCGAAATTAGAGAGTTCAAAAGTTTTAACCGCTATCGGTTATTCCACAAATTACGGAGGAAAAAATGCAGTTTATTTTATCAATAGCAGTCGCATTGACATTCGGTTTAACAATGTTTCAATGCGGCAAAACCAAAATTAACAATATGAATACGACAAAAAATACGGTCGCTGCGGCGACAAATTCGACGGTTCAAACGCAGACACCTGATGACGGCGCGCCGCGCATTACTTTAGCGGACGCGAAAGCCGATTACGACGCGGGCAGAGCGATTATCGTTGACGCGCGCCCGGCGGATTCATACAAAGTCGAACACATCAAAGGCGCAATCAACGTCCCGCTCGGAGATTTTGAAGCAAACTACAAAACGATTCCGACGAACAAGAAAATTATCGTCTATTGTTCCTGACCGGAGGAACATACAAGTGCCGGTCTGGTGCTGAAATTAAAAGAAAAAGGAATCGGAAACGCCTACGCTCTGCTGGGCGGAACAAAGGCTTGGAAAGATGCCGGTTATCCGATGAAATCAGGCGACAAATAACTGGAAACGAAAAATTGAAAATGGAAAATGAGGATATTTTCATTTTCATTTTCCATTTTCAATTTTTCATTAAGAGCGCATCGCAAATACGTTCCGCTGTTTTTCCGTCCCACAGCGGCGGAATTTTTTTGTCGGCTGAATTCGGATTTTTACTCAAAATTTCAAATGCAGCTTGCTTGATTTTTTCCTTTTCCACGCCGACTAAATGGTTTGTGCCGTGCGAAATCGTAATCGGGCGTTCGGTGTTTTCGCGCAAAGTTAAGCAGGGAATTCCGAGCGCGGTCGTTTCTTCCTGAAGCCCGCCCGAATCGGTCAAAACCATTTTCGCCGCACTGTAAAGATTCATAAAATCGAGATAGCCGAGCGGCTCAATCAAGCGGATATTTGAATTCGCAATTCGTTCGGCAAAGCCAAATTTTTCAATGTTTCCAAGCGTTCGCGGATGCGCCGGAAAAATTATCGGGAGTCTTTCCGAAATTGAAATCAAGGCTTCGAGCAAGCCGGAAAAAGTTTCGCGCTCGTCAACGTTTGATGGACGATGAAGCGTTAAAACGGCGTAATCTTTATCGGTTAAATTCAAGTTTTCACGCGCTTTCAATTGTTTAGCTTTTTCCAGATTGTAAAACAGCGAATCGATCATCACGTTGCCCACAAATTTTATTTTATCTGCCGAAATACCTTCTCTTAAAAGATTTTCGTCGCCGTCCCGCGAAGGCGTGAGCAGCAAATCGGAAATCTGGTCGGTTAAAATTCGATTGATTTCTTCGGGCATTGTGCGGTCGCGCGAGCGCAATCCGGCTTCGACGTGCGCGACTTTTACACCCAATTTTGCACAGACCAAAGCGCACGCAATCGTCGAATTAACGTCGCCGACGACGACGACCCAATCCGGTTTTTCCTGTAAAACGACCGGCTCAAACGCCGTCATAATTTTCGCGGTTTGAACCGTGTGCGATGCCGAACCGACTTCGAGATGATAATCCGGCTTTGGAATTCCCAAATCACGAAAAAAACTATCCGACATCGCCGCGTCGTAATGCTGTCCGGTATGAACAACCAGCGGCAGAAAATCGCTTTCCCGCCGCTTCATCTCGCGCGCGATTGGCGCGATTTTCATAAAATTCGGGCGCGCTCCGACGATGTTTAGAATTTTTAACATTCGGTTAATGCTTGTTTATATTTTTCTTCAAACTCCGACAATTTCAAAACAATAATTTTGGGAAATTCGACATTCTTTAAGATTTGAAAATGTTTGTCGTTAGATACGAGGCAGGCGGCGTTTGAGGAAACCGCGCAATCGGCAAATTTATTGTCATCTTCATCAGGAATTAACCGAAAGTTAAAATATATTTCGGTTTTCTCGACAAAAGGTGAAATGCTGAGAAATTCAATGATATTTTCAGCTATTTCTTTGTTAGTTTTCTCAGCTAGAATTTCCCTGTATTCAAACAAAATTTCGTTTGAAACGCACAGAATCATTTTTCCTTGAATGAGGCAGTCGAATATCCAGCGAAACTGAGATTTTCTGCTGATTGCCGCGATAAAAATGTTTGTGTCAATGACGAGCTTTGGAGCGGTTGTGTTCATTTGTCCATTCAATCATATCTCGCTCGGTCAAATTGTTATCATCCCAAAATTTATCCATCGCGGAAGCTGCTTTGTCCGCAAAGTAGTTTGCAAGAAGCTGTTTAATTTCCAGCAAAGTATCGTCCGAAACATTATTCGTGTAAAGTTTCAGCAGTTCCTTTTGAAGATTGCTCAATCCAACTTCATTGGTTTGCATAATTTCCGCCTCAATAAAATTTTAACCGATTTTTCATTATTTTCATAAAATTCGGGCGCGCTCCGACGATGTTTAAAATTTTTAACATTGATTACTTATGCGGCGAAATTTCAAGCCGCATCATATAAGCCGAATCGCCGTTTGAATTTTGCGCGTTTTCAAAATGTTTGAAGCCGACTTTTTCGTAACATCTGATTGCCCTTTTATTTTCCGGCGACGGGTCGAGAATTATTCGAGCCGGAAGATGTTTGTTTGCAATCAAATCAACAAACATCTTAATCGTTTTCGTGCCGACACCGCGACCGACGTAATCTTCCTCGCCGATAAACTGGTCAATTCCGATTGAACCATCGCCCGCGAAATAATACTGAAAATAACCGACACGCCTTTCGTCATCAGACAATATAAACCTCGCCGTGCCGTCCGATTTTCCGTAATGCCGCGCGATTTTTTCGAGCGTATCGTCGCCGTCGTTCCACCACTTTTTAACGTGCGGTTTCGCCAGCCATTCGAGCATCAGCGGAAAATCCTCCGGCGTTAAATTTCTGAACGCGAACATTTTCCGAACTATAAACGAACGATTTTCGCTTTGCTTCCGTTGCGCGTTTTTTCGTCCAGAGCGTTGCGCGTGTCAACGATGACTTTCGACAATTCGCAAACGCGGTTGTAATCAACGCTTGAATGTTCGGTGCAGATGACGGCGCAGTCGGCGGATTTCAGTAAATCGTCGGTCAATTCCTGATTATAAAGCGGGTCGCCCGCGCCGATGGTATAAGCGTGGTCGAACGTCACTTCCGGCACAAACGCATCGTGATAGACGACTTCCGCGCCGCGCGAGCGCAAAAGGTCAATCACCGACAGCGCGGGCGATTCGCGCATATCGTCAATATCTTTTTTATACGCCACGCCTAAAATTAAAACTTTCGCGCCCTTGACAGATTTTTCGTTGTCGTTCAGAGCGTCGCGCACTAAACCTGCGACATATTTTGGCATCGAGGAATTTATCTGTTCCGCCAAAGTAATAAATTGAGAATCGAAACCGTGCTGCCGCGCTTTCCAGCTTAAATAATGCGGGTCGAGCGGGATGCAGTGTCCGCCGATTCCGGGTCCCGGATAAAACGGCATAAAACCGAACGGTTTCGTCGCCGCCGCGCGAACAACTTCCCATGTGTCAATATTTAAAGCGTTGCAGACTTTTGCCATTTCGTTCGCCATTCCGATATTGATGGCGCGGAAAGTGTTTTCCCAGAGTTTGCAGGCTTCCGCGACTCTCGCGCTCGAAACGGCGTGAACATCGCCGACAATTTCCGAGTAAAGCTGCGCCGCGACTTCGGTCGAATCTTTGCCGACTCCGCCGACGACTTTCGTGATGTTGTGCGTCTGAAACTGCGGATTGCCCGGGTCAACCCGTTCGGGCGAAAAAGCGAGCAGAAAATCTTCGTCGAGTTTTAATCCAGCTTGTTCAATCATCGGCTGTAAAACTTCGTCGGTTGTTCCCGGATAGGTCGTCGATTCTAAAATCACGAGTTGCCCGCGCCGCGCGTATTTTTTAATCTCGTCGCCCGCCGACAAAATAAATGACATATCGGGGTCTTTGGTTTTTCGCAAAGGCGTGGGAACGCAGATGATAATCACGTCGCAGTCTTTGAGTTTTGAAAAATCGGTTGTCGCTTCAAATTTTTTCGCGTCCAGAATCTTCTGAACGTTTTCCGAAGGCACGTCAACAATGTGCGAATTTCCTTTGTTTAATTCATCAACTTTTTTCCGGTCGACTTCAAAACCGACGGTCGGGAAACCTTTCAAAGCAAATTCGACAATCAGCGGCAGCCCGACGTAGCCGAGTCCGACGACACCGACGCGCGCAGTTTTATCCGAAATAAGTTTTTTTATCTGTTCTTTAATCATTTTTTAATAAAATAACGAAAATGGAAAATTTTTATACAGTAGTTTAATTGCAGAAAAACGAGAGAGCCGCCCGTTTTAATTTAAGATAATTTGAATCAATATCACTTGTCAAAAAATAAATTCAACGTCAAACCTCCGATTCTTTGTTACAATCATAACAGTTTTTATTTGAAAAACCACTTAAACATAAATCAAGCGTTAAACTCCCAAATGAATGATATAACGTCAACCAATCCGGTTGTCAAAGCCGTCGTCGAAGGAACTGCGCCGTATCCGGCGAGAATAGCGGCGGCGCGCGGAATTTTGCCGATTTCGCAGACGGATTTACTGGAAGTTCTGGTCAATCTGGCAAAAGGCGCGGACGCGGAATTAAGCGCGACCGCCGGAGCGACGCTTGCCGTTCAAAACGCGCAGGAAATTCGCGCTCTGGTCGAATCCGGCGAGATTGCGCCGAGCATTCTGGCATATTTTGCCGAACAGGAAAACGTTTCGCCGGAGATTCACGAAGCCGTTATCGCCAATCGAAAAACGCCCGACGCGGCAATTATCGGTTTTGCCAGAAAGACGAAAAACGGAAATCTGCTCGAACTCATCTCGCTCAACCAGCAGCGTTTGATTCGCGTTCCGGCACTAATTGACGCAATCGTCGCCAATCCTTTTCGCACGGCGGAAGCCGAACGCCGCGCAACGGAAACAAAACGCGAATTTTTTGAAAAATCTCGCGGCGCACAGCAAATTGCTGACGAGTTGCGCGCACAGGGAAAAACGGCGGCAGCGGAATTTATC
>JBPCRW010000029.1:0-4832 GCA_050996405.1 Pyrinomonadaceae bacterium | reverse complement strand
GCGCTTTTTCCTCCGGCGCGTTATCTATCGAATCAAAGGCTCTCACCTGATTCTTCGGATTATGTTTCGACAACACTTTCGTGATCGCCGCCGTCAAAGTCGTCTTCCCATGGTCAACATGCCCTATCGTCCCAATGTTCACGTGCGGTTTGCTTCTATCGAATTTCTCTTTGCTCATAATTGCCTCAAAAAATTATTTTTCTGTAATTCCCAAAAACTTTTTAATATGTCGCGCAAGCTGCTCGTCAACTTCATTGTGTCGCGGAACAGGCTGCTTCTGTCCATTTTGCGGATTCAGATAAATGTCATGTCGAGAATCGTTTCTTAATAAAACACAACCGGCTTTCGTCAACTGCTTTATCAAATCCTTCCGCTTCATATCGAGATTTCTTTAACCTGATATTCTTGCGGAACTTCATCCATTGCCATCAAAAGAAATGCGTCTTTGATGTTTTCTTCCAATTCCTCAAGCGTTTCGCCCTGCGTCATAATTTCCGGGTGTTCCAATAATTTTCCCAACCAGAACTTGTCAGACTTCCAATAAACCAAAGTCATTTTTGACAAAACGTTCATCATAAAATCAACTTGACGCGCCTTTAACTTTCGCAATAACTTCTTCGGCGACATTGCGCGGAGCTTGGTCATAGCGTTCAAAATGCATTGTCGATGTCGCGCGTCCCTGCGTCGAACTGCGTAAATCGGTCGTGTAGCCGAACATTTCCGAAAGCGGAACATAGGCTGTCACAATCTGCACATTACCCGGACGCGGCTCCATTTTTTCGATTTGTCCGCGACGACGATTCAAGTCGCCGTTGACCGCGCCCATATATTCTTCGGGTGTCACCACTTCGATTCGCATAATCGGTTCGAGCAGGACGGGTTTCGCTTTTTTCACCGCATCTTGGAAAGCGAATGAGCCTGCCAAGTGAAACGAAATTTCGTCCGAGTCAACTTCGTGATATGAACCGAATAAAAGTCTGACGCGAATATCAACCAGTTCGTAGCCCGCCAAAAATCCGCGCCGCATTGCGTCTCTCACGCCTTCCATTGTCGGTTTGATAAACTGACGCGGAATCGAACCGCCGGTGATTTTATCTTCAAAGACAAAACCTTCGCCCGGAGCCGGTTCAATTTCAAGTTCGACGTGACCGAATTTGCCGCGTCCGCCCGATTGTTTTTTGTAAATTTCTTTGCCCGGCGCGCTTGCCGTAATCGTTTCACGGTATGCAACCTGCGGTTTGCCGACATTGGCTTCCACGCCAAATTCGCGCTTCATCCGGTCAACGATAATTTCCAGATGGAGTTCGCCCATTCCGGCGATAATCGTCTGTCCGGTTTCGTGGTCGGTATTAACTCGAAACGACGGGTCTTCCTGCGCCAGACGGTTTAAGGCAATGCCCATTTTGTCCTGGTCTTGACGGGTTTTCGGTTCAACCGCGACGCGCACCACAGGGTCTGGAAATTCCATTGATTCGAGAATAATATGTTTGTTCTCGTCGGAAACCGTATCGCCCGTCGTAACGTTTTTCATTCCGCCGATAGCGACGATTTCGCCTGCCGAAGCCGAATCAATATCTTCGCGTTTATTGGCGTGCATCAGCATCAAACGTCCGACGCGCTCTTTCTGATTTTTAATCGTGTTATAGACGTAAGAACCCGCGCTAACCGTTCCCGAATAAATGCGAACGAAGGCAAGCTGACCCAAATGTTTGTCCGCCATCAGTTTAAAAACCAAGCCTGAAAACGGCGCGGCGGCGGCGGCTTCGCGCGGTTCGGTTTCGCCGGTTTTCGGATTGATTCCTTCGATTGCGGGAACATCCAGAGGAGACGGCAGATAATCAACCACTGCGTCGAGCATCGTCTGAACGCCTTTATTTTTAAAAGCCGAGCCGGTGACGACCGGAACGATTTTCATTTCAAGCGTTCCTTTGCGGAGAGCTTTGTTAATTTCAGCTTCCGAAATTTTTTCGCCTTCGAGATATTTAGCCATCAAATCGTCGTCAATACTCGAAACGGATTCAACCAATTTTTCGCGCCATTCGACGGCTTTATCTTTTAAATCCGCCGGAATATCCGTGACTTCGTATTCCGCGCCTTTCGTTTCGTCTTTCCACAAAAGGGCTTTCATTTTAATCAGATCAACAACGCCTAAAAACTTGTCTTCTTCGCCAATCGGCAATTGCAGAGCGACGGCGTTTGCGCCCAAGCGAGTTAAAATCGAATCGAACGAGCGATAAAACGAAGCTCCCGCGCGGTCTAATTTATTGATAAAGCAAATTCGCGGAACGCCGTATTTATCGGCTTGCCGCCAGACGGTTTCCGATTGCGGCTCGACTCCGGCAACGCCGTCAAACACGGCAACCGCGCCGTCGAGAACCCGCAAGCTGCGTTCGACTTCCATCGTAAAATCAACGTGTCCCGGCGTATCAATAATGTTAATTCGATATTCGACATCATCCTTTTTCCAGAAGCAAGTCGTCGCGGCGGAGGTAATCGTAATGCCGCGTTCCTGTTCCTGTTCCATCCAGTCCATCGTCGCCGTTCCTTCGTGAACTTCGCCGATTTTGTGCGAAACGCCGGTGTAATACAAAACGCGCTCGGTCGTCGTGGTTTTACCCGCGTCGATGTGCGCCATAATGCCGATGTTTCTAAATTTGTCTAAACTAATCTTTGCCATCTTCTTCAGTTACCAGTTATCAGTAATCAATTATCAGTTTTTTGTTGACTGATAATTGATTACTGATAACTGTCTAAAATCTGTAATGTGCAAACGCCTTATTCGCTTCCGCCATTCGGTGAACTTCATCTTTCTTTTTCACCGCGCTGCCGCGATTGTTCATTGCGTCAAGCAGTTCGCCGACCAGACGGTCTTCCATCGTTTTTTCGTTGCGCCCGCGAGCATAGTTCACCAGCCAGCGAATCGCTAATGCGTGGCGGCGGTCAACATTGACTTCGAGCGGCACTTGATAAGTCGCGCCGCCGATACGACGAGATTTAACTTCCAGAGTCGGCTTGACGTTATCGACCGCTTTTTTAAACGATTTGAGCGGTTCGTCGCTTGTCTTTTCGCCGAGTTTGACCATCGCGCCGTAAAAAATCTTTTCGGCAGTTGATTTCTTCCCTGCCCACATCACGCCGTTGATAAATTTCGTCACCAGTTTACTGTTGTAAATCGGGTCGGGCGTAACCGTTCTCGTTGCTGCAACTCTTCTTCTTGGCATATTTTTCAATTACGAATTACGAATTATCAATTACGAATTGCCGAACAGTTTTTATCATTCGTAATTCGTAATTTGAAATTCGTAATTATTTCTTCTTCGCTCCGCCTTTTGCCGCCGCTTGTCCACCGGCTTTCGGACGCTTCGCGCCGTATTTTGAACGCGCTTGATTGCGATTGGCAACGCCGCTCGAATCAAGCGTTCCGCGAATAATGTGATAGCGAACGCCCGGCAAATCCTTGACGCGCCCGCCGCGAATCAACACAATCGAGTGTTCCTGCAAATTATGTCCGATGCCCGGAATATAAGTCGTTACTTCGATTCCATTGGTTAAACGAACACGCGCGACTTTTCTCAAAGCCGAGTTCGGTTTTTTCGGTGTCTGCGTATAAACGCGCGTGCAAACGCCGCGCTTCTGCGGACTGCTTTGCAGCGCGGGACTCGCCGTTTTATATTTGACCGCCTGGCGACCTTTACGAACAAGTTGATTAATCGTTGGCATTTTTCCTAAACTCTCTCTAATTAAAACGAAAGCAAGCCTTAACCTGCCTCTTGCCGAAACTCGTTCGGCAGTCAGCGCAAGCGACTACTTGCGGTTAAAATAATTTTTATCGTCGGGGTTTTTAATTTCGGCGTAGATTGTTGACTTCCCGAAGTGTCAAAACTTTTCTGTGGCGTGGCTTTAATTTAATAAAGATTAGCAAAACGAATCGAAGATTTGTTTGCCCTAAACACTGGAGCGTTTAAAACGCGATGTTTAGTTTTACGCCACAATAACTGTTTATATTAAGCCTCTCGCTTAATATTCTACGCTTTCAAAACAAACTTAAAACTGCACAGTTTGTTTCAGACGAAATGTCCGAAACTTCAGATTGTATGAATTTGTGAAATCTTTGTCAAATGCTGAAAGGCAAGGTTGGATAAATTCTACAAGAATCTATTTATTTAATTCATCTTCGAGAGTTTTATCGAGGTTTTGCGCCTTTTCTCCAATATATAACCGCCAAAAAATTATTTTCCCTTTTTTATCAAGAACGATAGTTTGCGGATACATATTTATTTTAAAGGCATCAAGAACCGATTTAGTAGCAATTGAAATTTGGAAGTCAAATCTATTTTTCTCCAGAAAAGATTTTAAGTTAGTCATTCCGTCAGCGTCTTCCGAAGCGATAAAGGTTACAGCAAAAAATTCAACGTCTTTGTTATTTTTATATTTTTCAACTATTTTATTAAAGGCAGGTATCTCAGTAAGACACGGCTTACATCCGACATACCAAAAATTCAAAACCGTTAGCTTTTCTCGTTGTTGGATAAGACTTATTTCTTTATCATCCATCGTTTTAAATGAAAAATCCGGCGGTAACTTGCCGACCATTTCATTCTCAATAAGTTTTGCTCCAACAGGTTTTCCGTTTTTGTAAATTTGTTCCATTTTAACATTGCTGCTTTCAAGTATAGCCATCATTTGTTTAATGGAAATTAGTTCACCATCGGTGTCAAAAATTTTAGGCGAGCGTGAAACTGTTTTGTTCCGATGATTGGGTTTTCGATGTGTAGTTTGAGCAAATTCGGTGGAATATGTAACTAAAAAAAGCAACAGAAGCGAGCAAATTT
>JBPCRW010000028.1:0-2560 GCA_050996405.1 Pyrinomonadaceae bacterium | reverse complement strand
GCGCTTTTTCCTCCGGCGCGTTATCTATCGAATCAAAGGCTCTCACCTGATTCTTCGGATTATGTTTCGACAACACTTTCGTGATCGCCGCCGTCAAAGTCGTCTTCCCATGGTCAACATGCCCTATTGTCCCGATATTTACGTGCGGTTTCGACCGGTCAAATTTCTCTTTCGACATTTCTATTTATCCTCTTTCAACCGATTAATAAATTATAAAAACTGGAGCCCAAGTCGAGATTTGAACTCGAGACCTTTTCCTTACCAAGGAAACGCTCTACCCCTGAGCTACTCGGGCTTATTCAAACAAATATGCTAAATGCTCTTTCGCGTGGCAATTGGCACATAAAACTTCGCATTTTTCAATTTCAACGATGAGCCTTTTTAAGCTAACTCCCAAACAAATGGCATTACCTATTTCAAAACTCTTATCCGAACTATTCTTATGATAGAAAGTAAGCGCGGCAGGATGGTTTTCGCCACAGCGAATACAACTTAATGTTTTTTTGTATTCTACTAACCACTTTCTCCGATTCTCAGCCAACCGCTTATTTTTGTCTCTTTGCTTTTCAAGCAAATGTAGCCGATTGCGTTGGTAATATTCACGGTTGTAAGCATTTACATTCTTAAAAGGCACTATCTTGCTCTGCCTTAAAATTAAATTTGGAGCGGGAGACGAGACTCGAACTCGCGACATTCAGCTTGGAAGGCTGACGCTCTACCAACTGAGCTACTCCCGCCCTTATTAACGATGAATTAGGAATGCCGAATGATGAATAAAATCATTTCAGCGTTCCGACTTCAGCGTTTCTTTATCTGGTGCATGGGGTAGGATTTGAACCTACGTAGGAAATTAATCCGACGGGTTTACAGCCCGTTGCCTTTGACCGCTCGACCACCCATGCTGATTTCAAATGAACTGTTTAATTGCTCGGGCAGAATTATCGAGCCGTCAGCAAAAGTTACATCTTAGCGAAGATTCGGCGGAGTTGCAAGCAGCGGCGAAAGGCTTTTTGACGCAATTATTTGCTTTTGGCGCGCGGGTGAAATTTCTCGTAAGTTTTCCGCAAATGCGCGTCGGTGATGTGCGTGTAAATCTGCGTCGTGGAAATATCGGCGTGTCCAAGCATTTGCTGAACCGAGCGAACGTCCGCCGAATTTTGAATCAGATGCGTCGCAAAACTGTGCCGCAAAGTGTGCGGCGAAACATCTTCGCGCCCGATTTTTTCGCCGCATTCCTTAACCATTTTGAAAATCTCCTGCCGTGAAATTCGTTTTCCCAAACTCGACACAAAAAGATTATTTATTTCGATTTTTTCTTTTTTGCGGCGAAAAATTAAATATCTTTTTAACCATTCAACCGCACTTTTTCCAAGCGGAACTTTGCGCGTCTTTCCGCCCTTTCCCTTGCAGGTCAAAATTCCCGCGTCCAGTTCGACATCGGAAATTTTCAAATCGCAAACTTCCGAAACGCGCAAGCCCGCCGCATACATCGTTTCCAGAATCGCGCGATTCCGCAAGCCAATTTCCTGCGAAACGTCGGGAATTAAAAGCAGTTGCTCGATTTCAGTTTGGTTCAAAAATTTCGGCAAATAAAAACCTTTTTGCGGCGCGTCCAAATCTTCCGCCGGATTTTTGGCGATGTGTTTATCAAAGGCTAGAAATTTATAAAATCCGCGCAGCGCGCTGATAATTCGGCTGACCGAAACGGGCGCGAGTTTTTCGCGTGATAAATCAATCAAAAATTCGCGCAAATCCCTTCGCGTTAATTCTAATAAATTGAAATTATTTCTCTCCGACCAATTTTCCAATTTCGCCAAATCCCGCGCATAGCTTTCGACGGAGTTCTTCGCCAAGCCTTTTTCGACCTGCAAAAACAAAAGATATTCGCGCGCAAAATTACGTTTATTTGGAAGTTCATCAAGCATTTATTGATTCGATAAAAAAGATTCTGAAAGCTAATTTGAAATGATAAAGGGCGCAAGCCCGCGTGACTCGCGCCTTCATCTTAGAAATTCGACGGGGAAAAGGCAAGAAATTTATCGCCTCGCGCCAGACCGTTTATCAGAAATTTCTGAAATCTTCCTAGTCCGAATTAAGTGTTTCGGGTAGACAGTTTGGAGCATTAAAACTTTCGATATTTTCCGCGATTGCGCGGCGTGCCGTCCGGCGCGACCAGTTCCAGGCGCGAAAATCGCTTTCGTTTCGCGTTTCGTCAAAGCGGCGCGAAAGTTTCCATTGTACGCGGCATTTTTGCTCGAAATTCATTGACGGCAGCGCGTCAATCAAAATTAGCGCGGCATCGTCGCTTAGATTTGAATTATACGCCGCATCAAAACTGCGACCTTCGCGCATTAACCGGATGTTCGTGCGAACGATGTAAGCGTCAGGATTAACGACGTGCAAAACGCCCAGAATAATCATCGCCGACCACAACGCGCCCCACGCGAATCGTTCCCGCGCCCCGCGCAGAACCGTCAGCGCGAACCAGCCGAAAACGAGCGCGAGCCAAATCATACAAACCATCGGATAAAACCTAATCGTCGTCAAACCGTAACCGAGA
>JBPCRW010000292.1:0-24557 GCA_050996405.1 Pyrinomonadaceae bacterium | reverse complement strand
GAGTCTATGGATTTCGCTTCCGACTCTGGACTCTGGAATCTGGACTCTGGACTAAACGAAATTCCCTTGATGTTCACCGGAATTCATATTTTAGAGCCGCGCGTTTTCGATTATATTCCGCGCGGCGTTTATTCGGACATCGTGCCGACGTTTTACAATCCGGCGATTGCGAACGGCGAAAAAATCGCCGCGCACATTACAGACGCGAATTGGTTTGAACTCTCGACAATTCCGCGCTATCTCGATATTTCTCTAGCGATGATGGACGGCAAAACTTTTTTCGCCGGTCAAAATTGCGACATTGCTTTGACTTCCAATATCAAAGATTCGGTCATTTGGGATAATGTCGAAATAGCGAATGAAGCGAATCTTTACCGCGCGATAATCGCCGACGGTGTGAAAATCGAAGCGGGCGAACATTTTGAAAACGCGGCGATTGTCCGCGCCGAAATGGTCAGAAACTGCTCGGAAATTCCCGAAAAGGCTCTGAAGGGTTATATTCAAGGCGAAAATTATATTGTTCCGTTAAACTAAAAATCTAGCTATGGATTCAGCACGAAAGCGTTTGGAAAAGTTTCTGGCGACCAGATTTGAAGCGTCGCAAATAAGCATCGAGCAGCTTACGCCGGACGCTTCTTTGCGAGAATATTTTCGCGTCAATTGGTCGCCGGAAAAAACTGCAATCGCGTGCGTCTATGGCGAGTCATTTAAAGCCGCCGAACATAGTTATCTCGACGTGACAAATCTTTTTCTGGTCGGCAGTTTGCCGGTTGCGAAAATTTACGATTTTGACGAGCGTCTTGCTGTCATCGCGCAGGAAGATTTCGGCGATACAATTTTGCGCGATGTTTTACTGCAATCGGATGACGAGAAACGCGAAAGATTATTGAATGAAGCGATAAAGTTAATTGCCGGAATTCAAGCCGCCACGCCGAAAGCGTTTGAACTCAACTCGATTGCTTCGCGGCTGAAATTCGACGAGGAAAAACTTTTATGGGAGTTGAATTTTTTCAAAGAACATTATTTTGAATCGTTCAAAAAACAACCGCTATCGGTTGCCGACGATAAAGCGTTGACCGCCGAATTTATCGAGATTTCCCGCGAGCTTGAATCACACGCCGAAGTTTTATGTCACCGCGATTTTCACGCGGCGAATTTGATGCTCGATAAAGAAAATCGTCTACGGATAATTGACCATCAAGACGCGCGCATCGGTTCGATCGCCTATGATTTAGTTTCGCTACTTTTAGACCGCGTGAGCGAGCCGCCGTCGGTCGATTGGGTGCGCCGGAAACGCGCGTTCTTTTTAAACGAGAGAGAAAAAATCGGTTTGGAAATTATAAATCCGGCTGAATTTGCCAGAGAATTTGATTTGCAGGCGATTCAACGCTGCCTGAAAGCGACCGGAACTTTTTCCTATCAATCAACTTTTCGCGCGAAAACTTATTTCATCCCGTTTATAAAACCGATGCTGCAAATCGTTTTCAACTCGGCGCAAAGATTGGACAGGTTTCCGAGTCTGCAAAGAATTCTCGGCAACAGATTAAAGCCTTAAACTTTTTAAATAGGACGCGGATGAACACGGATTAAACGGATTCACGCGGAGTTTTTAAATTCTAATCCGCGTGAATCATTTAAGCGGAGAAGTCGGAACGGGCAATATTTTTATCTGAAATATATTGAGAATCAACGACCTAATATTTCATAAATTTTACTCAAACGGAAATTTTATCTTCCGAAAAAAAATCCTTGACAGAATTTCAGAACGGGCATATAACTTTTCTTAAATTCACGACAAGCAACCAATCGATAATTCAATATATTTATCATAAGCACTTTGAGGTTTTATTCTCAAAGGCGTTTTCTTCAATCGATATATTCGGCGTTTGTTGTGAATTTAAGAAGAATTACACTATGAACAAATTATCACGGAAAATAGAACTCGTCGCTAATATCTCAATCATCGTCGTTGCCGTTGCGATTGGCGCGGTGATTGTTCAGAAATACTTTTTCAGCACCACAGCGGCAAATCAACAGGCGCGAGCGCAGCCCGCCATCGGCTCAAAATTAAATGTCTCGGATGTCAATTTTTCCGGTCAACCGAAAACCTTAATTTTAGCTTTGCAAACGGGATGTCATTTCTGTAATGAAAGCGCACCGTTTTATAAGCGTTTAATCGAAAACGCGAAAGGTAAAAATATCAAATTAGTTGCCGTCTTTCCGCAATCGATTGAAGAAAGCACGGCGCATTTAAATGAACTCGGATTAACCGGAATGGAGGTGAGGCGGTCATCTCTAGATAACATCCAAGTCAGCGGAACACCGACCTTAATTCTCACCAACGACAAAGGCGAAGTGACGAATTTCTGGGTTGGCAAACTCCCGCCGGACAAGGAAATGGAAGTCATCAACAAACTCAATTCCTAAAAGGAGGATAACGAAATGAAAAAGGTAATAACTTATAAATTGATGAGAAAATGTTTGATTTTAGCGTTTATGATTATCGGCTTGGTTTATGTTGCATCGAGCGACAGATATGCCCAGCCGGTAGCGGCAGCACCGTGTTGTGAGACCTGCATAGGATCGGGCGATCCGGGAAATTCAGATACTGAATGCACCGCCAGATGCGGAGTATCATTCGGTTCTTGTTACGATAGCTGTATGCGCGATGCCAGCGACTGCTACAGACACTGCGTCTATTGCAATGGAGGTCCTCCCGGTGGTGATTGTAACTCATCAGCCGACTGTTTTGGAGGTCAGTTCTGTGGGGCAGATAATCAATGTCATTACTTCTGATAGAAGTTTCTTGACTGGCTCATTAAATAAAGGGCAATTATAATGATTGCTCTTTATTTATCTCCGACAACTAAATACGCTTGAAAGTTTCTGAAATTGGAAGCCTTTGGTGGGCTTTGTGTAATAATTTTTATTTTTGGGTGGAATGTAAATTATGAAATCGCACTTGATAATTGTTTTGTTATTAATTTTCGCTTCCTTGTCTCTTGGACAAACGCCGTCCGCTTCTCCTTCGCCTGTGCAATCAGTTTCACCGGAAAAACCTAGAACAAAAACATTCGGTTCAAGTCTCAAAAAATATAAAAATAATGGGCAACGTTATTTTCAAGCTAACCGAAAGAGCAACGAGCCTAATGACGATGAAACTATTCAGATAAAAACAGATTTGGTCGTGAGCGATGTTTTAGTTACTGACCAAAACGGAAATATAATTACAGGACTCAAAAAAGATGATTTTATCGTAATGGAAAACGGTGTGCCGCAAACGATTGAAATGTTTTCTTCGGGCGAAAATGCTTCTATTCCGCGCTCTATTGTCCTAGTAATCGATTATGGCGGATACCAGTTTCCTTACCACAGTATTGAAGCCGCTAAACTTCTAGTTGATAAACTCAGCCCGCAAGACAAAATGGCGATTATCACCGATGATGTAAAACTTCTGGTAGATTTTACAACTGACAAAACGCTGCTTAAAAAAACATTAGATTCCTTTGAGAAAAGAGGTTTAAAAGTTTGGAGCGACAAAATTTCACGTAGCGGTGGGAAAAATAACCAATTTAGTGCTTTGCTTGCGGTCTTAAATGAAATGTTCACTGCGGAAGACCGTCAACGGATTATTATTTTTCAGGGAGACGGAAGTGAAATATCGACGCTTAAGCCGGACAATGATACTCCTTACCAGATTTCTAAAGCAACCAAAGAAAAAAGCAGAATTAGATACGAGAGTGAAAGGGATTTTGGATTCAGCGATATAAAAGAAGCCGTCGAAAGATCAAGAGCGACAATTTATTCAATCATTCCGGGAATTAGATTTCTTGGATTCTCAAAAGAAGAGCGATTGGCACGTGCCAAAATATCGCTTGAGAATTTTAATAGAGCTATCGGGGTGACTGATTACTTCGAGAGGGCAAGACTGGTAAGAGAGTTTCAGGCGGCACAAGCTGAAAGGGAGCTGGCGGCGCAAACGGCAATGTTTAAGGTTGCTGAGTTATCAGGCGGCAAAACCGGCTTTATTGAAAAACCGGAAGATGCGGAAACTGTCTATTCAGCAATTTTTAATCTCATCAGCAATCGGTATGCCATCGGATATTACCCGACGAATCAGGAGCAGGACGGAAAACTCAGAGAAGTAAAAATTGAGGTGCGCGAGCATCCTGAATATGTCGTTACAGGACGAAAAGTTTATTTTCCTCAATAAATATTTTAACAAATAGCTAACCTATTTCTGTCGGAGTGCTTACGTCCGATTCCGCAATTTACGATCATAATTTGCTCGCTGAAATCTTCCGCTGATTTTTTATTTCTTCGCCTGGATTGACGAAAAGATTTTGTTCAAAGCGATATTGTTTATCGTAAAGCTGTTTGTATCTGCCGCGCATCGCAATCAATTCTTCGTGCGTTCCGCGCTCTAAAATTTCGCCCGCTTCGACGACTAAAATTTGGTCAGCCGAACGAATCGTCGAAAGCCGGTGCGCGATGACAAACGTCGTGCGTCCCTGCCGCAGACGGTTTAACCCTTCCTGAATCAATGCTTCACTTTCCGAATCGAGCGAACTGGTCGCTTCGTCTAAAATCAAAATGCGCGGATTCGCTAGCAGCGCGCGGGCAATGCCGATGCGTTGGCGTTGCCCGCCGGAAAGTTTTACGCCGCGCTCGCCGACAATTGTATTATAGCCGTCGGGAAATTTTTCAATAAATTCGTCGGCATTGGCGATGCGGCAGACGGCTTTGATTTCTTCCAGATTAGCCTGCGGATGAGAGAAACGAATATTGTCTAAAATCGTGCCGTCAAACAGAAAATTATCCTGCAAAACCACGCCGAGATGCGAGCGGTAATCGCGCAGTTTGACCGACTGCAAATTTTTTCCGTCAATCGAAATTCTGCCTTTTGTCGGCTGGATAAAATTCAAAACCAGACTTAAAATCGTAGATTTTCCAGAACCTGACGAACCGACCAGAGCCGTCGTTTTTCCGGCTTCCGAATGAAACGAAATATCTTTTAAAACCGGAACGCCTTTTTCGTATTCAAAGAAAACATTTTCAAAATCAATCGTTCCGGCGACGGTTTTCAGCGGTTGTTTATTGATGTCTTCTTCGTCTTCGGTCGTCATTTCCATGACTTCGCGGATTCTGTCCAAACCGGCAAACGCTTCGCTAATCTGCGTGCCGATGGAAGTCAGTTCGATAATCGGCATCGCCAGCAGAAATGTGAACGAAATATACATCAAAAAATCGCCGAGCGTCATTGTTTTGTCTATCACTGCATTGCCGCCGATGACAATCATCACGACGGCAATCGCGCCGATAACGATTGACGAAAACGACGAAACCGCCGAAACTCCGGTGACGGTTTTAGCGACGTTGCGAAGCAGTTTGTGCGCGCCGCGAGCGAATGAAAGTTCTTCGCGTTTTTCGGCAGTGTAGGCTTTGACGACGCGGATTCCGCCCAAACTTTCGCCCAAACGCCCCGTCACTTCGGCGTTGATAACATTGCGTTCGCGGAAGATGGGGCGCAGTTTTTTGAAGGCGTAATACAAAACTCCGCCGAATAATGCAAGCACGACAATCGTCGCCGAAGTCAAACGCCAGTTGATGTAAAACAAAACGACAAGCGAAATTGTCGCCGTCACGATGCTGCCGAGAATTTGCCCTAAACCCGTTCCGACAAGATTTCTGATTCCTTCCGCGTCGTTCATAATCCGCGAAATAAGCTGCCCGCTTTGCGTCGAATCGAAGTAGGAAATCGGCAGTCGTTCAATTCTCTGTTGAACGCGCATCCGCATATTCGTAATCGCTTTCTGCGCCGCCACGCCCAAAATTTGCGACAGCGCGAACGATGTCACGCCTTGAATCAAAGTCGAAACGCCAATCGCCAGCGCAATCCATTTCAAAAGTTCGTAGCGATGTTTGGTGAAAACTTCGTCGCCGACATATTTGGTCGAAGCTGGCAAAACCATTCCCGCCAGCCGCGAGATGAGCATCAACGCGCTGCCGATTCCCAGACGATACCGCGCCCGCCAGATAATTTCTTTTGCTTCAGCCCACGCGCTTCGATAATTAACTTTTTTCTTCTTTTTTTCTTCTGTCATTTATTTAAAATTTGCGCGTCGGTTTGAAAAAAGTCAAATCTCAAAAAGGCAAATCAATTTTCATCGAAACCTATGATAAAATTTTGTTTGATGAATGGAGACGAACGCGAAAAAATGCGCGAATACGTCAATCGCTGGAAAGAGACGGGCAAGTTTCTGGAAAAACTTAAACTTGAGGAATTTCGTCGTTCAGATTTGGCGGAAACAATTTTATCTTTGAGCGATGCCTCTGAATCGGCTCTGGAATTTTATCCGCCGAAACCGACTTCGGGTTTAATCGAGATGCAGAAACTTTTTGCAAAATTGAAAAAATGAAACAGGTTTTTGAAGCGGCTCGGCAAATTCAAGATTTTTTCGGCGCGAACGATTGGAAGTTTTGTTTCATCGGCGGAATCGCTCTGCAAAGATGGGCGAAACCGCGCCTTACGAACGACGCGGATTTGACTTTGCTGACTGGCTTCGGCTCGGAAGAAATTTACATTGATAGAATTTTGCGTAAATTTCAATCACGAATCAAAAACCCGAAACAGTTTGCGCTGCGAAGCCGAATTTTACTACTTCAAATTAAAAACGTCGGCATTGATATTTCTCTCGGCGCGTTGTTTTTCGAGGAAAGCGCGGTTAATCGCGCGACAAAATTTCAATTTCTGAAAGACATTTCCTTAACGACTTGTTCGGCGGAAGATTTGATTGTTTTCAAAGCCTTCGCCGCCCGTTCGCAAGATTGGGCAGATATTGAAAACATTCTTTCGGTTCAAACTAAACTCGATTGGAATTACATCAACGAGCAACTCGCGCCGCTGGTCGAACTCAAGGAAGCACCCGAAATTTTAACGAAACTAAAAAATCTACGAGAGTCATTATAAAAATATTTTCAATTATGAATCAGACATATATCAACGAATTAAAAAATCACGTCGGCGCGGAAGTTACATTAAAAGGTTGGCTGTATAACGCGCGTTCAAGCGGGAAATTGGTTTTTTTGCAATTGCGCGACGGGACGGGAATTGTGCAGTGCGTCGTTTTTAAACCGAACTCGGAAGAACTTTTCGAGAAAGCGAAATCGCTCGGACAGGAATCTTCAATTATTGTAACGGGCAAAGTCAAAGAAGATACGCGCTCAAGCATCGGCGTTGAATTAGATGTCACGAATTTGGAAGTCATTCAAAACGCTTCGGAATATCCGATTACGCCGAAGGAACACGGCACGGAATTTTTGATGGACAATCGCCATTTGTGGATTCGCTCGAAAAAACAGCACGCCGTTTTAAAAGTTCGTCACACGGTTATCAAAGCGACACGCGATTTTTTGGACTCGAACGGTTTTATTCTTGCCGACACGCCGATTTTTACGCCCGCCGCCTGCGAAGGCACGACGACGCTTTTTGAAGTAGATTATTTCGACGACGCGAAAGCGTATTTGACGCAAAGCGGGCAGCTTTATAACGAGGCAACCGCCGCCGCGTTCGGCAAAAGTTACGCTTTCGGTCCAGTGTTTCGCGCCGAAAAATCAAAAACGCGCCGTCATTTAACGGAATTTTGGATGGTCGAACCCGAAATGGCTTACGCGCAACTGGACGATGTGATGAATTTGGGCGAAGGCTTGATAAATTTTATTGTCGAGAGAGTTTTAAATGACCGGCAGGAAGAATTAAAAGTTTTGGAAAGAGATATTTCAAAACTCGAAGCGATTCCGCAAAATAAATTTCCGCGTGTTCATTACGACGAAGCCGTTAAAATTTTGCAGGAAGGTTTTCAAAAAGGCGAACTCGAACACGATTTCGAGTGGGGCGGCGATTTCGGCGCGCCCGACGAAACTTATATTTCCAGTCAATTCGCCGCGCCCGTTTTCGTTCATCATTTTCCGGCGGTCATCAAAGCGTTTTATTTTGAACGCGACAAGGAACGACCCGAATTGGCGTTAGGCGCGGATTTGCTCGCGCCCGAAGGCTACGGCGAAATTATCGGCGGCGGCGAACGCGCGTTTGATTTGAAATTTTTGGAAGAACAAATTGCGGCGCACAATCTGCCGAAAGAATCGTTTGAATGGTATCTGGATTTGCGGCGTTTCGGAGCAGTCCCGCACGCCGGTTTCGGAATGGGCATCGAACGCGCGACGGCGTGGATGTGCGGCATCGAGCATGTCCGCGAAACGATTCCTTTTCCGCGAATGCTTTATCGTTTGAAACCGTAAATTTATGCTTTGTTTGGTATAGATCAAATTTGTGTGCTTTCATTAAATATGTCTGAAATGAATACTGAAAATCAGAGTGATAAAAATTTGATTTCCACGCTTGAAGACTTGGGGTATTTGCCGAATGGTTTTCAAGGTGGATTTTTGTTTAATCTTTTGAAACATAACAATCCGAAAATAAGATTTTTAGCCGCAAAGAATATTGCCAAACTTAACCAATCCAATAGCCTCGAACCGCTTTGGAACGCCTTTAAGCAAGAAACCGACACCGGAACGCGCCGCGAAATAGTTTCGGCAATCGGCAGACTTCGCAAACCGCAAAATAAACCGTATTTATTTGAAATTCTGCAAGACGAAGACCCGAAAGTAGTTTGTCAGGCGATTCGCGGACTGCTTGTTTATGACGATGATATTTTAGTCGAGCGAAAGTTAAAGCCGTTGCTCAATCACGAAAACGAAACGGTTAGAACAGTTATCTATAAAGAGTATTTTGCTGAAAAGACGAAGACGGAAAATGAAAAACCGCACCCGGAAACTTACGATTATCTTAAAAACGTCGTCGTTAATGCCGATGTTCGGGAAGCCTTGCTTAATGTTCCTAACGAGAGCGTTCATCTAACTTTTACTTCGCCGCCATATTATAACGCTAGGGACTATGCAATTTATCCCAGTTATGACGATTATTTGAAATTCCTGGCAGGCGTCTTTCAAGAGGTTCATCGGGTTACAAAGGAAGGTAGATTTTTAATTGTTAATACTTCACCTGTTATCGTTCCGCGTGTCAGTCGCGCTCATTCGAGCAAGCGTTATCCGATTCCGTTTGATTTACACCATTATTTAGTCAAAATGGGCTGGGATTTTATTGATGATATTATCTGGCTAAAGCCGGAATATAGTGTTAAGAATCGCGTCGGCGGATTTCATCAACACCGCAAACCGTTAGGATATAAACCGAATTCAGTAACAGAGTATTTAATGGTTTATCGTAAAGAAACAACTCGCCTTTTAGATTGGAATATGCGAAGTTATCCGCAGAAAGTTGTCGAAGAAAGCAAAGTTGCGGGCGAATATGAAACAACTAATGTATGGAGAATTGACCCAAAGTTTGACAAAGTTCATTCGGCAATTTTCCCCGTAGAATTATGTCGAAGAGTCATTCAATATTACTCGTATAAGGATGATTTAATTTTTGATCCTTTTGGCGGAAGTGGAACAGTAGGCAGAACGGCAAAAAGTTTAGGTCGAAATTTCTTTTTAACCGAGAAGGAAAAAGATTATTTCGCGTATATGCAAAGTAAAGCGCAAAAAGATGTTTCTTTATTCACTAAAAATTACACAAAATTCTTAACCTTAAAGCAGTTTATAGATTCAATCAAAAACAATGACATTAACCGAACAAGTAACTAAGAATATTATTAAACGCCTTCTCAAAGGCGAAGATTATCGTATCGAAGTCGTCGCGCTTATCAATGCGGAATTTTTACAATTTGCCATCGAATTTTTTAAAAAAGTTGCACAGGCAAAATTTGACAGTGTTGAAATTGACGGCGATTGGTATAAAAACACTTTTCTAAATGAATCATTGTCCTCAGATGAAATCGCTATCAATTCGGGACTAAATAAAAAGACAATCACGAATATGTATAACTCCGCTAACAAGCAAGTTGTGATTGATGCCTCGAATGAACATTACGATACGCTTTATAATGCAATCAGCGACTTGATTCAAAATCAAAGCGAAATTGATTTAATGCTTACGATTAAATTCAAACAAGTCAGCATCGAATTAAATATCAACGAAAGTTTATTGGTAATAAATACACTTGCCGTTAAACGCGCGGCTTTGCGCGGCGGTTTATGGTCAACGGCAGGCAAAAAAGTTGAAAAGCCTTTAATGCTGACGTTGTGCAAATTATATCAAGTCGCCAATGAAAATTATTCCGTTAAACTCAAAGGCAAAACCGTCGAAGTTGACGAAACGACCTTTGAACGTGAAATAGATTTTTATTTTATCGAGGGAAGCAATCAATATAAATGCGAAGTCAAATTAATGGGTAAAGGCAATCCCGAAAGTGCCGATGCCGTTATCGCCAGAGACAGCCGCGTGTTTGTCGCCGATAAACTTTCCGATATGAATAAGCGACAGTTGAATAGTTTGAATGTTGATTGGATTGAACTCCGAAGCGAAAACGGCTTTCAGAAATTCGCTTCTATTTTAGATTCTCTAAAAATTATTCACGGCGAAATGCTGGAGGTTTCTGAAGAAAATTTAGAAAGTATTTTTGATGACATATTCAAATAAAAAGCAGTCCCGCACGCCGGTTTCGGAATGGGCATCGAACGCTGCGCGGCTTGGATGCGCGGCATCGAGCATGTGAGAGAAACAATTCCTTTTCCGCGAATGCTCTATCGTTTGAAACCGTAAAATTTATGCTCCAAACGCGAACCGAACAAATCAAAGAGTTCTTACAAAAGATTAAAAATGCCAGCAAAGAACTCACAAAAAAAGAAGCGTTTAAAGATTTGCTCAATCGTCTTTACGCGGAAAACGAGGAAACCAGAAACGTGATTGACGCAATCAGCAGCGGCGCGGAACGCGCGATTTTGAATATCCCGCGAAAAGACAAAGTTTATCGCGGAAGCGCGGACACGCTTTACAACAAAATCATTATCGAGTTTGAAAACGACCTCAAGAAAACGCTTAAACACGCCAAAGAGCAGCTTGCGGGTTATCTTCTGGGGCAATTCAATTCGGGCGAAGGCTATAATTACACGCTGATTGCTTCGGATTTTATTAGCTGGAAAGTTTTCGCGCCCGACGTTTCGCAGCTTGAAATCATCGAAACGCTCAAAGAAGATGAATTGATTTTGAACGAAATCGAAAGCTCGTCTTTTACTTTGACGGAACACAACACGGAAGAATTTTTTTATTGGATTGACCGCTTTTTGTTCAAAGAAGAAAAGCAGAAAGCGACACTCAAAGGTATCGAAGAAGCGTTCGGCTATCAAAGCCACGTTTTTATTCAAGGCTTTCGTGAACTGACAAAACATTTCCGCGAAGTCCGCGAAAAATCGGAAGTGCGGGTTTTATACGAGCAATGGAAAAAGTTTTTATCCATCGCTTACGGTTCATTTGAAGACACGGAAGGCAAATTTTTGATTCACACTTATTTGAGCATTTTCTCGAAAATGCTTGCCTACACCGTCGTTTCAAATGACGATTATATTGACGACGGCGAGATGAAATCAATCGTTGACGGCACGATTTTTCAAAAACTCAATATCGCCAATTTTGTCGAAAACGATTTTTTTCATTGGGTTAAAACCGACGTGAGTTTTCGTGCTTTGAAAAAAGTTTTTCGGCGCATCGCGCAGGAACTTTCGATGTTTGATTTCCAAAATGTTCACGAAGACATTTTGAAAGGCGTTTATCAGGAATTGATTGACCTCGACACGCGCCACGCGCTCGGCGAATATTACACGCCCGATTGGTTATGTGAAAGAGTTGCTGCGGAGTTTAACTTTACCGAAACCGATAAAATTTTAGACCCGTCGTGCGGCAGCGGTTCGTTTTTGCGCGCCGCGATTTCGCGCATCAAATTTCTCAATCCAAACACAAAAATCGAAAATTTGAACGAGCAGATTTACGGGATTGATATTCATCCGCTTTCGGTGCAGATTGCCAAAACCACGCTTTTGCTTGCCTTTGGAAAAGCCGTCACACACGCCAAAAAGCCCGTTCATCTGAATATAATTCTGGCGAACACTTTGCTTGCGCCGCAGGGCGTAACCGATATGTTCGGCAGTCAATTTATGATGCAGATTGACAACGAAAATTATCCTTTGACGACACGGATTTTTGGAGATGTCGCGCTGTTTGACCGCGCGCTTGACCTGTGCGAAGAACTTGCCGAACAAACGCGAAACAAAGCGGACGAACAACTGGCGACTTTTACCAATATCTTACGCAGTCAAAATCGAAACGCGGAAATTTCAGATGAAATCGCCGAAAGTTTTTATCAGATTTATCGCGGATTGAAACAGGTCAAGGAAAACGGCAGAGATTCGATCTGGCATTTCATCGTGCAGAATCTCTACAAGCCGTATTTTCTCGCCGCGAAATTCGATTACGTCATCGGCAATCCGCCCTGGTTCACATACAGTTCAATCAAAAACGAAGGCTATCAGGATATTTTGAACAAACTGGCAAAGGAACACGACGTTAAACCTCTGCGGCAGGCGAATTTTCCGCATCTGGAAATTGCCGCGATTTTTCTGGCTTATTGTTCGGGCTATTTTTTGAAAACGAACGGAAGGCTGGCGTTTGTTTTGCCGCGCTCATTTTTTTCCGCCGACCATCACGACAACACGCGAAGCGGACGCGCCAAAGGTTTTTCGCTGACAAATCTCTGGGATTTGGATAAAGTTTCGCCGCTGTTTCGCATTCCAAGCTGTGTTTTGTTCGCCGCGAAAAATGTAGAACAAGGCAGAAACACGCACGAAGTAAGTTTGTCTTCCGATTCTGAAATGCGCCCTTACTCCGTGCGGGCTTCTGCATTTGACGGCAAAATATTTAGCGGAAAATTAAAAACGCATAATTCCAATTGGCTCGAAGCCGAAGCGAAATTGAGCGAAACAGAAACCAATTTTTATTACGTCAGACAAGGCAATTCGACGGCTTTTTCCGAACGCGAGCAAACTGCGACAAGCCAGCCGAATCCTTATAAAAACGAGTTCAAAAATGGCGCGACTATTTTTCCGCAAGCGTTCTATTTTGTCGAATTAAACCAGACGCTTCCGCCCGATTTTGACGAGGATAGGATTATCAATGCCAGAACTTCCACAATACTTGATAAAAAAGAACCTTGGAAGGATTTTGAATTGAGAGGCAGAATCGAGTGCAAATTTCTCTTTCGCACGGCTTTGTCAAAAAGTTTGTTGCCTTTTGCTTTTCAAAATCCTGACCTCATTATTTTGCCTGCGACCATCGAAACCAGAGCCGAAGCCAAACGAATCAAACTTCACACGGCGGAAGAACTGCGCCGCGAAGGTTTTCTTAATGCTTCGCGCTGGTTTGATGAGGTTGAAAAAATCTGGGAAGAACGAAGAACGGAAAAAAATCGAAAAATATCAGCAACCAATTATTTGAATTGGCAGAATAAACTAACAGACCAAAACTTAAACTTGCCATATTTGGTGCTTTACAATAAATCAGCAAAAGACGCGAATTCAACCATCGTCAAACGAAGCGAGATTGATTTGGAGTTTGTCGTTGAAAACAAAGCATATTCTTTTGCAACTTACAATCTCGATGAAGCACATTATTTGACGGCGATTCTTAACGCGACTTTTGTAAATGAAAGTATGAAAGATTTTCAAACGAAAGGTTTGTTTGGCGCAAGAGATGTTTCAAGCAAAATTTTGGACGTTTATTTTCCGCGTTTTTCGGCGAGCGATTCGCGGCATTTGCAATTGGCGCGTTTGAGCGAAACTTGTCACAGACAAGCGCGAGAATTTCTGCAAACGGTTGCGCCGATGAATCTCGGACGGCTTCGTTTGGCGGTCAAAGAGTATCTGAAAGACGAAATGACGGCGATTGACGAAATTGTCAGCCAATTGCTGGCGTGAGAAAATAACAGACGGAAAGATTGAAAAGTTAATTTTATGGCGGCAGATAAAAAGGTAAAATTCGATTCGATAAATTTACTCGTCGAATATGGTAAAGAAGTTGACGCGACAATCAAAAAAGCCGTCCGCGAGGCACTAATAAAACACAAACTCGCAAATAATCCGGCGGCTATTTGGCGCAACGGTAAAGTCGTCTTATTACAGCCTGATGAAATTCCGACAGCTAACCACTGATTAAATATTTTTCTTGACGGCTCGCGCCGGAATACGATTTTAGGAATTAACCGGCGCGGACAATAAAAATCCCAATGTTATTTGCCTTCTCCGGCTAACAGACGGGCGTTTCTTCTGGGAACGGCGACCGGCAGTTGTCTGGAAACGAGAATAATGTGATTAAGTTTGATGCGGTTTTCCTTATCGGGCGATTCAAAATCTATAAAGACTTGGTAACTGCTGGTCGAAAGTTTTTTGCAAATGTCTTCGGGCAAATGAAAGACGAAGGCATCGGAATAACGTCCGAGACTTTCGTCAACAAATCCGATTGGTTCTTCGGTTTTGGTTTCCATATAAACCGGAATACTGGTTATCGGGTCGCATTTGGTATAAATGTCACCCAGAATGTTGCGCCGTCTGATTGATAAAGGACTATACATCATAGGCAATCATAACATTTATTTTCCATTTTGTCGCCGGTTAAAAATCGATATTAGGCAATAAAATATCGGCAATGGAAATTTAATCGTTGTCCGTCTATTATTTATTCAGAGTAAATCATTCGGCGGCACAGAGGAATAAATTTATGCAGACTGAAGTTTTAATTGTCGGCGCGGGTCCGACAGGTTTATCGCTCGCGGCGCAATTAATTCGTTACGGCGTGGATTTTATTATCGTTGACGAAAAACAGGGCGTGACGGAACTCTCGAAAGCCATCGTCGTTCACGCGCGGACGCTGGAAATTTACGACCAGATTGATTTAGCGCAAACTGCAATCGAACGCGGCGCAATCGCTCATAACGCCGCCATTATGAACGAAGGAAAAATTCAGGCGCAACTGGATTTTACGGATTTCGGCAAGGATTTAAGCCCGTTTCCGTTTGTGCTGATGCTCGAACAAAGCAAAAATGAACAACTGCTTGATGAATTTTTGCAGAGCAGCGAAAAGAAAGTTTGGTGGCAAACCGAACTCGAAGGACTCGCGCGGGACGAACAGGGAATTACGGCGACGGTCAAATCCGCCAGCGGCGAACGCCAGCCAATCGAAGCGAAATATATCGTCGGCTGCGATGGCGCGTCGAGTAAAACGCGCCATCTTTTGAATCTCGGTTTTGAAGGCGAAACGGACGCGCGTTTGTTTTACGTCGCCGATGTCGATATGAAAACGGAGTTGAATCACGAAACGCTGCATCTGGTTTTCGGCAGCGACGCATTTGTTATTTTCTTTCCGATGCAGGGCGAAAAACACTGGCGTTTAATCGGCAATCTGCCCGAATTTGAAGAAAATAAAAACGAGGATTTTAAATACGAGGAAATTGAAAACAAGGTCAAAGCGTTGGCGCGGATTCCGCTCGATATTACAAACGTCCGATGGTTTTCGACCTACAAAATCCACACGCGCCACGCCGAAAAATTCTCAAACGGCAGAGGTTTTCTTGCCGGAGACGCGGCGCATATTCACACGCCTGCGGGCGGGCAGGGAATGAACACCGGCATTCAAGATTCTTACAATCTCGCGTGGAAACTGGCGTTCGTTTTGAAGGATAAAGCGGACGAATCTTTACTCGAAACTTACAACGAAGAACGACTCGAAAACGCGAAAAGGCTGTTGCGGACGACCGATGAAATGTTTGAATTCGGCGCGGGCGAAGAATGGTATTTCAGAATTTTCCGCGAAAAGATTTTGCCCGCGCTGGCGAAATTCGCTTTCCATTTCAAGGCGGCGAAGCAGTTTATTTTTCCGCTTATTTCGCAAATCGGTATCAGCTATGACAAAAGTTCTTTGAGCCGTCATAATTCGCACGAAGTCTTTAAAATCAAAGCCGGAAACCGCTTTCCGTATTTTGCGGCGGACGGCAAAAGTTTATTTGAAAATCTGTCCGCGCCGAAATGTCATTTGATTGTTTTTTCGGACGGCAATACGGATTTGTCGGCGGTTGAAACAGTCGTCGCGGAAAAATACGCGGCGTTAATCGATTACAAAACGATTCCGCTTTATCCGCATATCGCCGAAATTTTCGGAACGAACAAGACGTTCAGCGTCTTTGTCCGTCCTGATGGTCACGTCGGTTTTATCACGCGCGAAAATCCGATTGACGAATTGGATAAATATCTGACGGAAAATCTGAAAATTAAATGAATCGAAAATTGTTCGTGAGATTTTTATGACGAGTAATGTCGCAAATCGAATTTTAAGGTAAAATTTTAAAGTTATGGCGGAAGAAAGAATTGTCACGATTTTCGGCGGTTCGCGTTGCGGCGAAAATTCGGAAGAATACAATCAGGCGAAGGAACTCGGCGGGCATTTAGCTGAAGCCGGTTTTACG
The DNA here is from genome assembly GCA_050996405.1 of Pyrinomonadaceae bacterium. Classification (GTDB taxonomy): domain Bacteria; phylum Acidobacteriota; class Blastocatellia; order Pyrinomonadales; family Pyrinomonadaceae; genus JBPCRW01. The sequence continues at coordinate 8,091 of JBPCRW010000292.1, read as the reverse complement.
ATTTGCACGGGCGGTTATCTCGGCGTGATGGAAGCCGCCTCGCGCGGCGCGCGCGAAAAAGGCGGGCGTGTTTTCGGCATCGTGATGAATCAATTCAAAGGCGAACCGAACCGTTATCTGACCGACAAAGTGGCGACCAAACATTTTTACGAACGCCTGCAAAATCTGATTGAAAGAAGCGTCGGTTTCGTCGCCCTGCGTGGCGGAATGGGAACGGTCACGGAAATTTCGCTCGTTTGGAACAAACTGCAAACCGGCGTTATCGAGCCGCGCCCGTTGGTTTTACTGGGCGAATGTTGGAAACGGGTCGTCGATTGCTGGATGGAAAATCTGGTTGTCACCGAAAAGGATGCTTCGATTTTGAATTTCGCCGAAAACGCCGAAGCAGCCTGTAAAACTATTGTCGAAAAATCGAAGGGAGTGAAAATTAATTGAAAACGGAAAATGCAAAATGCAAAATAAAAAGCTGATTTAAGCTGCCCGCTTAAAATTTTCCATTTTCCGTTTTCAATTTTCCATTAAATTTATGAATTATCCGAAACACGATTCGTCCTTGCGGCTTCGCGCCTCGTAATCAAAATCGGCTGCGCTCAAGAAAATGGTTAATTCTAAACGGCAAAAACAAATTCCTCAACGCAAAAGTCAAAGCGAGATGACCTTGCGCGGGCGAGCCGTTTCGCGCGGCGCGGCAATCGGCAGGACAATCTGCCTGCACGGAAAAAAGAGACAATTTTACCGCATCAATTTGCAGGATTCGCAAATCGAGCGCGAACTGCGCCGGTTTCGCGCCGCCGTTCGGCTGGCGAAAAGACAATTGACCAAACTCGGTTCGCAAAGAAACGGAACGCAGACGCAAATTTTTGAAACGCATCAATTGATTTTGGAAGATAACGCGCTTTCTGCGAAAATCGAAACTATCATCGGCGAGCAAAAAGTCAACGCGGAATGGGCGGTCAAGCTCGTCGCCGAGCGTTATATTTCGATTTACAAAGACATCGCCGACGACCATTTGCGCGAACGCCGGATTGATTTGGAAGATGTCACCGAACGTCTGCTGAACGCGCTCGGCGGAAGCGGCAAAATTCCGTTTTCGCTCGAAAAAGATTCGATAATCGTTGCCAAAGAAGTTAATCCTTCGACGCTCGTCGAACTGAGCCGCAGCGACATCAAAGCGATTATTACCGAAAACGGCGGCTGGACTTCGAACAGTTTTATTTTGGCGCGCGAACTGAATTTACCGGCGGTGACGGGCATCAAAGAAATCTTGAGAAAAATTCAAACCGGCGACGAAGTCGTGGTGGATGGCTACAACGGGCAGATTGTTTTGAAACCTTCTAAAGAAACCTTAAAAAAATATGAGGAATCCGCCGCGCAGTTTCAGAAAACAAAAAAAGGAAATTCGGAATTAAATAAAGGAACGCCGAAAACGCTCGACGGCAGAAAAATCACGATTCGCGTCAATCTCGATATTTCAAAAGATTACGAATCCGCCAGAAGATTCGGCGCGGAAGGCATCGGGCTTTTCCGTTCGGAATTTTTGTTTAATCAAAATCGAGGATTTCCGTCCGAAGCCGAGCAGATAAACGCTTATCGAAAAATCGTCGAACTCGCGGCGGCAGGCGACGTAAAAATTCGCACGTTCGATTTGAATCTCGAACAGGTCGGCGACGAAGCGGAAACGCGCGAAAAAAATCCCGCGCTCGGACTGCGCGCCGTGCGCCTTAGTTTCGCTTATGAAAAACAATTTCGGATTCCGCTTCGCGCTTTGCTGCAAGCCGCGCATATGGGAAATCTGGGAATTGTTTTGCCGATGATTTCCGACGTTTCGGAAATCCGCCGTGCCAAAGAAATTCTCGAAGAAGAAAAAGCTCGGCTGAAAAAAAGAAAAATCGCTTTCGGCAGTCCGAAAATCGGCGCGATGATTGAAATCCCGTCGGCGGTTTTGATGATTGAGGAAATCGCGGCGGAGGTGGATTTTATGAATCTCGGCACTAACGATTTGGTGCAGTATCTGCTGGCGGTTGACCGCGATAACGAAGGCGTTGCCGATTGGTTTCGGACAATGCATCCGGCGGTTTTGCGCGCGGTTAAAAAAATTATCAGCGCGGCTGAGCAAAGCGGAAAGCCTTTAATCATCTGCGGCGAAATGGCTGGCTCGCCCGTCTATGCGCCGGTTTTAATCGGTCTCGGCGCGGCGGAATTGAGTATGAACGTCAATTCGATTTCGCGCGTCCGCCGCGTCATCGAAAATATCGCTTTGGAAGAAGCAATCGAAATAGCAAAAATTTTGATTTCCTGCAAAACGGCTGCGGAATCCGAAAAATCTCTGCGCGATAATCTTAATTTAAAATGGTCGCATCTCTATCCGCCGGAAACTTTCCGCTGAAAGAAATTGGTGAGAGCGAATCAGAAACCCGACCGTCAGGAAGGGTAGAAATTTCATCGCTCGGACTTTGAAGAATCGTCCGATTCAAAAAATTTTCCAAAATACTAGAATTAAAGGGTTTTTAGAAATTTATAAAAGAAGGAAAAGAGTTTCCCGCACCCGATTCAGCGAGGAAACGAGTTTAAATACTTGCTCAAAACGAAAAATTGAGTTATTTTTATTGCCAAACCAAATAATTCAAATCGAGTTCAGAGCAGAAACTACGAGAAAGCTAATGAAACGTTTTTTGCCGAACAATAAAATTTTCTCCGCAATTGCCGCAGGCTTTTTGCTGGTCGGATTGTCGTTTGCCCAGACCCCGAGCGCGAAAATTAAACGCAACTCGCCGTTTGCGCCGAATCCGAAAGGCAGAACAGAACTGGCGAAAGCCTCAAATTCCGAAACGCAAAATAATTCCGCCGTGCAGAAAATCGTCGGTATCGAATCTGCCAATACAAACGCCGAAAATAACGCAGCCGTCGTCAGCGAAGGCAACGGTGAAGCCGACGTTCAGCCATCTTTGTTACCTGCAAATACGGAAAACGTTGAGGCTGAAAATCATCCGGCAGCGAAAAAAACTTTGGAAGAGTTGAAGAAATTAAACGCGGCGACTTCGCCTTCTGAAATTTATAAAGTTGGCGCGGGCGATGTTCTTTTTATCAGTCTGCAAAACGCTCCGGCGAAAGAATCGACTTATTTTACGGTTTTAAAAGATGGAACGATTGATTATCCGCTCGCCGGTGAAATGGTTTCCGTCTCGGGTTTGACGACCGACGAAATCAAAATCGCCTTGCAGGAAAAAATTAAACTTTACGGAAATCCGCAAATTTCGGTAAAAGTGCGCGAGCATAACAGTCACAGTTACACGGTTCTCGGAATGGTCGAAAAAGCGGGCGAAAAATTTTTACAGCGCGAAGCCTATCCGCTTCTAGTGGTTCGCGCCGAAGCGATTGTGCAGCCGAACGCGAATCGCGCCGTTATCAAAAGAAGCGATTCGCAAACCGAGACAATTGATTTGAAAGACCAAAAATCCGACGACGTTTTGATTTTTCCGGGTGACATCGTGGAATTTACAGCGTCGGAAATTGCCGATTCAAATAGCGGAAAACAGTTTTATTATATCGGCGGCGAAATCGTTTCCGGCGGGCAAAAAGATTTTTACAAAGGAATTTCCTTGACGCAGGCAATTCTCGCCTCCGGCGGATTGAAAAAACAATCGGTGAAAAAAGTTGTTATTCGCCGCAAAAATGAAGCCGGAATGCTCACGCCGACCAACTATGATTTGAAAGCCGTCAAAGACGGAAAAACTCCCGACCCCGAAATTGAATCCGGCGACACCATTGAAATCGGGAATTAGTTGCCAGAAGTTGACCGAGTTTGAAAACTTTACGAACTCGGTCAACTCGGCAAACTTCTGTCAACTCGATAAACTTAGATTGTATTTGTTCAACACTTTTTGTTAAACTAACGAAGCCTTGCAGAAAGAAGCAAGTCGGGCAGTCGCTGTTGATGAATTTCAAGAGAGGAAAGTCCGAACACCGCAGGACGGCGAGCCGGATAACGTCCGGGCATCCGATTTTTTCGGGTGACGACAAGTGCAACAGAAAATAAACCAGCCGACGCTCGCGGTTCTTCAGCGAACCGAAATAAGGAGAATCGGTGATGGGTGAAATGGCGCGGTTGCCGAGTGATACGGCAAATTAAAGTAAGAGCGCACCAGCGCGTTTGGTAACAGGCGCGGCTAGGCAAACTCCTCGCGGTGCAAGACCAAATAGGAAAACGTTTTAAAGAGTTGTCCGCTCAAAGTTCGATGCGAATCGGACGGCGTTTTCGGGTAGGTCGCTTGAGCGGTTCGGCGACGAATCGCCTGGATGAATGATTGCCGCTTTGATTTATTCAAAGAACAAAATTCGGCTTACAGATTTGTTTCCTTCGCGCAGGGTTTTTCAAAGCAATTTTATTTTTCCGATAAAAGGAGCAACACAAAATAATGTCAAACCGGAAAGGTGTTTTTATCGGCGCGTATGTGCCAAATGAATTAAAGGAATCTCTGCGGCGGCGCGCGGCGGGCGAGCATCGCACGCTCTCGCAGGAGATAACCAGAATTCTGGTCGAAGCCGTTCACGGCAAAGGTTTGCCGACCGGCAGCGTTGACCGCCGCGATACATTCGCCATTCCGCGCCGCCCCGCGACCGACCCGCCGATTCGCCGCCGCGCCGAAGATTTGCCGTATATTCCTTCGGAAACCGACAAGAAAAAATAGCAGACGAAAAATTTATTTTGAGCAAAGCGTCGCGGCAGTTGCAAAACCGTGACGCTTTCGCTTTTTGAAAATCCTTTTGCTAAACTTTTCACGAATGAACAGGAAAATTTTTTGGCTGTCGCTCGTCGCCGTCGTCATCAGTTTTGCGGGCGGATTTTTACTGGCAAACGCGCTGAACCGTCGTGAAATAGAAAATTTAACCGCCGAAGCTGGACGTTTAAAAACCGCGCCGCCGGTCGAAGCGGAAAAGGATTCGCCGGAAGCCGTTTTGACGGACGAGGAAATCCGACAAAAAATTGCCGAAGCCGATAAAAATTCCGGCGACATCGAGTCGCAAAAAAATCTCGCGCTGGCTTTGTATCGTTATTCGACGATGACGCGGCAGACGAAATGGCTGCCCGACATCGCGCGGCTTTTGGGTCGCGCCGCCGAAAAAAATCCGAAGGATTACAATTCTTTAAACACGCTCGGCGATATTTATTTCGACCTCGCGCAAAACGCCGCCGATTCAAATTCCGCCGAAGCGAAAAACGATATAAATAAAAATCTCGAATTATCGAGAGGTTTTTACCAAAAAGTTCTGGCGATGAATCCGAACGACGCGCTGTCGCAGACAAATTTAGGCGCGACTTTTTTATTTGCCAATCCGCCCGAAAATGAAAAGGCGATGGCCGAATTTCAAAAATCTTTGCAGACGAGTCCGAAGAATGAAAAAACTCTAGAATTTATCACCAGAGCGTTTATAAATACGGGCAAAACGGGCGAAGCCGAGAAATATTTTGATAAACTCAGAGAAATAAATCCGAAAAACGAAGCGTTGCCGGAATTGGAAACGCAGCTTTCTCAACCGGATAAAAAATAATGAAATTTCTCGTCATACTTTTTATTCTGCTGGTGTTGCTGATGCTGCTCGCGCTGCGTTATCGTCGTCAGATTCAAACCGGACTGCACGTCTGGCGAATGTATAAGCAAATCAGGCAAGCGTCAAAACCATCGGAAAAACCAGCCGCAAAACGCAAAATTGAAAAAGGCGAATCGCTCGTTCGCTGCGCCCGCTGCGGAAAATGGCTTGCGCCGTCGGACGCAGTTAATCTGCGCTCGAAAACGATTTACTGCTCGACGAATTGTATGGAAAAAGCGGCGCGGCTTGAATCTCTAGTGGATAGAAATTAAATCTTATCGCGGGATAAAATTCTCGAAATACCAGTTGATAATCGCATCGCCGAAAAGCAGCGCGACAATTGAGCCGATGCCGAGAAAAATGCCGAACGGAATTAAAGTTTGCAGGCTTTTGTCTTTTTGTCGGGCGATAAAGATGATTCCGATAATCGCGCCGGAAAACGCGCCGATAAAAATCGCCAGAAAAGCGAGTTTCCAGCCGATTAACGCGCCGACGGCGAACATCATTTTGACATCTCCTAAACCCATCGCTTCGACCCCGCGCAAACGTTTCCAGATTTCGCCGACGAGCCATAGCGAACCGCCGCCGACTAACGCGCCGAAAACTGCGCCGACCAATGAAACAAGCCACAACGGAGAATCCTGAAAATAAGTCGGCGGAAAACTTCTGATGTCCGTAAAATACCGCGCGCCGACGAAAATCGGAAAAATTATTCGCACTAAAAACGCGAACGCGAGCAGCGGATAAGTAATCACGTTTGGCAAAATCATGTTTTCCGCGTCAATGAAAATCAGCGCGATAATCGCCGAAACGAATGTGAGCGTGACGGGCAGAAACGGATTAAAGCCGATTCGCCAAAACACGAGAACAAAAAATAATCCGGTCAAAAGTTCGACGGCAACGTAACGCGGCGAAATCGCGCTTTTGCAATTGCGGCATTTTCCGCCGAGAATCAGCCAGCTTAGAAACGGAATATTGTCGTAAAACTTTATTTCCTTTCCGCATTTCGGACAGGCGGAATTTGGAAAAATCACGGATTCTTCTAACGGAACGCGGTGAATGACGACGTTTAAAAAACTGCCGATAATCGCGCCGAGCGCAAAGAAAAACACATAACCCGCAAAGACAGGCAAACCCGTTAGCGATTCAAAAGAATTGTTCATCAAGACCTCAAAAGGTAGGATAAAAAGAAGTGAACGCTTGAAAAGCGTCATTTTAATAATAACTTTTTCCGGCGCGGAAAGGAAAAGAAATTTTTGTAATTGTAATTTGAAAGTGGTGGGTCGTGCTGGGATCGAACCAGCGACCCGATGATTACTTACCACACTGGCTTTCACCAGCCGCTAAAGATTTCAGCGTTGTAGTCTGGACTATCTCATCACCCGCAGCCGAAACTGTTTGGGTGTGCGGCGTATAGTCTCTGAGGGCTTTCTCAAAATTCAGATAATCTTCAACATAACGAACTTTTTTCTTTTGCCCATTTTTACTTTTTGATAATCTGAATTTAGATGCTTTGCCATTTTTAAGAATTTCCTTTGCCGATACATAAAAAACCAAATCGCGGTCAATTATATAAACAGCAAAAACATCAACTTGATGAACCGTATAAATCGAATTATATTTCGGATTCAGACAAGTTTTTATCGAATAAATCGTCGCAACTTCATTTTTCGATTCGACGGCTTTTACTTGAATTTTATAAACTTCAAATTCGTCGTCTAAAACTATCAAATCAATTTTTGAAAAATTGCCGAATTCGACAAATACTTTGTAGCCAAGCTGAATTAAATTCTTGCAAACGGCAATTTCTCCCAAAGTTCCTTTTTGAGTCGGATTATCTAAAGACATAATTTTTATTCTAAATAATTCCTTTTTCGATAAACCGGAAACTTTGTTAAGAGTTGCCTGCTGATTGCCCAATCTTTAAGACTTTTACGAAGAATATCGTGCTTAAAGCTCTCAGGGTTTCCCAGCATACAGCCGCATTTTCAATCCATTGTTTCCAATGAACGCTCCTATTCAATGAACAAGAGTCATCTGCTCTACCGACGGAGCTAACGACCCACTTTCCAAAACGGCTTTTTGCCAAAGCCATTCAACGACTTCGGATTATAGCAACTTTAAAAATTATTTCCAAACACTATTTTTGCAAAAATTTTTTCCGTTCGCGCGTTCTGAATTTGGAAAATAGACAGGTTACGGCGAAAATAAAAAGCGAATGAGAGAATGTCCGAAATGCGAAAATTGTTACGATGACGAAGTTTTGTATTGCCCGCAAGACCAAACGCAAACCCGTCACACTTTGCCCGGAACGCCGCTTTTAGCCAACCGTTATTTGATTGAAAGCCGTTTGGGGCGCGGCGCGATGGGGCAGGTTTATCTGGCAACGGACGAAAATCTCGGCGTGCGAAAAGTTGCCGTTAAAACCGTGCGGCAGGATTTGTTAAATTCCGAAGATTTGCAGGAAGGCGAAGCGATTGCGCGTTTCGAGCGTGAAGCGCG
>JBPCRW010000036.1:0-13954 GCA_050996405.1 Pyrinomonadaceae bacterium | reverse complement strand
GCTTCAATGTCCTGCGCGACTAAAAAATTTACCAGCGAGGTTTTGCCGCTTCCCGACGAACCGGTCAGCCATAAATGCTTGACACGCTGCGCGTCCGAAAGTTTAATCGTTTGTTTTTGTCCGTGATGATGATTTTCGCCCAAAATGATAGTTCCTTGAGTGGCAAAAACAGGGGCGGGTTTAGCGCGGTTTTCATCACGTTGCATTTTTCGAGATTGAACGGCATCGCCCGGCAAGTGAACAAATGCCGATAATTCTTGAGCGGACAAAAGCATTCCGCTGCGGAAAGTAGTTCTGCTTAAAATGCTTTGCAAATGTTTGTGCGGGTCTAAACCCGCATTTTGCAGAGGAATCAGCTCATTGTCGCCGGGAGTAGAAAACTGTCTGAAAAACGCGCGGGTATTTTTAGCAAGTCCGAAAGACCTTTCTCTTGAACTGCTCTGGGCGACAAATCTTATTTGCGCGGTAAGAAGCGGCTGTTCAAGTTTATCTTTGATGACTGATACATAATTTTGTAAGTTCCCGAAAACGAGTTTTCCGTTCCGGTCGAAAATTGCCTCCCGCACCACACTCTGCCAATTCTGACGAGCGCGGCTAAAAATAATTTGCAGGCAAGCTGTTTCACCGCTTGCGATTTCTTCAAGCGACGCGGTTAAAGCCAAAAGCGGATCGGCGGCAAAACTTTTGCCGAACGGCAACGGTATAAACCATTCGCGTCCCAGTCCGAAATCAATTGTCATGGATTCATTCGTCCCGTCCGGTTGCAGATAATGTTTAAGCGCATCTTCCGTTTCTCTGAAATCCACGTTAGGCAGATGACTTTTGAGTTGCGCGTAGACGGATGATTTTTGCGTTTCGGGGCAAGTGATTTGCAAAACGATTTCATTTCCGCCGCCGATAATCTCAAAACCGATAAAATACGCGGAAGCGGCGAGGTTTAAAAGCAATTGTTCGGTTTGCCCGGAAGTCGTTTTTAACTTGTTTGGCAAATAAATACGAAACGAAGCCGTTTTTACAGGCGGTGGCGGGGGCGGTTGAACGGAATTACCCGCGGATAATAACTCGTCGTTTGAAAGTAAATTTGTGTCTTGCCGGTTTGAAAAAAATCTTCCGAATAGTGTCGGCACTCTCCCGTCGTCAATCGGTTTGAAATTTATTTGAGGAGGAATAAATCTCGAAAAGACGGGTTCAAGTTCGATTTCATAATCGAATACTTGCCAGCCTCTGCCGCTGTTTTGTTCCCAAGCGGAAAAACTTTCGGCAACCAGCTCCCGCCGGTTGGAAATCTGTAATCCTTGATTTTTATTAAAACTGTTTGGCATAACCGCTTACCAAAGTTCTTCCCAAATAGGCTTTCGCGCTTCGTCCGGCAAAAATGCCGATTCGTTTTCTTCTGCTAGTTCGTCAACGACCTGCAATATCGCATTGTGAACGGTGCGCTCGAAATGCTCGATAAAATCAACCGTGTAATAAGTGGCGGCGTGAGTTGTTTTTTCTATTAAAAAACCCAAACCGGGAATCTCCGCCCATAAATCGACAACGCCGGGCAAGTCTTCATGTAGCCACCAACCGACGATTAAAGAATTACCGACGACAAATGACGAAATATCAAAATATAACTTTTGATAACGGATTCGGAGATAGATTCTTCGCGGCGAAAACCAGCCGCCTTCACTGCGATTAATTCGTGAAATTTTCAGGTTAGGCAACTCACTTTCTATTAAGGAGGCTTCAACCCTATTGAAAAACTCAAGCGGCGAACAAGCGACGATTCCAAGCGTGGTTTGCCAGCGAGCTAAAATGTTTCCGTTCGGTTTCGGCATAACTCTTAATCAAAAATGTTATTTCTTTGTTCGGTTTCGCGCCGCTCGTTTTGGATCGGCGGTCTGCCGCCGACAACCGGACGATATGGATTCAGCTTTTGAGCGCGGCGTTCCTGCTGAAGGAAAAACCGACTCAACCGCCAGAGAAAGCGAAGCGGAAAAGTTACGACGTAAATCAAGGTTTGAAAGATAACCGTTTGTAAACCTTGAAGCCACTTCGTTTTGGGGCATATCAGCCGCAATAGGGCCGAGAAAATAAACGGCACGAGTAAAAAACATAAAACCTGCATCCATAGCGGTAAGCCATACCAAAACCGTGAAACGTAATTGAAACCGATTGCCGATAGAATAGGCGCAAGAATCAGCCAGATCAAAAATTTGTAATAATTTTCGGCTTTGCCTTTCCCCGACAAAATACTGATACCCAAAATTGCAATTGCTAAAAGTAAAATCTCGCCGACCATAATCTTTATATTTCTAGTTCATTGAATCGTTTTCGTCGGCGGGTAAGCAGTAAAACTCATCCACACCGCGAATTTTTAATGGGACGCTGCCGAATTCATCTAATGTTTTGGCAAATACATCGCCGAACATTTCATCAATTAGATATTCATCCGGTCTGACTCCGAAGTGTGAGGCTTCGGTTTTATTCAATATTGTCGTTAAAGTTTCGGGAGCAATATAGGATATGTTTAATCCGTATTCGGAAGCCGTCCGAAAAATAGTTAACGCCAATATTTCTATACGGGCTTGCTGATTCAATTCCCGATACGCAAGGAAACTGCCGATGCGCCCGATGATTTCGGGAGAGATACCGGCTTTTCGTAAGTGCCGCCGACAAACTTCATCAACCACCTGCGAATCGGGTTGCTCATTATCCTTATAAGTTGTTAGTTCCCGCAAAATGCCGCTAGATTCGAGATTGCTGGTAAAAAAGAAAACGGCTTTGCGGCAATCAATTTCCCGCTCGCCGTTAGCTAAGTGTGGAGAAGACAACCGCCCGACATCCATCGCATTCATCAAAGTTTTTAAAATGTCGGGATGGGCTTTTTCGATTTCGTCAAATAATACGACGCAGTTCGGATACATTGCTAAAGCGTCCGGCAGTTGCGCCCCTTCACCATAGCCGATGTAGCCTTGCGGCGCACCGAGAAGCTGACTTATCCGGTGTTTTTCCTGATACTCCGACATATCGAGTCGCAAATAATGAAAAGTTTGGCGGTTCGGCACCATTCGGCTCAAAACTCTTGCCAAAGTTTCGGCAGTTTGCGTTTTGCCGACTCCCGTCGGTCCGACCGCGAAAACGGTTGCCGGGCGACGCGGATTAGTGCGGGCGAGATGACGGGAAATTCTGCTGCTTAATCTTGCGAGCGATTCATTTTGTCCGCGAACTTCCTGCGACAGTTGTCCGAACAATTCTTTCGGGTTTATTTTGACCGATGTAGTTTTTGGCGGGACGGCATTATTAACTTCCGCGAAGTTGCTCAGGGATTCAATAACCGGCGGCGATTGAATGATGCCGCCGTTAACGACGACTTTTTCGTATTCGGGTTTTAACTCCGATTCGATCCAATGACGCAGTTCTTCAAAATTGGCAAATTCCATCGCGCCGCTCTCAAACCATTGTCTGATCGTTTGATTGTCGCCCGAATAAACAGCTCCGAGATCAACGTGCAATAAGGCGCGATCATCAGCAACAACTTCAAATCCGATTTTCATAAACTTCGGCGTTGTGCCGGACGGCATCTCTTGATTTTGAAAAACTATACAGTTATTTCGCGCTCCTGTTTCCAGAGCGCGAAAGGCTTCGCCGCTGCCGTTTAGAAATTGCTTCATATTACATTCACCTCATTTTACGGGTATCGTCAAGAGTGCCGATTGACAAACCCAAATCTCCCGTTCCGCTGCAGTCGGGGCAATAGTAGTCGTAGCCGTTGGCGGGACATTCCGCTTTCTGTTCAACCCAGATTGCTTCATCAAACAACAAGCGGCTTGTGTTCGCCCCGTCAAAAGTTCGGTCGAAAATATCAAACCCTAAAGTGTCGGTAAAATCCGGGTCCATGCGAAGCTGTACCAAATTGCGATTGCCGATGCGTTTTAACAAATTGCCCCAGCGCGGATGGTCGGTGCCGTGATGAAGCAGACCAAGAGCGATAAAGCCTTTGATGGCGTTTAGCCGCGCTGTCGCAAATATCGGCGTTCCGTGCGAAGTAACTTCGTTTTGATAATTTTGTTCGAGAAACGCCCGGTAGCGGCTACTCAAAATACACCGATGACAGGCGGGTGTTACGCCCGGATAAGTAAAAGTAATTTCCGCTCCGCGTCCTTCCTTGTAAACTTGGGCGCAGAGAGAAGGCACTCCGAATTGGAGTGCTAATCGGTTAATTCGGGCTTGCGCGTAAAAGTTATCGGTTAAGCCGCAAAGCAATGTGCGGGTCGGCTTTCTGCCTTGAATTTCGTCAGCCAACAACTCCGCTAATTCCTCGTCATCAAAATCGTCGTTGAGCCAGCGCGGAATTGCTACCGTCAACGCCTGCGGGTTAATTTGCAAAAGCCGTTCGGCGATACATTCGACTTTCGGGCGACCGACACCGCAGAGGTATGTTTGCTGAGTGGCGAGATTACTTTCCGAAACTGTATCCTTATCTACCAAAATAATCTGACCGACTCCGGCGCGGACTATATTTTCGATAAAATCCGCCGCTCCGCCCGTGCCGAAAACAACAACCCGGCAATCAGATAAATAGTTTAAATCATATGCGTTTTCCACACGCTTAAAAATCTCTGATGAGTATTTTCCCTTACCGTTATTTAATTTTGTATCCATAACGGATATAGCCGAATCTTTTTTCTCATCTGCGCTGTCGCTTGAAACTTTCATCGGGTCATTGTCGCGGACAATAACCAACTCTATTCGCTTGATTTTGACTGTTTCGCCGTCGCGGAGAGCGACAAACGGCAGTAATGAAAAAGAACCGGTGTCCGGTTTGGTCATTACAATCGGTAGATACAAATATTCAAGTTTGGGAATAGCCGCTAAGATTCGGGAGGCATACTCGATGTCGCCGCCCGACGGTTGCCGAAATCCGGGTGGATGACTGTGTACAAAACCCAACAGATTAATATCCTGCGGATTCCATTCTTCGGCGAATAATTTATTTAATAATTCCGCGTTTGGCGAGTAAGTCGCTCCGGTGCGATGCGCCGAATTGTCGAAATGATAATGAGTAACGATACCGGACGAACGGCTGCCGCCAAGTGGTCCGCCATTTTCAGCGCGGCGCAGACCGACGGTTTGATATATTTCGCGCAATACTAATTCTGAAATAATCAAATTCGGCATATCAACGTCGTGATTTCCGGTAGAATTCTGGAAATCGTTAGCAGTAGGGGGAAAGTTGCCGGTTACAAGCGGTTGATTCATAACCGATTGAAATAAATTTTCGTCCGGCAAATAAGATTTAGAAGAAATCTGTTCATATATTTTTTTCATAATTTGCCTCAAAGACGGAGATTATCTTCTCCGCCGCATTTGATCGCTAATTGTTTCGCCGGTTCTAATATATTCTTGCGTCGTATCCGACCATAGAGCGATAACCGACTTCAAGTCATCTTCGTCGTATAATTTTCTGTTCCAACAAACGTAATATCTTCCATTTGTATCAATTAGCCGGTGCGTTATTTTTATATCATTAGAACGCAATCCATAACTGGGCATAGACGTAATGAACGCCTTTAAGCTGCTATCGGGCTGTTTTTCAATAGAAAAGCCATAATCAACTCTGCCGTCTTTAGTTCGATAGTAAATTGTTTTACCCATTTTATTTTCCCCTGTATTACGGAAGCGCGAAAGATCATTTAAGCCTAATAACGCCAACCCAAGTTTCGTCCACATATTTCACTCCTTCTATTTAAGACTCAGATAAAAAGACGAAACGCAGCTATAGCTGCGTTTCGTCACTATCAAATTTAATGAAATGTTCCGGGCGGAATCGAATCGCCGCCGCGAACAGCTTTGCTGGGCATATTCTTCACCTCCTCTTAAAGATTTGTAATCGAAAAAACGGATTACGAGAAAGAGCTTAATGAATAAAAAGTTATTTGTCAAGAATTTTATTCAAAATTGAATAAAATTCTTCTCGATGAAGATAACAATTCAAACAATCATATCTTATCATTTGCATTTCTTGGTATTTAAAGATTATTTTGAGAGAATCGCGGAGATTGTAAATGATTGATTTTGACAGTTATATGGAAATGAGCGAGATGGTTCGCTCGGCACAACTTTATTATCGGCACGGCGAGCAGCAGAGTAGGATTGCTGAAATTTTAGGCATTCCCCAAGCAAAAGTGTCACGCCTTTTAAAGCAGGCACGGGAAAATGAATATATAAAAATTAATTTTAATTTTCCCGCTATATTAGATTTATCGGTCAAACTTATTGAACGATTTAACTTGCGCGACGCAATAGTTGCGCCGACCGGTGAAGCCGATCATCTCAAAGAAGATTTAGGATGGGCGGCGGCGCGATATTTCGAGCGAATTGTCGGCAACGGAGCAAAAATAGGTTTGTCATGCGGGCATACGCTTTATCAAATGGTCGCTCAAATTCGTGAGGGCGGCAAAGAAAATTTGGAGATTTTCCCGCTTGCCTCCGACAGTACCTACGAGTCGGTTGATTTATTCCCGAATACTTTAGTTGGATTGTTAGCCGCCAAATACCGTCCGAATGTCAAAGCTCACGCTTTGCCCGCGCAAATTTTGGCGACAGCTCCGAATGTCGAAAAATGGCGCAAGGAAATTTTAGCTTCCAGAGCGGGCGAGATATTCGCGTCCGCGCATAACGTAGATGTCGCGTTTAGCGGTTTGGGGACAATAAATAATGACACGCCGGGATTTTGCGCCTTTGCCGAACAAAACGGCTTTCCTTTAAAAGAGATAAAAAAGTTGGGAGCCGTTGCAGAATATAATTATGTGCCGATTGATAAAGATGGAGTTTCATTAGCAGATAAACCGGAACTTAAAAAAGACAAGCGGTTTCAGGAAATTACTAACCGTATTCTAAATGTTCGTCTGGATACTTTCCGAAAGTTGTCCGCTCAACACGGTAAATATATTGTCTGTATTGCCGGCGGGGAAACTAAAGAGAATGGAATTCGCGCAGTTTTGAAAGCAAAACTTGCTAATGTGTTGATTACTGATTCCGAAACCGCCGTTAAATTGCTCAATGATAATTAATTCAACTATTCTTTGGTTTTAAAAAGTTTTAAAAACACTTGACATGAGATTAATCAGTATGGTAAGAATTTTACCTAGTTTGCTTTTTCGGAATAAAAGCTTTAGATATTCCGCATTCTTGCATGTTATATCGGTATTGTAAAGCCAAAATTATTTGGAGTGCAGATTTCTGTTTAAACAGGCGAGAAAATTTAATTTTATATTCCAATTGCGTCATAGGCTTTAACCTTTAGGTAATGACGTGGAAACCAAGAAAAAAGGTGAATATACAAACAGCAATTCATAAATTAACACCGCTTTTCCCTACTCCTGACCAAACCATCAATTTACTTATCCACAAAATTTACCATTGCTTCTGGCTTAAGCCGATGCCGCATATGTGAGGAATTTCCCTTGTATATGCGGCTTATGCGGCTTTCTATTTTGAATTATAGATTCAAAATAATTCGGCGAGGTCGAGAATAGTGGTTGAATTTAAGAATTTTATCAAAATTAGCAGTAGAAGTGTGTTAAGCTATGTTTAAGAGTGTAAATTTTACACTTACAATTCAATCAAACCCGCCTGATATAGCGGCACGAAGTTTCCAAATGTGTCGCTAACTCCGAGACATAATGCAACTTCTTTGCCGAGATTATAGGCAACAAAATTTTAAGGAGATAAAATATATGGCTACTTATGAACCAATAGGAGCAGCTGAACTTGCTTATTCTCGTGACAATTCAAATCGAGAGGAAAACAGCGGTAATTCTTCCAGCAATGTAGTTCAAGTGAAAAAAAACAATATTAGTGACTATACTGAAGAAGAAATAGTGAAACTCATCGAAAATGACAGAAAAATTAGGGCTGAAAACAACACGGCTGTGCATAAAGGCTTAGTTGCTGCTACTGAGTGGAGAAAAAAGCATCGTGGCAACGGAGATCTAAGTTATATTGTAAGAAAAGGCAAATCTAGCAAATCTGCGGAATAAGACTAGCTTAGAAAATAGAACTTAACACCCTTGCAGTTTAAGGCAAGGGTGTTTTTATTGTCACTCTATATGAATGAAAATATCAAAATAGCTGTTGTGGGAATGGGAGATGCTTTCAGCAGATACTATAAAGAGGTGCTATTTAAAATCCACTCAGATAATCCCGACTGCGAAATATATTGTGCTGACAAAACATTGAGAAAAGGCGATATTTTTGATCAAGAAAATTTTGAAAAGCAAAAAAAACTTCAAAATAAAATTGAGAATATCTTACAAAAAGATAATGTTTTCTTCGTTGATGTTGCTAATTTAAATGACAGGAGAGTAAATTTATCAGAACCTTTTTCCGATTGGATAATAGAAAAAGATTTTGATTTGATTATAATTGGTACGCCTCCTGAATATCACATTCAAAATGTGCTTGAATGGATCAAGTCAACCTTTTCCATAATGCTAGTTGAAAAGCCATTTACCGACGATTCCGAAAAAATTGATAGTTTATTAAACTATCCAAATGAAGAAAAAGTTGAGAAGGTAATGGGGTTTAGTCATGTCCGAGCTAAAATTCACAGAAATTTTGAACATCCTGACTTTTTAAAAAGAATCGAAAAAGTAATAGGTGAAATAACAAAATTTCGATTTTTCTATTTAGAAGATTACAGCGGCACCGATAAGGAATATGTAGAAAAATCTTTATCGGAAGGCAAACAAATCAATCCAGACAGAAATTGTCCGGTCTTAATACCGGGCAGAATAGATGCGCTAAAAGAAGGAATAGTTTTCGATTTGGGAATCCATATGCTATCAGTTCTTGATTATTTTATGTTATTGGGTTCTTTGAAATTGAAAAGAATTTGGGCTGGTAAATACGGCGGTGTTGATTACGTGAAAGATAAAGAACTTGATATAGAATATGAAACTTTTGCTGCTATTAAATTTACCTTTCTTAATAAAAAAGGAAATCCCGTAAGCGGCGAAACATTCTTGGGTAAAGGCATTTTGGGGATTGATAAAAATAATGATTTTGGACTTGATTTAAATAACTCAGAACTGGGAGAAGTTAAAATTTTTGAATTGGAAGGAGATAAGGGTAAAAAAATACAATTTTTTTTCACGCGGCGTAGACATTCAGATAAAAATGAAATGTTACGAGTTATAATCGACGGAGAACTGCTTAAACCGGAAGCCCATAAAATAAAATTTGAATTAGAGGAAAAGCCTTATTCTTATATTTTTGAAAAAGCACTAGAAAAGCGAGAATCCGACAAAGAAGAAATAGAATTATTCTTTTCCGCAAATACCGCACAATCCCACTTGAACATTTTAAAAGAGATTAGAGATAAAATTGAAGAAGGGCGTGCAAAACGAGGCGGAAAATATCCTAAGTATTATCTTGGCGATAGAGAAGGCGCGAAATATAGCGGAGAAATTATAGAGAGGTGCAAGCCTCTTCATAAAATTATGGAAAAATTTAAGCCGATTTGGAAAGATTCTGAAAAGTGAAATTTTAACTGTTATTAGATTAGCCTTTCGAGGCTAATTTTTCCCACTATTTTTTGTATTGTTTGAGAGTTACGATGAAAGCGGAAAAACATTTTCACGCGATCATTAATTTTCAAAAGCGATGCCGCTCAAACAAAAAT
Source organism: Pyrinomonadaceae bacterium (assembly GCA_050996405.1). Classification (GTDB taxonomy): domain Bacteria; phylum Acidobacteriota; class Blastocatellia; order Pyrinomonadales; family Pyrinomonadaceae; genus JBPCRW01. The sequence continues at coordinate 4,281 of JBPCRW010000036.1, read as the reverse complement.
ACAAAAACCAACTCCTTCTCGTCAGAAAGAAATCCGGCTTGGAACAAAAACAAGTCGCCACCCTGCTCGGTCATAAAACCGCCGATCAAATTTCGCGCTACGAGCGCGGAGCGAAACTGCCGAATCTGAAAACCGCCATCAAACTCGGAATCGTTTATCGCCTTCCGATCCGGGTTCTCTTTTACGGCTATTACGAAGCCTGTCTTGATGAAATCAAAAAACAGGAAACAGTTCTCAAAAACATAGAAAAGGGCTTTAATTTATCGAAAAATAATTTTTCGGATGACGTGGAATTCTGCCCCTTTGCCGAAAGATTGAAGCCGCTAAATGTGAAAAGTGATGATTTGGACAAAGCGCGAAGCCACATTGCCGAACTCGTCCGCACTCGCGCCGAGAAAATGAATCATTTTTAAGCGGCGGCGATGAAATCCGCCAATAACATAATTCTCGCTGTCGCTCCGGCAACCAAACGCTTTGGTGCGGTCGTTTTCAGAAATACTGAGATAATTTATTTTGCCGTCAAACCGCTCAAGCCGCCGCGAACAAACGAATCAATCAAATGGGAAGTTTCCCGCAGCATTGAAAATCTTCTCAAAGAATTTTCGCCAAAAGTTATTGTTCTAAAAAGTCCGAGCAAGCAGCAGCTAAAATCAAAGCAATTTAAGCTGATTGCACAGTGCGCTGAAAGCAAAGCCCGATTTCATCAAATTCCGGCAGTCCGAATAAATTTTGAAAAGGTCAAGAAACTTCTCTGCCCTAATATAAAACCGACCAAGGCTAATGCTTTCAAATCTCTGGCGGCGATTTATCCCGAACTTCGGCAATTTACCGGCAATTCGAGCAAATGGCGAATGCAATACTACGACATTCTCCTCGCCGCCGCCGCGCTCGGTTATTACCACCAAACCGTGTTGACTGAAACTTGGAGCCAAACTTAAGCATCACTCTTAACGAACAATTACCGGTCTTTATTTGATAATGCCATTTTTAACTATGCCCGAAAATAACGCAATAGATAAAAATACGCCGACGATTGCCGACCTTTATCCAGAACTGTCGCCGGAGCAGCAAGCCGCCGCCGAATTTTACCTTTCGGGTTATTTGGATGTGGTCAGGCGGATTTTCGAGCGCATCTCAATCGAGCAGCCGGAACTTTTGACGAAACTCGAAAAACCCGCTATTTTAAGGCAAGACAAGTCTTTACCGGACTCCACCGATAAACTCTGACTATCCGATAATTCCTGTTGATTTCAGCTTATCCAGCATTTTCTTTAATTACTAATTTTCCGCGTTTTATGTCACATAACCGTTATTTTTCCTATATCCGCGTGTCCACCCAGCGGCAGGGGCAAACCGGCACCTCGCTCTCCGAACAGCAGTCGGCAATCGAACGCTACGCTCAAAAATTTAATCTTTCGATTGTTAAACGATTTGAGGAAAAGGAAACCGCCGCCAAACAGGGACGACCCGCTTTTTTGGAGATGCTCAAAACTCTGCGTCAAGGCAAAGCCGACGGCGTGATTATTCATAAAATTGATCGAAGCGCACGAAACCTAAAAGATTGGGCTGACCTCGGCACTTTGATAGATTCCGGCGTGGACGTTCATTTCGCGTCGGAAAGCCTTGATCTCAATTCACGCGGCGGAAGACTCTCCGCCGACATTCAAGCCGTCGTCGCCTCCGACTATATTCGCAACTTGCGGGAAGAAGTCAAAAAGGGCTTTTACGGACGGCTTAAGCAAGGGCTTTACCCGCGTCCCGCTCCCGTCGGTTATCTGGACAAAGGGCAGGGGCAGCCGAAAGAGCCGGACCCGCTTCGCGCAGCGTTTATCAAACAAGCCTTTCAGCTTTATGCGACCGGCAAATACTCGCTGGCAATTTTGGCAAAGCAAATGGATAAAATGGGCTTTCGCAATAAAGCAGGCAACAAAGTCAGCAAAAACGGTCTGAATACTATTCTCAAAAACAGTTTTTACACCGGACTAATCAAAATAAAAAAAGTCGGCGAAGCGTTTGCCGGAATTCACCGCCCGCTGGTATCGCAACAACTTTTTGATAAAGTGCAAGCGGTTTTGAGCGGTAAGCAGGCGGATAGAAAACAATCTCATTTCTTTATTTTCCGCCGTCTGCTTACCTGCGAAAACTGCCGCTATAAACTGATTGCCGAGCGTCAAAAAGGCAATGTGTATTATCGCTGCCAAAAAGCGGATTGTCCGCAAAAAACCATCCGCGAAGAACTGATTGAAAGAGAATTGCTTTCCGTGCTGAAAAAACTTGCCTTTAACGAGCGGGAAAATCAATATCTGCAAAATGCGGTCAAATCAAAATACGGCGAATTGGAAGCGTTAAAGGAAAATAAACTCGAAATTCTGAATATGCGGCTCGAACAATGCCGCCAAAGGCTTTCCAAGCTGACTGATTTTTTTGTGGACGGTGTAATTGACCGGGAGATTTTTATTCAAAAAAAGAATAGTTTAGTAATTGAAGAAAAGAAATTACAAGACGAAATAGGCGGCTTCGACCGGATTCAGCGAACCGCTCTGACTAAAGCCGAACAATTCCTCGAACTCGTCAATTGCGCTTATCTAAGCTATAAATGGGGAAATGAAGAAGAAAAAAGAGATTTGGTAAAATCCGTTACCTCGAACTTTTTTATCAGAGAGAAATCCGTTTTAATTAAGCTGAATTTACCGTTTGAAGCGGTCGCCAGTCGCACAAGCGAACCGGGTGGTGGAGCATATCGGGTCGCACCTCGAACTTTAGCCTCTTTAGTCGATCGGTTAATTCAACATTTTTCTACCGAAGATTTTTCATTTCTAAAAGACTCGTAAAATCAAAAAACAATTATCCAAAATAATATTAAGTTGTAAATGATGTTTGGAAAAACAATTGTCGCACATCAATTTTAACAAGCTCTCTTCGCTGAGCAAGTAGGAAAATTTAGCCTTAAAAGTCTAATCAGTAATTTATTGACTCGATTTCTAAAATTCTTTATTTTGTAGTAATCGTGAAAAAAGTTAGGTAGTATTGATTGTAAATAAATACTTTACTTCAAGTAAATTTTACCAAGTCGCCGGTTTATGAAATACTCCGTTTATATCAGTCAGAGAATTATCAAATTGACTGACTTTTAGAACGCCTGTTCTGACTTGCTTGATAAATGTCGCGTGTTGTCTTAAAGCAAAACTCGGTATTTTGTGCGGATTGACTAAACCGACGGGCAAACCTAAATCTTGTTTAACAATTCGCATCGGCTCTAGCAGGTCTGAATCATTTGTTATCATGACTGCTAATTCGTAATCTTTTTTATAGCCATCGTTAAGCATGTGAATTCCCAAATTCACATCAGAACCTTTTTCTTCAGTTTTTATGACTTTTTCGTACCGTTGCGGATTCGTATTAAAGATCGGCATCATCATGGGTTTGGTTAAAAACGTGCCTTCAATAATACTCAGATTAGGAATAGTTTTTAATGCTCGCCAATAGGTCGCTTGTCTGATCGGTTGGTCGGGATCATTCGGTCGCGCCGAAACTCTGGCGGAAAAATATTTGATTTTATTGATCGTATCATTAGGAAAAAGAAACTCGCTCATTTTCATCACATTGAGCCATTTGTAAGGCGTATTTTTGACCGCTCCGTAATAGAGATTAAACCCGTCAATATAGATGTTTATTTTCATCGAATAAATTGAACGCTAAAAACGCAGAAGGCGAAGCAATTTCTTACTTCGCCTTCGCACCTTGCCGTCGAAACGACAAGGGGAATATGTTTGAATATTACTATGTTTTATAAAAACTGTCAATTTTAGACTAACATCAAATCAACTATACTTTGACAGCATAATTCGCATGTATGGATAAGTATATTTTAATCCTAACGGTCCTCGAACGAGGTTGACTACTTAGAAGGAAAACCTTACTTAGATAGAATGGAAAGTGTATTGGAAATAGTGAAGACAAATATTTTTGATAAAGATTGACTTATCCATCATTTTACTGATGTGGTCAAGTTTTTGGCCGGCTCTTCCGCGCTTTTGGTGCAAGCCATCTGTAAACCTTGTGAATAAATGGATTATGGTTAGGATGAAAATAGCCTCAAAAATCGTCTAAGTTTTTTTTCGACAACGACTTGACTAAAAAAGTTGCACCAAAAGTGATACTGCTGGCGAATTCATTGCGACAGCTTTAAGACAGGTATAATATTTCCTCAAACCAGTATTTTAAGGAGGATTATTGAGATGTCTCTTCGTCCGCAAACTATTCCGTCTGTGCCGGAAGAAA
>JBPCRW010000246.1:0-14579 GCA_050996405.1 Pyrinomonadaceae bacterium | reverse complement strand
TATCAAACTCTGCAATTTCGGAATCATTCCGCCGGTCGCTTTGCCGCTTTGAATCATCGTTTCGGCTTCGGCGATTGAAAGCCGCGAAAGTTTTGTCGTTTCATCTTTCGCGTCTAAATAAATTCCGTTCACGTCGGACAATAAAACCAATTTTTCCGCCTTTAACTGCACGGCGATTTCGGAAGCAATCGTGTCGGCATTGATGTTAAAAACTCGTCCTTCGTCGTCCGCGCCGAGCGACGAAACGACGGGCAGATAATCGGCATCGAGCAGCAGTTTTAGAAGATTCGTATTGATTTCCAAAACGTCGCCGACATTGCCGAAATCGATGGTTTCGGTCGCGCCTGTTTTCCGGTTTAAAATCTCTTTCGGCGGGCGTTTTTCGGCGTGAACGATGTTGCCGTCAACGCCCGAAAGTCCGACGGCAGACGTTCCGCGACGGCGCAGCGCGGCGAGAATAGCGGTGTTGATGTTTCCGGCAAAAATCATTTTCGCCAGTTCCAGAGTGTCGTCATCGGTCACGCGCCGCCCGTTAATCACGGTTTGCGCCACGCCCAATTTTTCGGCTAATTCGCTCAATTGTTTGCCGCCGCCGTGAATGACGCAGACTTTGATTCCGACTTGATGAAGCAAAGCCAATTCTTCCGCCAGCGACGCGAGATTTTCAGAGTCTTCGGTAACTTTTCCCGAAAATTTGACGACGAAAGTTTTGCCTTTAAATTTTTGAATATACGGCAAGGCTTCGCGCAGTAAATTTAATTTTTGAGTATTCATAGAATTATTTTAACCATTGCTCTGTGTTCACAATTTCATCAATTTTATTTTCTAATTCATATAACTCTTTGGGAAAGACTCTAGGAAAATCCTTCCCGCTATACCTACAACCTAAATTATGCTCAATAGATTTCTTCCGCCCATTAATTTGGATAGATACGAAAACGGAAGGAGCGTCAGTTCCCCAAGTTGGACAACCATCGCTTACATCTCTATAAGAATCTTTCAATGAAAAGAAATTTGCCCTTTCAAATTCATCAATTATTTGTTGTAACTGTTCTTTACTGATTTCGCTTTTTATAGGTCTTAAACTTTTTTGGACGGATTCTTTGCCGTTTCGGACGTAATACATTGACGAGCCGAAAATAACTGTTCCGTCTGTCAAAATGACAAGTGTGTAAGCAGAACAAGTTCCGTAACAACCAGTTCTTTCAAGTGAAATTAAAGTATCCGGTGGAATGTTCGGACTATGTTGTTTTTGAATTTCCGTAGGTTGCAACTTTGTTGGTATGTCATTATTTGACGAGCAACCGAAAGTAATGAGCAATAAAAAAGCAACTATGAAGCAAATTTTAATTTGTGATTTCTTTGCTTTTCTCATAATTTTAAATTCACTTCACTAACTTGCTTAAAATCGCTTTTTGAACGTGCAGGCGATTTTCGGCTTCGTCAACGACAACCGAATTTGCCGAATCAATTACTCCATCCGTCACAATCACGTTGCGGCGCACAGGCAAACAGTGCATAAAAATCGCGTCGTTCGATTTCCGCATTTTCGCTTCGTCAACAATCCAATCGTTTCGCAAACCAGCGCGAAATTCCAAATCCTTTTCCGGCGCGCCGTAAAAATTTTTGCTTCCCCAGCTTTTCGCATAGACGACTTCAACGCCGTCGAAAGCAGAATTAACATCGTTTGTGATTTCCAAATTTCCGCCATTTTCTTTCGCTTGATTTTTAACTTTCGACATCAATTCGTCGTCGAGTTCGTAACCTTTTGGGAAAGCGATTCGTAAATCATGACCGAACTGCGCCGACGCGAGCGCGAAAGAATTCGGCACAGCCATCGGCAGCGGTTTCGGATGCCAAGCCCACGCGAGCAAAACTTTTTTCTTTTGCTTTCCAAATTTTTCACGAATCGTCAACATATCCGCCATTGATTGACACGGATGATGCATCGCCGATTCGAGATTGATAACGGGTTTCGACGCATATTTTTCAAACGCCGACAAAATCGGGTCGCCTCTTTCCAGATTCCAATTTTTTAATTCCGCAAACGAGCGCACGCCGATTGCCGAAACATATCTTTCCAAAACTCTGACAAATTCTTTCAAATGTTCGGTTTTATCGCCGTCCATTATCGCGCCTTCGCGGTGTTCGAGCGTCCAAGAAGTTCCGCCCGGCTCTAAAATTACAGCATTTCCGCCGAGTTCATAAACGCCGACCTGCATCGAAGCCCGCGTTCGCAAACTCGGATTGAAAAAAACGAGCGCGACGGATTTTCCGTTCAAAGGTTTATCGTCGATTTCGCCGTTTTTGAATTTCAATGCCGATTCGATAATTTCTTCGAGTTCGGCGCGTGAAAAATCCGAAGTGTTTAAAAAATTTCGATTCATAAAATTCAATCAATTTAAAAGTTCGCCTTTAAAAATTGTTCGCCGTCAAAGTTCAATAAATTGCCGATTCGTTCAATCGAAATATCAGCCGCAGGATATTTGGCAACTTCTTTTTCGTCGAATGCGTAATGTCCTTGTTTCGGAAAAACGGTCGTCACTTTTGAATGCCAGACTTTTTTAATCGCCGCCAAAATTCGCACTTTATCGTCAATCAAAACGTAATGCCGCGCCGGATAACGACGCTCGACATCTTTCAACTCTTGTTCCTTGTGAATGTAAATTAAAACGTTTCCTTCGACGGCTTCAAACAGTCCCGAACGCTCGACTTTGCGCGGTTGAAAAACGACATCGCCGTCCGACAGAATGACGACTTTTCCGAATTTTCGACAATGCTCAATCGCGTCCAGCGAGTTTGGAAAAAGCCTGTTCGCAAAAGGATAATTGATGAGATAAGTCGAAACGGCGAGCAGGTGCGTGTCGTAAGGATGTTCGAGCCGGTAACGCTGCAGCGCGCCGAGATAGTCCGCGTAGCCGAGTTCGCCGCGCAACTGCTCGAAAATTTCCCAGTAACGATTCGAGCGTTTCGCTCCGACTTCCTTTTCCAGAAAGCCGCGCAAATCTTTTGCCACGCGGTCGTTGTCAAGCAATGTGTTATCAACGTCAAAAAGAAAAATTACTTTGTCCATAAAAGAAAAATTACTTTGTCCATAGAATCAGAAGCCCGCGCGCGAGCGAGGGTGAAAATCAGATGCTGAAATTCTTGGAAATCCGCCCTTGCTCACGCGCGGGCTTCTGTCGATTTCACTCCCTTGTCGTTTATTTCCGATACATAAATATTAAAATCAATTCCGGTCGGCTCGTAAATTTCGCGCATCGTATTTTCGACTTTTCGCGCCGTCTGCAAAGTTTCCGAAAGCATAAAAACGCTCGGACCCGAACCGGAAATTCCGCCGCCGAGCGCGCCCGCGCGTTTCGATTCTTTTTTTAGACGGTCGAAATGCGGAATCAAAATGCTGCGAACGGGTTCGATAATTTTGTCTTCGAGCGAGCGCGAAATCAAATCGTAATCGCCTTTCTGCAATCCCGCAACCAGCGCGGCGACATTTCCCCATTGCGCGACGGCATCTTTTAATTCGACTTTTTGTTTCAAAATTTCCCGCGCGTCCGATGTTTTAATTTCGATTTGCGGATGTATCACGGTCACGAACAGCGGCGGAAATTCGAGCGAAATTATATCGAGCGGATTATTTGAGCGAACGAGAGTAAAACCGCCAAAAATTGCGGGCGCGACGTTATCGGCAATACGAGAGCCGGCGGCAATTTTTTCGCCGTCCATCGCAAAATCAACCAGTTCGAGTTTGGAAAATTTTTCGTTTAATAAATAATTCGCGCCGACAACCGCGCCCGCCGCGCTTGCCGCGCTCGAACCGATTCCGCTTCCGGGTTTGATGCGTTTCGTAATTTCAATTTCAAAGCCGACGTTTTCATCAATCGCCGAGAGCAGCGAAAGCAAAGCCGCGCCCGCGACATTTTTCGTCGGTTCGGTTGGCAGATTGTAATCGTCGCAATTGACGATGCGAACCGTTTTTTCCTCAATCAACCGCACGGTCATTTTGTCGTTCGGCTCGCTAAGGGCAAAGCCCAAAACGTCGAATCCGCAGACGACATTGGCGACGGTGGCGGGCGCGAAAACGGTTACTTCCTTCATAAATTTTGATTATTTAACTTTAGCAAAAACTAAAATTCCTTTATGATAATTCGTTTGAAGTCGAGCCGTAAAAGAAGCGGCGACTTGAAACAAATTTCAGATGAAATACTTTAGCACGAACAGGAAATCGGCTCACGTTTCTTTCCGCGAAGCGACTTTACAAGGGCAGCCCGACGACAAAGGTTTATATTTTCCCGAAAAAATTCCCGCGCTTTCCGATAAATTTTGGAAGGATTTTCCCAAAAAATCGAAAGCGCGAATCGCGTTTGAAGTTATCAAACCTTTTGTCGGGGAAACGATTGACGACGAAACGCTTTTTCAGATTTGCGCCGAAACCGTCTATTTCGATTTTCCGCTCGTCCGCATTACGGAAAACATCTCGACGCTCGAACTTTTTCACGGCGCAACCTTGGCTTTTAAAGATGTCGGCGCGAGATTTATGAGCCGCTGCCTGCAATATTTTTCCAGCAAAAAAAGCGAAAAAACAATCGTTGTCGTCGCTACTTCCGGCGATACGGGCGGCGCGGTCGCGGCGGGTTTTTATGATGTGGAAAATGTGGAAGTCGTCATTCTTTATCCAAAAGGAAAGGTTTCGCGCGTTCAGGAATTGCAGCTTACAACTCCGGGAAAAAACATTTTCGCGCTCGAAGTAAATGGAACTTTTGATGACTGTCAAACGCTGGCGAAAACCGCGCTTGCCGACGAAGATTTGAAACGAAAAGTTTTTCTCACGTCGGCAAATTCAATAAACGTCGCGCGCTGGCTGCCGCAGCAGTTTTATTATTTTTACGCCGTTCAGCAATGGCTGGATGAAGTTCAAAGTTCAAAGTGCAAAGTTCAAAGTCCGGTTATTTCAGTTCCGAGCGGAAATTTCGGCAATATCTGCGCCGGAATCTTAGCTCATATTTCCGGTCTGCCGTGCGAAAAATTTATCGCCGCGACCAATGCCAATGACGCAATTCCAAAATTTATGGAAAAAGGTGAAATGGAAATTAAATCTTCGGTTCAAACTTTTTCCAACGCGATGGACGTGGCTAATCCTTCAAACTTCGCGCGGATTTTGGAGATGTTCGACAATGATTATTTGAACCTCAAAGAAATTATGAACGCGACGAGCGTTTCGGACGAAGCGACCGCCGCGACGATGCTCGAAGTTTATCAAAAATACGGTTACATTTTAGACCCGCACGGCGCGGTCGGATTTTACACGCTTCGTAAATATCTGGAAAAACATCCCGATAAAAAAGGATTTTTTCTCGAAACGGCGCACCCGATAAAATTCGATTCGGTCGAAAAAATTATCGGAACTTGCGGCGCAACGCCCGAAGCAGTTAAAGATTTGTTTTCGCGTCCGAAACACAGCACGGAAATTGAAGCGAATTATGAAGATTTGAAGGAAATTTTATTGAAAAAGATTTAGCCGCAGAGTTCACAGAGGACACAGAGATTTTAGAGGAGAAAAAAATTTTTAACTCTGTGTTCTCTGTAGCTAAAATAAAATATGAAAGTTTTAAAGTTTGGCGGCTCGTCGGTCGGAAATGCCGAGAGCATCGAAAAAGTAGTCGAAATCGTTAAAAGCGCAGCCCAAAAAGATTCGTGCGTCGTCGTTTTGTCGGCAATGCAAGGCACGACCGACGCGCTGATTGCGGCGGGAAAACTTGCCGAAAGCGGCGACGAAAATTTCCGCGCCGAAATTAAGGAAATCGAAACAAAACATTTCGACGCGGCGCGTGAGCTTTTACCCGTCCAAGCGCAAAGCGCAACTTTGAGCTTTGTCAAAAAACGCATCAACGAACTGGAAAATATCTGCGAAGGCGTTTTTTTGCTGCGCGAACTATCCATGCGGACGATTGACCGAATCACCAGTTTCGGCGAGATTCTTTCAACCAGAATTGTCGCGGCAAAACTCGATTCGATGCAAGTTGAAAACGTCTGGAAGGATTCGCGCGAACTGATAAAAACCGATTCAAATTTCGGTTTCGCGGCGGTCGATTTCGGTAAAACAAACGCGAATATTAAAAATTATTTTCAAAACGAAAACACAAAACTTTTTATTCTGCCAGGTTTTATCGCGTCCGATGCCGCTGGAATTACAACCACCCTGGGGCGCGGCGGTTCGGATTACACAGGCGCAATTTTGGCGGCGGCTTTGGACGCGGAAATTCTGGAAATCTGGACGGATGTTTCGGGAATGATGACCGCCGACCCGCGCGTCGTTCGCCATATCAAACAAATTCCGCGCATCACTTACCGCGAAGCGATGGAACTTTCGCACTTCGGCGCGAAAGTGATTTACCCGCCGACGATTCAGCCTGTAATGCGGCGAAAAATTCCGGTTTTGATAAAAAACACTTTCGCGCCCGACGATTTTGGGACGCGGATTGAATCGGAAAATTCCGGCGAAAAAGACATCATTCGCGGCATCACGAGCATTGATAAAATTTCCGTTTTAAATTTGGAAGGTTCTGGTATGGTCGGCGTTCCGGGTTTTTCCAAACGGCTTTTCGACGCGCTTTCGCGGGCGCGGATAAATGTTATTTTGATTACGCAAAGCTCGTCGGAACATTCGATTTGCGTCGCGGTCGAAGAAAAATTCGGAAGATTGGCAAAAGAGATTGTCGATAAAGAATTTGAATATGAAATAAACGTCGAGAAACTCGAGCCTTTGCGCGTCGAAAATAATTTTTCGTGTCTCGCTCTGGTCGGCGACAAGATGAAAAATCACACGGGCGTTTCCGGCAAAATGTTTGCCGCGCTCGGCGCGCAGGGCATCAACATTCACGCCATCGCGCAAGGCTCTTCGGAAAGAAATATTTCGGCGATTATTAGTTCAAACGACGTGCGAAAAGCCGTCAACAGCCTGCACGAAGAATTCTTTTCGGACGGCAACCGGCAGATAAATATCTTCATCGCCGGAGTCGGAATGGTCGGCAAAAAATTATTGGCGCAAATCGAGCAGCAAAGAAATTTTTTACGCGAAAATTTACGTTTAAACGCGCGCGTCGTCGGTCTGGCGAACAGCAGAAATGTGCAGTTCGACGAAGAAGGAATTGATATTTCAGATTTCAAATTCCAAATTCCAAATTCCGAACCGGAACGGGAAGCGCAAAATTTTGCCGATTTGATTGTCGAGAAAAACTTGAGAAATTCGATTTTCGTTGACGCGACCGCCAGCGAAAACGTCGTCGAAATTTACCCGAAACTTTTGCGGAAGTCGGTTTCGGTCATTGCCTGCAACAAAATCGCGTGTTCGTCCGAACACGAAAAATATCTCAACTTAAAAAATTTATCCCGTGAATTCGGCACGGCTTTTTTGTTTGAAACGAATGTCGGCGCGGGCTTGCCGATTATCAACACACTCAATGATTTGATGCGAAGCGGCGATAAAATAAGACGCATCGAAGCGGTTTTGTCGGGAACTTTGAATTTTGTTTTTAATAATTACGACGGCGCGCGCTCTTTTTCGTCGGTCGTCCGGCAAGCGCAGGCGGAAGGCTACACAGAACCCGACCCGCGACTCGATTTAAGCGGAACGGATGTCGCGCGAAAAATTTTGATTCTGGCGCGTGAAGCCGGTTACAAAACTGAAATGTCCGACATTGAAAATAAAAGTTTTCTGCCCGCATCGTGTCTGCGTGGAACGGTCGAAGATTTTTACGACGAAATGGAAAAACACGAAAATTATTTTCGGGAGATTTTAGACGACGCGAAATCTAAAAATCTTTCGTTGAAATACATCGCTTCGTTTGATGACGGCAAAGCATCGGTCGGTTTGCAAAGCATTGACAAGGCGCATAATTTCGCCAATCTTTCGGGCAAAGACAATGCCATTTTATTTTACACGAATCGCTACGCCGATTTGCCTCTGGTCATCAAAGGCGCGGGCGCGGGCGCGGATGTCACGGCGGCGGGAGTTTTCGCGGATATTATTCGCGCGGCGAGAATTTAGAAACTGTTTGAGAGGTCAGAAATGGAATACGGATTTTCACGGATTTTTAGTCATACCGGCATTAATCCGCCGAAGTCCGTGTTTATCTGTATCCTATTTCTTTGTTAACGCATCAATCAGTAAATCAATTTCCTCTTTTTTGACGCACAAAGGCGGAAGCAGCCGCAGGACATTCGGATTGCTCGAAGTTCCGGTGATGATTTTATTTTCGAGCAGTTTTTGATGAATCTGTTTGCAGTTTCCGGCAAATTCGATTCCCAGAAGCCCGCCCTTGCCGCGCACGGCGACGACTTCTTCAATCTCTTTTAATCTTTCGCGCAGATGATTTTCAATCTCGACAATATTTTCGCGCATTTTGTCTGTTTCGATTGCTTCGAGTGTCGCCGAAACCGCCGCCATCGCCAGCATTCCGCCGCCGAAAGTCGTTCCCAAATCATTTGTTTTGATAACTTGGGAAATTTTTTCATTAACCAGACACGCGCCGACCGGAACGCCGCTGCCGAGAGATTTGGCAAGCGTAATAATATCGGCTTCAACGCCGCCAGCCAATTCCGAGCCGCTGAAAAACCAGTTTCCGGTGCGCCCGATTCCGGTCTGCACTTCGTCGAAAATTAAAACGATACCGAGCGCGTCGCAGATTTCCCTTAAACCGACAAAAAATTCGGGCGCGGCTTCGATAACGCCCGCCATTGACTGAATCGGTTCGAGCATAATCGCCGCCGTTTCCTTGTCGGCTAATTCTCGAACGCTTTCTAAATTTCCAAACTTGGCGCAGACGTGATGCGGCACGTTCGGTCGTCCAAGTTCGCGGTATTTTCCCAAGAATGTTGCCGAAATCGCGTCTGCCGTTCTGCCGTGAAAACCGCCTGAAAACGTGATAATTTTTTCGCGTTTCGTCGCAAATCGCGCCATTCGCATCGCGTTTTCATTGGCTTCCGTGCCGGAATTGCAGAAAAACGCTTTCGTCAAATTTTCCGGCGCGACTGAAACTAATTTTTCGGCGGCTTTCGCTCGAATTTCCGAATAAACCAGGTTTGAATAAAACAAAACTTTTTCGGCTTGCTTTTGAATCGCTTCGACAACGCGCGGATGCGAATGTCCGGTCGCGCAAACCGCGTGTCCGCCGTATAAATCCAAAAACTTTTCGCCGTCGCTCGTCCAAATCCACGCGCCTTTGCCGGTTTCGACGGCAATATTCATCTTTGCGTAAGTCGCCACTTGAAAATGTTCTTCCAAATCTTTTATTTCTTCAAATTTCATAATTTTTCCAGCCACGAATTACACAAATAACGCGAATTAAAATTTAGTTTTTCTTATTCGTGTGATTTGTGTAATTCGTGGCAAAAAACTTTTGCGCCTGTTCGCGGGCTAAATCTTCTTCTGCATTATCCAATCAATCTGCGGGTCGCTGCCGAGTTGGAAAATATGTTCGCCGCATTTCTCGAAGCCGAATCTTTTATAAAATTCCTGCGCGCGAAAATTAAATTCCCAAACGCCGAGCCACGCGACATCACAATCGTTTTTCCTTCCAATCTTCAAAAACTTCAGCATCAGAGTTTTCCCGACACCTTTCCCGATAAATTTATCGAGCGCGTAAAGCCTGCAAAGCTCAATCGTTTTTCCGTTTCCCAGACAATCTTCGCGCGAATCGAATTGAATTTTCGCGTAGCCCGCCATTTCTTCGTCAGTTTCGGCGACGAGATACAAAATTTTTTCTTCGCTTAAATCAGTTTCAATCCGCGCCGCGCTGAAATATTCCGCGCGATAAAGTTTCATATCGCCGGGATGATTTTTCGGATGTTCGCCGAACGCTTCGTCAAACGCCTGCCAGCCGATTCGCGCCAGCGTCGCCGCATCTTTCAAAGCCGCCTGTCTGATTTTTAGATTCATTTTCAAATTTAACTGACGAATTTCAGCGCGTCGTTGTGACTTAAAACCGCATCTTTATTCGTTTGCAGAATGGTTTGAAATTTATCGTTGAATTCTTCGTCCGCATCTTGAAAATTCAATAAATTCTTTGCTTCGTCGAGCAGCAGTTTGGCTTCCGTTTCGGCTGCCGGACGACGCGGAGAAACTGCTTCGTCAATCAGCGCGACGAGCGAAGATATTTTTCGCAGCCACGCGAAATGCGCGTCGTCCAAAACGAGTTGGAGATATTGATTCGAGTTGGAAATTTTTCCGTGTCGCGCTTCGTATTCGGCTTTCGCGCCGTCGAGCAGAGTTTTGTGCAGACGCAAAAACGCCTTGCTCAAATCTTTCAGCTTTTGCCGTGTTTCGTCTGTTAAAGAGTCGTTATTTTCATTCATAAACATAAAATTATTTTAACGCAAAGGCGCAAAGAAAAATCAAAAGATTTTAATAAATTCTCTCTGCGTCTCCGCGTCTCGGCGGTTCAATTTCTTATGGATTCGAACCTGTCAAAATCAATCCGATAGTTTCATCCAAACCGAACATCAAATTCATATTCTGCACCGCCTGACCAGCCGCGCCTTTGACGAGATTATCAATCGCCGAGAAAACGACGATTTGCTTGCCGTTTGAATTGGCGGCGAGGTCGCAGAAGTTCGTCGTTTTTACCCAATTAATGTCCGGCGAATTTTCGACGATGCGAACGAAAAAAGAATCTTTGTAGAAAAGTTCATAAAGATTTTTCAAGTCTTCATTTGTTAAATTGACAGTCGTTTCCAGATAAACGGACGCGAAAATTCCGCGCGAAACTGGCAAACTGTGCGTCATAAAAACAAGTTCATTTTCAAACGCGCCGACTTCGCGCAAATGCTGTTCGATTTCGGGAACGTGCTGATGCTGAAATGGTTTGTATGCGTAAAACGAATTCATTCGCTGTGGATGATGCGTGTTCGCCGCCGCCCTCGCGCCCGAACCGGACGAACCCGTTTTCGCGTCAACAATAATTTTTCCGGTGAGCAAACCGCTTTTCACAATCGGCGCGAGCGCGAGCAAAGTCGCCGTCGCAAAACAACCCGGATTAGCAACGTAATGCGCCGTTTTGATTTTCTCTCGATTGGTTTCCGTCAAGCCATAGACAAATTTTTTCTGCAAATCCGTCGCCGTGTGTTCGAGATTGTAAAACTGCTTGAAAACATCTGCATCATTGATGCGAAAATCGCCCGACAAATCAATAACTTTAATATTTTTCGGCAATCGCGGAATCAGATTTAACGCCTGACCATGCGGCAAAGCGAAAAATGCGACATCAATATTTTCGAGCGCGGACAAATCTTCCGGCGATTTTTCAAATCTTAATTGAGTCAAACCAAACAAATTTTTATGAACTTCGCCGACCGATTTTCCGGCGTGTTCGTTCGCCGTCACCAACACAATTTCCGCGTTTGGGTGAAACAGCAGAATCCGCAAAAGCTCGCTTCCGCCGTAACCAGAGCCGCCGAAGATTGCGATTTTTATTTTGTTCTCTTTCATTATTCGTTATTTGTTACTAAACTCGACCAAATCCCAAAGATTGCCGTATAAATCCGCGAAAACGGCGACCGTTCCGTAGGATTCGGTTTTCGGTTCGCGGACGAATTTTATGCCTTTCGATTGATAATTTTCGTAATCGCGCTGAAAATCGTCGGTGCGTAAAAACAGAAAAACTCGCCCGCCGGTTTGATTGCCGATGCGCGACTTTTGTTCGTCGGAGGCGGCTTTGGCGAGCAGTAATTGACAGCCTTCCGAATCTTTCGGCGCGACCAAAACCCAACGCTTCGTTTCCGACTGCGGCGTGTCTTCGATCAATTTGAAGTCGAGTTTCTCCGTGTAAAATTCGATTGCTTCGTCATAATCTTCAACGACTAAGGCGATGTGCGCGATGCTTTGTTTCATAATTATTCAGCTCAAATTTTTAGTAAAATACAAACATAAATCATCGTCAACTGTAACCTGCTCGTCATATTTCGGAAAACCGTTTTGCCAGACGATACCGCGCCCGTCAGGAATATATCCGCGCAAAATATAAAGTCTCTGCGCCGCGCCGTAATCCGCCTGCAAACCGACTCCGATGCCGACAATCGGTGATTTCCGCGAAACGATTTCTTCGGCTTTGTCCATCAGTTTTGTGCCGATTCCTTTTCTTCGCGCGTTCGGCAAAACATTGAAATCTTGTATTTCGGGAATTTGTCCGCCTTTGAAAGGCGGATATTTCGACTGCCAAACAATCGTCAAATATCCGACAAATTTATCATTTTCAAACGCGACCAACACCTGCCGCAAACCTTTTGATTGCGCGGCTAAATATCGCCGATATTGCGATGCGGGTTTATTCCAACCGATTGTTTCAAAGGCTGCGGCAATCTGTAAAATATCCTGTTCCTGTAATTCCCGAATTTCAATCATTTATGCAAAAGCCAACTTTTCACACTTCGCAAAATCTATCAATTCAAACAATCGCTTGCCGTCGCGTCGGGCGTTTCCGGCTTTTAGATTGTAATTTTCTTCGACAAAATCTTCGCCCATTTGCGAGTCTGTCACCGAACCGGCGATAACGTCAATTTCAATTCCCAAACGGCGCAAAACTTCGATGCCGCCGATAACGCCGACGTAATCGGACGCGCAAAAGATGAATGACGAAATCGCGTTTTTAATCTCAAAATCTTTCAAAACCGAATCAACCGCGTAGCCGCCGACAATTCCGTCGCCGAGTTCGACGACGATTAAATCAGGCGCGAACGAATTTAAATGATTCAAAATCGCTTTGGCGACGGGCGACAAATCGCCGCAGTCAACCGTCGAAGGCAAACCGCAATCGAGAAAACTCGCCGTCGCAATCGCGCCGCAATCCTGCATATTCAAAGTGTCGCGCAGACACGCCACGCCCGACATTTTCGCGCCCGCAACTTTCAATCCGGCGTGCGCGGCTTGTTTAATAATCTCGGTTGCCGCGACGGTTTTGCCCGAATTCATACAAGTTCCGGCAACGACGACAATCGGCGCGGATTCGAGCAGGGAATTCGCGGATTTTAAAGCGTTGTCGCCGATATTCAAAACATTTTGCGTTTCATTACAAGCAATACCCAAAACTTCAACCTCAATCGCGTCCGACAGCGAAGAATGATGACCTTTGCAAATCCCAATCACGCCGCCCATATTCAAAAGATGAAGTTTGTCACCCACTTTAACGGATTCGGGAACGTCGCCGACAAAACCCTTTAAGGCACGGCGTTTTCCCAAAACTCCGAGCAAAACATCATCGCGGTTGATTTTCGCCAAACGCCCGCTCGGTAATTCTAGATTTCCATAAGTCACGCTTTCGTCCAACGCGCGAACGACAACCACATCGCCCGTTTTCGGCGCGTTGTTTTCATCAATCACAGCAACCGTTTTCGTTAAATTCAACGGCGAAGTCGCCGAACCGATTTTGTCTGCTTCTAAAATTTGCATCTTTGTACCTCACGAAAAATCCATTTCTGCTAACTTTTTGGCTTCTCGAATAATGATATTCGACAACATTTGTTTCTGAATATCAGTGAAATCACCAATCCATTCTTTTGTTTCCGGGTCATAACCGCCATCCAGCATCGTCCATGCTTGTAATTCTTTAGGATAATTTAGTGAAATATCAATACTGTGAATTTCGTTAAGTCCATCAATAGAATTGATTTCACCTGAAACTATTTTTAAGGCAATATCCTTTGCATAATTAAGTAAAAGTTCTCGTTTATTTGGAAAAGAAATGCCGAGTTCATCTAATGCATGCCGAAACTTTTCATCGATTTCGGATGAATAAAAAGGACTATTCATTGAAGCCAACATCCGAAGATTTTTTGAATCTAAGCCGTCTTCAAGACAAGCTATCGCCCAATCAACATAAGTATCGCTTGACGCTTGTTGAAGATACAGTTTTGCAAAAAATTGTTTCGTAGCTTCGTTCATTTAATCCATCTTCCGCAATCGCAATCGCAAGGACTGCAAGCGGATAAAGCCTTCCGCGTCGAGTTGGTTATACGCGCCCGCGTCGTCTTCAAAGGTGACGACTCGTTCTTTGTAAAGCGAATTCGGCGAGCGTCTGCCTAAAATTGTTACATTTCCTTTATATAATTTTATGCGAACTTCGCCTGAAACCGTTTCCTGCGTTTGGTCAATCATCGAGCGCAAAATCTCAAATTCGGGCGCGAACCAAAAGCCGTAATAAACCGATTCGGCGAATTTTACGCCCAAAGAATCGCGCAGACGCATCACTTCTCTGTCCATCGTGATTGATTCCAAAGCGCGATGCGCCGCCTGCAAAATCGTCACGCCGGGCGTTTCATAAACTCCGCGCGATTTCATTCCGACGAAACGGTTTTCGACCAAATCAACGCGCCCGATGCCGTGTTCGCCGCCGATGAAATTCAAAGTCGAGAGCAAATCAACCGCGCCGTAAGTTTCGCCGTTGATGGCGACAGGCTCGCCTTTTTCAAATGTCAATATAATTTCTTCGGCTTTGTCTTTGGCGTTTTCGGGCGATTTTGTTAGCAGGAAAATATCTTCGGGCGGCGCGTTCCAAGGGTTTTCCAAAATTCCGCCTTCGTAGGAAATATGC
>JBPCRW010000241.1:0-25608 GCA_050996405.1 Pyrinomonadaceae bacterium | reverse complement strand
TCCGCAAAGTTTTCTCCGCGCCGCGCAAGGCGTGCATTTCGTAACCTTCAATATCAATTTTGATAACGTCAATTCGTTCAATATGATTTTCAGCGACGACGTTATCCAAAAGCTCGGTTTCGATAATCGTGAAATCGTCAAATTTGGCGGCTTCCGATTCGCTTAAAATGCGGTTCATTCCGAGATTGTGCGAATCCACGCGATAAAGTTTGACGCTTTCTTTTTTGTCCGAAATGCCGAAATTGAAAACGTGAACATTATTAAAATCGTTTAGAGAAATATTTTTTCGAACGTTTTTGTAATTTTTCTCATCCGGCTCAAAGCCGTAGACAAAACCTTTTTCTCCGGTCAGTTTGGCAAAATTAAGCAGAGTTTCTCCGATGTTCGTGCCGACATCGAAAACAATATCGCCTTTATTGACAAGCGAATAGAGCTTTTCTCTCTGCTTTTCCGTCAAGTCCCAATAAATATACCACTGCATCAAGCAGCTAATATCAAGTTCGTAATTTATGCCGTTTCGCTCGACCTTGCGAGTTGAATTAACTTTGTAAAGATTCGGATTCGGAATCAAACGCGACCAGAATCCTAAATATCTTGTTCCCCGCACAAGACGTAAAATTACTTTTTCAAGCGGCGCATATGTAAATGTTTTTCTAAAAACATTCAAGGTCTTGGTTTTTATTGATGATGTCATTTGCCGGATTAAAACTTACTGCTGAATAACTAATTCAGAAAGTTTTGTTTGATAAATAAAAATAATAAAACTGTCTTGAAATAATTTACGAGCGGCTGAAATTTTTATTCCAATCTCCGTTTCAGACGGCGCAGGGGAAATGCGGCAAAGTGCGAAAAGTTGCGCGGTGTCAGCCAGATACTTTTAAAAGCGTGTTTTACAAAATCCGCATATTGTCCCGAATTAAAATATGAACCCGCCAAAACCTGATGCAGATTTCCGTAAGCCGTCCGCCGAATTTCCTGAACCGCCGTATCTTTTTCGCTAAAGGCTTTTTCATATCCGAACAGCATTTCGCGTTCCATCCGCGCGACATTGCCGTGCATATTCGAGCCGTGAATTCTATAACGCAGCAAAACTTCGTTCACAAATCCAACTTTGTAAGAGCGACTGACGCGATAAAATAAATCCCAATCGGCTGAAGTTAAAAGACGCAAATCAAAGCCTTCGACTTCTTCAAAAACTTTTCGCGGAATCATCATTCCGCTTCCGCCGCCAAGAATGACGGCATTTTTGGAAAGCAAAAGCTCGTGCGAAACTTCGCCCGCCATTCCGTTCAGACGAGTTTTCAAGATATTTCCCGCGTCGTCAAATTCTTCAACGCCGACGTGAACCAAACCGATTTCAGAGTTTTCCGTAAATTTCTGGATTTGTCTTTCAATCTTTTCGGGCAGCCACATATCGTCGGCATCGAGAAGCGCGATAAATTCTCCGACGCTTTTTCGCACACCATTATTTCGCGCCGCCGAAACGCCCAGATTTTGCTGAAAAACAGTTTCTATTTTATCGCCGCAGCTTTGCAGAACTTCTTTTGATTCATCTTTTGAACCGTCGTCAACGACGATGATTTCAATGTTTTCATATGTCTGCCTCAAAACGCTGTCAATCGCTTCGCGCAGATATTGCGCGTAGTTGTAATTAGGAATAATGACACTAA
Organism: Pyrinomonadaceae bacterium; assembly: GCA_050996405.1. Lineage (GTDB taxonomy): Bacteria > Acidobacteriota > Blastocatellia > Pyrinomonadales > Pyrinomonadaceae > JBPCRW01. The sequence continues at coordinate 23,938 of JBPCRW010000241.1, read as the reverse complement.
CTAAAGGTTTCATTTCTTTCGGCAGACGGCGACTAAAACAGGCGCGTTTTCCAGCTTTTTGACACTGAAATCGTAATCGTTTCCCGTCGGATAAAACGGGCGTTTCCAAATCGCTTTGCTTAACCCTTCGCGAGCCGAAGGCGGTATTTTGTTGATTACTCTCCAGCAGAAAAGTTTCGTCTGCGTCGAAAAATCTTTCGGCAGACGATTTTGTTCCAACTGAAAAGGCGAAAGCGTAAAACTTTCGTCTAAAGTCTGACCCAAAAAATCCCGCACCTCAAACTGTCGGGCGAGTTCGGCGCGTAGTTGTTCGGGTTTATATTCAAAAATATGAAACGGATTTGAAGGTTTTCCGTTCACCGGCTTGGTGTAATTCGCGTTCGGCGTGGAAAGAATCAAAACCCCGTCCTTTCGTAAAACTCTTTTCAATTCCGATACAAATTTTCCGCGATCGCGCAGATGTTCGAGTGTTTCAAACGACGTAACGACATCAAAACTCCGGTCTGCGAAAGGCAGATTTGTGCCGTCGCCGATTAAAACAAAGGATTTTTCGTCGCATTCCTTTCGAGCCTGCGATGCCGCTTCAAAATCTATGTCAACGCCCGTTACCGACTGCGCTTTGCCTTTCAATAACTCGATTCCGTAACCCGTCCCGCAGGCAATATCAAGAACGGATTTTTTTTCGACATATGGCAGTGCGAAAATGTAACGCGCCGCATGCTCTCCCCAATACGGCGAAAATTTATTCGCCTCATTGATATTCGTTACTTGCAGTCTTTCCGAAACCGACATTTTTTTCTTTTTTTCGTACCAATTTTGGTAAAGACCGACATACCGCTCAATCATTCGTTCCACGCCGAATCTTTTTCGCACATTTGCTTGTCCGGCAATCGCAATTTTGTCGCGCAATTCCTTTGAACGATAAAGTTCCACAGTTTTTCGATAGATTGATTCCGCGTCGTTCGGCTTAATCAAAAAACCATTTTTCCCATCGGCGATAACTTCATTCGCGCCGCCGACATCCGTAGCGATTACTGGCAGTCCAACGCCCATCGCTTCAATCAAAACCTGGCTGAACGCTTCTGAAAGCGAAGGCTGAACGAACAAATCCATCGCGTTCATACACGCCGGAGCATCGTCGCGCCAGCCTGCGAAAATAATTTTCTCGCGCAGCGAAAATTTTTCGACCGCAGCATTGGCTTCCGCCGAATTTCCGGTTCCGACAAAGAAAAGACGCGCTTCGGGAATTTCTTTAACAATTTTGCTGAAAGCCTCAATAATTTGTAAATGACCTTTGCCCTGTGCAAAACTCGCCACGTAACCGATGACAAAATCATTTTCGCCGAAGCCGAATTCGGCGCGAATTTTCGCTCTGTCAGTTTTATTCGGCTTTAATTTTTCAAAATCAAATCCGATATAAGCAATTTCGATGTGGTTTCCGCGAATTTGGTCAACCTGCATCATATAATTTCGCGTTGCCTCGGAAACCGCGATAACGTAATCGGCGTTTTCCGACATCCATTTTTCAAGCACCAGATGATATTCCTTCCCCAACATTCTGACGATGCTCGTGTGATGGCGCGTCATAGCGATTATTGTTTGCCGATATAGACGTTTCGCTAAAACTCCTATCAATCCGGCATAGTAGAGATGCGTCTGCAAAATATCAATTTTTTCACGTTTGAGAAATTTTGCCAAACGCCAGACGGCTCGCGGATATTGAGACTTGCCCACAATTCCCAGACTAAAATATTCTGCTTCGGGAACATTCGCCAGCCACTTTGGCGGTTTGTGCGCGCCTAATTCGAGCAGTGAAATCTTTACGCCTTTTGCAATCAAACCTTTGGTAAGATTTTCAAAATATGCGCTTTCAACCGAATATTCACAAAAATGACAAACGTGCATAGTTAAAAACGGCTCAATGGCAGCAAAGCAGTTACAAAAAAAGTTGAGATTTTGTATTAGCGAGATTTAGATTGATAAAATACGTTTACAAAATTTCAGCCTCAACCGGCAAATAAATATTTCCTTTTTAATGACGATGTTTGCTGACAAAGGCTTCAATTTTTTAATCAAAAACCACATTTCCAGCACCTAACCAAAATGATTATTCATTTCGACATCTTTCCCAAATCTGAAAGTCCGACCCGCCGTAAGCAGTAAAATTCCGTTCCAGACAATAATTAGCCTGTAGAAAATCATAGATCGGCGTTAAATTATCACCCTGATTACGCAGCGACGGAGGCTTGTCCCAATTTCCATCCCAAAATATGTATTTCGGAGGCTTCTCCTTCAAATCCTGCACCACCGAAATTACCTGTTCGGGACTAGTATAGCCTGTGTCGGTAAGCAGAGGCAATTTGGTCGAATTTTGCAAAAGCAGTGGAAAGTAAGTTCTCGTGTAGGATTCAAAAAAATAATCGTTCGGCTTGGTGTTTTGAGCCAGCCATAAATATCTTTCAGGATTCATTCCGGGTGTAAATACTACCTTGCCCGTCGGCAATTCAGCCGAAATAAGTCTCGGATCTCTTTGAACTTTAGTAATAAGAAACAGGGCGAAAATAATTAAAATCGCCAAAACGATTTTAGCGATAAACTTATTTAAAATTTTAACATCCGCCAGCATCCAGACTATCAAAAACAAAGCAGGCATTGATACTTGATAAATTCTCAGAAGATTCGGCGAGGTATTGGTCAGCAGCAGCGACGCTCCGAAAAGCGCAATCATCATCAGTTTCGTTCGGGTTTGAGAATTTAACGAGTTCTTTTTAAGTTTGTACCAAATCAAAAAAAACAAAAATGACAGTGGGACGGTAATCATATAAAAAAGTTTAAGAAAAACTACGACCAAACTTTCGTCTGAAATAGTTTTTATATCATTAAAAAATCCGCTGTAATTGTTGACCGGATGAGCGCGGTAACGCGAAATGAAAAAAACGGTATTGTAAAAAAAATCTTCGGTTCCGCCGGAAAACCAAAAGTAGGAAATTAAAATAAAGACCGTCGCTATAAACGCGAGAGATAAAATGTTTATCTGAATAAAACAATTTTTCCAGTTTTTATTTTGCGCGGCTTGCCAAACTAAAAACAGAGCGAAGGCTAAAACTGCGGCAATTCCTCTGGTTTGAGTAAAAAAACTTGAAAATCCGCATAACGCGCCGACGATAAAAATCGTTAATCTGCTTTGGTTTTTTAATAAAACATACAAAGCGACCATCGCCCAAAGCAAGCTGAACAGACGATGGCTGGCATCAAATCCGAACCAGTAAAAACCAAAAAACAGAAACAGGCTCGGGGGAAGATATTTATATACGTTGTCGAATAATTGTTCGGAAATTTTAAGACAGATGTAAGTCAAACTAAATCCCAGCAGCAGAATAGTTAAATTGATTAGTTCTATGCGCGGTCCCGCGACGGATAGAAGAAATTCATACCAAAGCTCGGTGCCGGGAAAAGTGATTTCAATAAAGTCTTTATAGATCGTTTCTCCGTGCAGCATTCGCAGGGCGTTATTGATATGAATTAGCTGGTCTCCCTCATAAAAAAAAGGCGTAAAAGGAACACGGAAAAGCAGCAGATACAAATAAATAAGAGCAAAGGCAAGAAAAAGAAAATTTGGAAAATTAGCCTTGAAGGAAATATTTTTTATTAACATACAATCTTTTAATTTAAATAGTTACGAAGAAATAAAGTTTCTGTAATTCTGCAAAATCCCGATGCCTTGAATTATATATTTCCGGTAAAAAATTGCCAAAGTCGCCGTTGTCAGAAACGCCACTATCAATGCCGCCGTTTGGTTTCCCGAAAACGATAAATAACCGGCGGCAAATAACGTCGGCAAAGTGGCTTGAAATGTCCACGTATGCTTGAAGGAAAATTGCCGGCGAACAAGCAATAAGATAACCAAAAAACTTATGCCGTAAGCTATAACCGTCGCCCACGCGCAGCCCGCCAGCCCGTATCTCGGAATCAGCAAAAAATCAAAAACAAAATTTATTACTGCGGCGGCAATCGCGCCGATCATTCCGATATAAGTTGCCGAGCGCGTGTTGATAAAAGGCGCGTAACCGATTAAAACGGGTATCGCAAAGGTCGCGCCGACAATCAAAACCCAGAGAATCAAACCCATCGCCGAGAATTTTTCGCCGAAAACAAGCGGTAAAAAATAGCTGGCAAAGGCGGCGAACAAAACGCATCCAAATCCCCAGATAAGAGTTGCCAGAGGTAAAAAATCCTGTAAATAGGCTTCGATTGTTTTGTCCTGTTTATTGGTTTGGAGAGTAATAAAAAAAGGCAGCAGCAATAAACCGGCTAAAGTCGGAATCTGCATTAACATTCCGTTTATTTGATCTCCTATCGAGTAAATGCCGAGATCGGATTTGGAAAGATACTGCGAGATGAAAATCGCATCCAGATAGCTGGTCGAAAAATAACCGATTAGCGAAAAGGGAATAAGCGGCACTGAAAACTTCAAAATCCTTTTCAGCAATCCGAAATCATATTTGACGCGCCACGAAATAAATTTGCGAAGCCGGAAAAGTCCGATGAAAATCATCAGCAAAGGCGAAACAATATAAGCCGCAATCGCCGAAAGATAATTAAGCTGATTGCTCCAAATTAAAATCAGCAGAATCGAAAAAACCAAAGCTCTTTCAATTGCCAGCAAATATCCCTGAAGTCGCGGCAATTTCGCGCCCTGAATCGCATTCTGGACGTGAAGCCAGAGAGCCATCACGACGAAATGCGCGACGACATACCAGGCGGTTTCGGGCGGAAGTTTGAGCCAGCTTGAAAGAAGCGGCAGCCAGAGAAACGAAAAAGCCAGAAAAATCAGCGTATTAGGCAGCAAAATCAGACTTCTTGCCCAAAACGAATTATTGATTTTTCCGGTTTCGACAAATTCCTCAACGCCGTAGCGAGTCAGCGCGACGCAAGTCCAATTAACGAAAATCTGCGCCACCTGAGAAGCGGCGATGACTGCGACGATTGATCCGTAACCTTCCGTGCCGAGATAGCGCGTGGTCAGCCAGATTGACGCAAAGGAGAAAAAAGCGACGGCAGCCTGTGCAATAATCAAAGTCGAATAATTGCGAAATGCGTTATGCAAATCCCAGTTCGCGCTTTGTCGTTCATTCTTGTCGGAAATTTCTTTCACGGAAATTTGTTTGATAATCACAGTTCTTAAAACGAAATCGCAAATCGGGCGGATAAAAATAAGGCAAAAGCAAAAACGCCTTTTTTTTTCTTTCACCCGTTGCCTTCGCGCATTTCCGTGAAACTTAAATAACTTCGCACCAGTATCTTTGGAGACCGAAAATATAATCGGAACGCAAAATTCTTAAATTGCATTGCTTGAGTAAATCTTGTAATTCATAACGGTCGAATTCGCTGACGTGGTCATCGTCCGAGTAAATTAAGGATAAATTCAAATCCTTGCGATAATGATTAAGCGGTGTGCCGTCAAAATCGGGAACTTCGACGTAAATGTATCGAAAAAAATTCTTAAATTTTTCCAAAAACGCCTGCGGCTCGTCAATATGTTCGAGAATGTGAGACAAGACCAAAATATCGAATTTTTCATCTGTGTTTTTCAGGTAATCAATCGCATCCATACAGAGAAATTTCAAATTTTCCCGACGATGATTTTTTTGAGCTATATCAATCAATTCCTGATTGTGGTCAACGCCGACCACGCTTTTTGCTTTCTCCGCAATCGTGCTGGTAATTTCACCTCTGGCGCAGCCTAAATCCAAAACCAGATGTTCGGGCTGAATGAAATTCAGGATAAAATCATACGAGCGTTTTCTCATCGGATGATTTTCAGGTTTATAAATCTTGAAAGACAATTCGTGTGACAGACGGTTGAATATCCACTCAAGATTCAAAAACAGCTTGAATTTGCCGCGATTGGACAAAGGCAGTTTATGAAGTCTGTAAAGCACAGAGGCTAAAATCTGACGAGGTTTGGTTCTGTTAATTTTTATTCCCATTAGTTTTTATATAAATCAATCATTCTTATGCGAAACAAGCAAACTCTTTTCAGTTCCGCTATTTTTTCTTAGCGACAATGACAATCGAAACGCCGAACGGAAAATCGAAATTCCTGAGCCATAACTTTTCCGCACCGAAAATCTTTCCGAAAATTCCGTTCAAGGCGGAAATGTTGACGTTGTTTTCCGAAGCGGGTTTGATGCCCGTTATTTTCATCAATGTTCTGCCCGCTAAAATCGGCGCGAAAAATGTCCAGTTGGCATAAGTGGCGCGCTCGATTTCAAAGCCTGATTTTTCCAGTCGTTCGACAATCTGTTTTTTCGTGTATCGAATCCGGTGATTTGAAACGTCGTCCTGCACGCCCCACAAAAACATAAACGCCGGAACGAAAACCAAAGTTTTGCCGCCCCGTTTTAAAACCCGATGCATTTCCGAAAGTCCGGCGATGTCATCGTCCAGATGCTCGACGACATCGAGCGCGGTCACGACATCGAAACTTTCATTCGCAAACGGCAGTTCTTCCGCCAACCCTCGATGCGCCGTCAAGCCTTTCGATTCGCAGAATTCCAGTGCCTCGTCCGAGACATCAACGCCTTCCGCCGCGCCGAATTTTTCGAGCATTTCGAGATTGCCGCCCGTCCCGCAGCCAACATCCAGAATTCGCAGTTCGTGATTTGTCACTTTAATTCGTAACTCGTTAGAAATTCTTTCCAGAAAACTTTCCAAAATCGCCCGTCGCCCGACATACCACCAGTGCGAGTTTTCGACACGATTCATAATCGCATATGTGTGCTGCTGCATCTGCTTTGAAAGATTGGCTTCGCGCATAAACTTTATAATTCTCCAAATCCGCACCACGAATTTTCGTTGTGCCAGATGATTTTAACATCCTTCGCCCCGCTTTCGCCCCACCAGCTTTCAAATGCCGCGCGCGAAATATAAAACGCCGTCGGCGCAACCAGATGGTCAAACACGATATTGTGCTGTTCGCGCCACCCGAAGCCGCCGAGATGAGTCAGATATTCGTGATAAAAAAGTTTCCTTCCCAGAGAAGTTTTATCGAGCGGTTTGTAAATCAATTTCGATGCCAGATAGACGGCAAGCGTCGGCAGCTTTGAAAGTTGGTAAAGCGTCGGCTGACTGATTTTTGAAGTAAAGCCCGTCCGAATCGGATTGACATAATTGGTAATCCACTCGTTGTTTTCCGCCCCGTAAATCCAGGCTGAGATATGACCGCCTTTTTTTACTTTTGAAGCCAAAGACAAAAACGCTTTTTTCGGGTCGGGCGTGTGATGCAGAACACCAACTGAAAAAGCGTAATCGAAAACTTTTTTAAACGGCAATTTGAAAATATCTGCTTGGACGATATGCGCGTTCGGTAAATGTTTTGTTGCCTGAAAAGCCGATTCGACCGCCGCGCTCAAATCGATTCCGACAACTTCCTTCGCGCCCCATTCCGCCGCCAAACTCGTGTGGCGACCTTTGCCGCAGCCGCCTTCAAGAATAATTTTATCTTTAAAAAATTCTTTTCCGACGGGTTGCAGCCAGCCTAAAAATTGTTCGGCGTATTTCGTATCCGCCTGCGTAAAATGCGTCCATTGCCAGCCGAAATTTTCGGCGGTGTCGGCTTTGTCCTGCTCGATTTTATCAAGGTCTGCGAAACGCGCCACGCCGCGCACAATCTGATATTCACGAAGGCATTTCCGACACGCCAAAATGCCTTCGATAATTTCCTTGTCTTCGTATTTGCCAGCGTAAGAAAGCCGCAGGTCGCCGCCGCACGTCGGGCAAGCTAGCAAATCTAAAAGTTTTTCTTTCATCGAATTTTAACCACACAAACACAAAATTTCACAAAAGTTTTCTTTTAATTTTTCATGTTCCTTCGTGTTTGTTCGCGGCTAACTTATTTTTTTCTTAAATTCTTCGTATTCCTGAAACGGAAAAGGCTGTCGCCAGTTAAATTCAAATTCGTCCGTGTCGCGGTCTTCGTAAAGCTGGTTAAAAGTTTCGGCAAACGCGCGGCAAACGTCTCTGATTTTTCCTTCGTGCGCGTAAAGCAATTCGCGCTCGTCGCCCAAACGCGCTTCGGTCGGAAACTGATAAATTTCCAAAAGAACATTTTCTTCTGTTTTCACAAACCGGAAATCGAATTCTTCGGGCAGACGATTCCAATGCAGAATATATTCTTTCTCGGCGGAATTTTCGTCGAGCAAATCGGTTAAAATTTTCAACAGTTCGGGCAGAGCCTGTTCGTGCGGCGCGTGCGCCGTCGTCGTGTGAAATTCAGATAAGCCGTCGTCAAAACCGATTGACATCCAGCCGCATTGCGGCGAATTAAAACTGACTTCCAGTTTGTCTTCCATAATTCTCAAATCCCAATCAGATATGGTAACTTTAATTTTAATTTTCTGGCAAATGATGAAACAATATCAAGAACTTTTAAAATATATTTTGCAGAACGGAACGCCTGCACAAGACCGCACGGGCGTTGGCACAATCTCGGTTTTCGGCTATCAAAACCGTTACGATTTACGTCAGGGATTTCCAATTATCACGACCAAGCGCGTTCCGTTCCGCTGGGTCGCCGAAGAACTTTTTTGGTTTCTGTCGGGTGACACAAACGAGAAAAACTTAAACGCGCGCGGCGTGGATATTTGGGCTGAATGGGCGGACGAAGCGCACACGAAAAAATTAGGGCGCGAAGAAGGAGATTTGGGTCCGATTTATGGTTATTTGTGGCGCAGTTTCGGCGGCGATTATCCGATACGAAACGGCGTTGACCAGATTGCGAGATTGATTTGTGAAATAGAAACGAACCCAAATTCGCGCCGTTTAATCGTCACGGGCTGGAATCCTGAAACCTGTGAAACGGTCGCACTTCCGCCGTGTCACACACTTTTTCAATTCAAAATCGAATGCGAAAAAATTCTGCATTGCCAGCTTTACCAGCGCAGCGCGGACGCTTTTTTAGGCGTGCCGTTCAACATTTCAAGTTACGCTTTGCTGACACATTTAATTGCTCACGTTTGCGATTTGCGGGTCGGCGAATTTATACACACTTTCGGCGATTTGCATATTTATCAAAATCATTTGAATCAAGTCGAAGAATTGCTGAAACGCGAGCCTTTTTCGTTGCCGAAATTGGAATTTCAGAACGCGGAAAATCTTAAGGGCTTAGACGGACTTTTAAATTTCAGATACGAAAATTTGAAACTCGAAAATTACAAATCGCACGGAAAAATCGCCGCGCCCGTCGCGGTTTAAAAAGTGATAGATAATAAGGTTTTAAATTTCATCTTTTTCTATCACTAAAATTATTCGCCGCTGAAACTTTATGGAAATTATCGGCATCGTCGCCGTCGCAAAAAATTTCGCCATCGGCAGACGGGGAAAACTGCCCTGGCATTATTCGGCGGATTTAAATTTTTTCAAGAAAACGACTTTAAATAATGCCGTCGTGATGGGTTTCAACACCTGGAAATCAATCGGCAAACCTCTGCCGAAGCGTTTAAATATCGTGCTTTCGCGCGTCAATTCAATCACAAATCAGCCGAACGTTTTGCTGCTGAAAAGCAAAGAAGAAGTTCTCGCTTTATCAAAATTTTTAAGCGGCGATTTGTTTATCATCGGCGGCGCGGAAACGTATGAAAATTTCGCCGACGCGATTGAAAAATGGATTGTCACGGAAATCCCTGTGTCAATTGAGGATGCCGACGCATTTATGCCGAGAGATTTTTTAGAGGATTTTGAAGCGGCGGAAACAATAAATCTTGCAGACGATTTGCGAGTGAAAATCTATCAAAAATCTTCGGGTTAAAACCAATTTTAATAGACCGCAGATTTGGCAGATTTCGGCAGATTTTCGCGGATTTTATTTTAACAAATATCGGCGTTTATCCGTTTAATTTGCTAAATCTACGGTCTGTTTTTCCATTTTTAAGAGAATCCTGATTTTTCTTTAAGGTGGTTTATAAACTAAACTTGATTCAATGTCATATATTCTGGCTTTAGACATCGGAACTTCGAGCGTGCGCGCCGCGCTTTATGATTTTCGTGGAGACCTTTTGCCCGAAACTTTTGTGAAAAATGAGCGCGTGTTGACCGCGACCGAAGACGGCGGCGCGGAAATTGACGCTGGCGAAGCGTTCGCGCAAATCGAAAAAGCGACTGACGACGTTTTGAAAAAGTCGGCGAAAATAAAAGGCGAAATCTCGACGGTCGCGGCTTCTTCATTCTGGCACAGCCTTATCGGAGTTGATAAAAACGGCAAGCCGACGACCAAAGTTTTCGGCTGGGCAGACACGCGCAGCCGAAAATATGTCGCGGATTTGCGAAAAAAATTTGACGAATCGGAAGTTCATAATCGAACCGGCGCGCGATTTCATTCGAGTTATTGGACGGCGAAACTTTTGTGGCTTCGCAAGGATTTTCCGAAGGTTTTTGCAAAGACGGACAAATGGCTTTCGTTCAGCGATTACGTCGCGCTGAAATTTTTTAATCAAGCTGCAACCAGTATTTCGATGGCTTCGGCGACGGGCATTTTCGACATTCGTTCAAACGATTGGGACGCGGAAATAATCAAATTTCTCAAACTCAAAAAAGAAAATCTGCCCGAACTCGCCGCGAAAGACGCGCAGACTTTTCAATTAAATTTAAAATACAAAAAGCGTTGGGAACGCCTGAAAAATGCGAAGTGGTTTCTAGCAATCGGCGACGGCGCGGCAAATAACATCGGCGCGGGCTGCGTTCAAAAATCGAAGGCGGCGTTAATGATTGGCACATCCGGCGCGATGCGCGTCGCTTTCGCGGGTGAAATTCCGAAGCGAATTCCAAGCGGTTTGTGGTGTTACCGGATTGATAGAAAAAGAATCATCGTCGGCGGCGCGTTGTCGGATGGCGGCGGACTTTATCGATGGTTGAAAGACGATTTGAAATTAATTGGAACTGATGATGAAATCGAAACGGAAATCGCGCGGCGTGTTCCCGATTCGCACGGTTTGACGTTTCTGCCGTTTCTGGCGGGCGAGCGAAGCACGGGCTATCATGAATCGGCGCACGGCGCGATTCTCGGTTTAAAATCCGCCACCGACACGATTGACATCGTGCAATCCGCGCTCGAATCGGTAGCTTTCCGTTTCGCGGAAATTTTCGACCAGTTAAACGATGTCACAAAAATCAATGAAATCATCGCTTCGGGCGGCGCATTGCGCGAGTCACCTATCTGGACACAAATCATCGCGGATGTTCTGGCGCAAAATATGAGTTTGCCCGACGTGCGCGAAGCCTCGTCACGCGGCGCGGTTTTGCTTGCGCTCGAAACAATTGGCAAAATAGAAAGCATCGAAAAACAAGAAACGCCGAAAGGTCAAGAATTTAAATTTGATAAAAAGCGAAGCGCGATTTACAAAAGGGCGCGTGAACGCCACGAAAAGTTTTATAGATTATTGATAAAAAATGCTAATTCGGTAAAATAGCTTGATAAATAACTTTTCCGTTTGCTTTGATAAAGCTAACAGGTATTTTGGGATTGTTTATATCTTTTCCACCGCTGCTATGCCATTTTTCTTCCCATTTCAGAAAAAAAGATTCTAAGTTGTCAGGAGTTAATAAATATATTGAAACGAGTTCAATACCTTCATAAATTGCGAACAACCAATCAACATTTCTATATTTCCGAATGATTGTCGGGTTCATATGATGATGCGTTGAAAAACTTTTTGTGAGATTTACATTGACGGATTTTAATTCGTATTCTCTGCCTGATTCATCAACCGCATCGTTTCCTTCTCTGCCGGGCAAAATTTTTAATCCGCTAATGAGCAAAACTTGTAAAAGCTTTCCGCCGTTATCCTGAAAAATATCGCCGATGCCATGTTTCTCCGCCAGTTTTTGGTAAAGGCGAATGTGCGTGTAAAGATTATCCAAGATTTCCTTGTCGGTTAATTCTTCATTATCTTCGGCTAAAAGTTCGACAATCGTGCAGTCGAGCGCGGAAGCCAATCTTTCCATACTGTCAATTGAGATATTTCTTTCCGCTCTTTCGACCGAACCGACGTAGGTTCTGTGCAATTCTGCCAAATCTGCTAAATTCTCTTGCGAGAGATTTAATTTAGCTCTATATTTGCGTAAATTTTTTGCAAAAATTACTTTTGCTTTTGAAGTATTTTCATCCACGTAATAAAATTACAGATGTGATGACTTTAAATCTACAGACTTTAAGTAGCATCTACAAAAACGAGTATGCGCTCTAATCCGGCTTACAAAACAAATTTGGGCGCGGCTTTCTGCGGCGATTCCAGACGTTTGCTCGAAGAAATTGCGGACGAAAGTATAGATTTAGTTGTTACAAGTCCGCCATTCGCGCTTCAGCGTCAGAAGGTTTACGGAAACGCCGACCAATTTAAATACGTCGAATGGTTTTCTTCGTTTGCCGAAATCGTTTATAAAAAATTGAAAGCTACGGGAAGTTTTGTGCTTGATTTGGGCGGCGCGTACCAAAAAGGTAGTCCGACGCGAAGTTTGTATAATTTTAGACTGCTAATTTATCTTTGCGACGAACTTGGATTTTATTTAGCGGAAGATTTTTATTGGTATAATCCGGCAAAATTGCCGAGTCCGATTGAATGGGTGAACAAACGAAAAATAAGAGTCAAAGATTCGGTTGATACAATTTGGTGGCTAAGCAAAACGGAATTCCCGAAATCGGATGTAACAAAAGTTTTGGTCGAATACAGCGACCGAATGAAAAAACTGCTTGAAAATCCAGAAAAGTTTTATACGCCGAAAAATCGTCCTTCAGGACATCAGATAAGCAAAAATTTTTCAACCGATAATGGCGGCGCGATACCTTCAAATTTGCTGCAAATCTCGAACACTGATTCAAACGGTTCGTATATGATTGCCTGTAAAATCGTCAGCGAAAAACAACATCCTGCAAGATTTCCGGCAAAACTGCCTGAATTTTTTATTAAACTTTTGACAGAACCGGATGATTTTGTTGTAGATATATTTGCAGGCTCTAACACAACCGGCGCGGCAGCCGAAACGCAGGAAAGACGCTGGCTAGCTTTTGAAGAAAATATAAATTATATAGCGACATCTTCGTTTCGTTTTTTGCCAAAGAAAATTAGCGATTTTGAAATAGAGGAAATCTATAAAAAAATAATTGGTGGAGAAACTATAGAACTACAACAATACCAAAATAAGAATTTCCTAATACATTCTTTGAATATCTAAAATTATGACAATCGCAACGCAACCGAAAAAGAAAATTGATTTAGACCATCTTTGTATCAACACCATCCGAACATTGTCGCTCGATGCCGTGCAGAAAGCCGAATTTTTTACAAACTTGCAATCAAAAAAATGAGTCTTGGGTTAGCCGAAAAACAAATAACCGACCAAACCCTATTAAAGGAGGAAATAAACGAACTTGATAAAAGTTTGGAGCAAATTTTCTCTGACAAGCTAGAAGTCTGCAAAGATTTGTCCCGCGTTTTGGTTAGTTTCCAAGGCAATAAATCTCGTCCGTCATATCGCTGGTATAAATACAAAGAAGGCTTTTCCGCCGCGCTGATTGATTATTTTTTGAACGAAAACGATTTGAACAGCGGAACGATTTTAGATCCTTTTGCCGGAAGCGGAACGACTTTGTTTGTCGCTGGCGAGCGCGGCTTGCAGGCAGAAGGAATAGAGGTTTTGCCTATCTGCCAGCAGCTTATCAAAAAACGAGAAATTCTCGAAACAAAATTTACTGAAAAAGATATTTGCGATCTACAAAACTTTATTTCAGAAAAGGCTTGGGAAACAGCTAATGACAAAACCGACTTAAACGAATTAAGAATTACTCGCGGAGCATATCCGGCAAATACCAAAGACGAGATTGAAAAATTTCTTGCGGCAATTGAAAACCAAACGAGTAAAAATGTTCGCGCAGCTTTAGAATTTGCGTTGTTTTGCGTTTTGGAATCGGTAAGTTTTACGCGCAAAGATGGGCAGTATCTTCGTTGGGACGACCGTTCGGGAAGGCGCGTTAGCGTAAAGAAGCCTTTTAATAAAGGAACTATTCCTAATTTCTCAACGGCGATAAATGAAAAGACAAAAGAAATAATCGAAGATTTACAAGTAAACCGTCTTTTCAAAAGTGGAAACAAACGCGGAGAAATCAATTTATACGAAGGTTCCTGCCTTTACATAATGCCTTGCCTGTCGTCCAACTTTTATGACGGATTGATTACTTCGCCGCCGTATTGCAATCGCTACGACTACACCAGAACTTATGCTTTGGAATTGGCTTTGCTGGGCGTTGACGAAAAAGGCTTAGTTGATTTGAGACAAAGAATGCTTAGCTGCACGGTTGAAAATAAGGCGAAAGACCTTTTGGGAATAAACCCGAAATGGCGAAAAGCCGTCGAGGTTATGAACAATCAAAAACTTCTGCAAAAGATTCTCAAATATCTCGAAATCGAGAAAGAAGAAAAAAGGTTGAATAACGACGGAATTTTGCGAATGGTGCGCGGCTATTTCTATGAAATGGCTTGCGTGATAGCGGAAAGTGCTAGAGTTCTAAAATCAAACGCGCCATTGATAATGGTTAATGATAATGTGCGTTATGCGGGAATTAGTATTTCGGTTGATTTAATTCTTTCCGATTTTGCGGAAAAACTAGGTTTTGAGGTTGAAAAAATTTTAGTTTTGCCGAAAGGCAAAGGAAACAGCAGTCAGCAAATGGGCGAACACGGGCGCGAAGTTTTGAGAAAGTGCGTCTATGTTTGGAGAAAAGTTTAGTGAAATCATACTTGCAACATCTCAAAACTTACGAAGATTTAATTACAAGTTACGAAGCTGTGCGAGCAGGTTTTGTCGCGCTGGCTTTAGAGAAAAACCGACGCGCTACGCCGTTTGTCGAGCAAGCTAGAGCGTTAAGGGCAATTGCCTCAACTGCGAAAAATCCTTCTGAACTTTTGAAAATAGAAGATATTCAAAACGCATTGCTGACTGCGGCAGGAATTTCGGACAAAGCCGCCTTTCACTTGCACGAACAAGATAAACGAGACGCGATTCAAGGTCTCATTCAAAATTTTCTTGAGTCTGCTGCCGAAAACTTTGTTGAGGAATTGGTTTATCGTTTTTTGCTGACGCGCGGCGATACTTTAGGCGGTTCGATGCGTAACGCAGGCGGAGCAATTGCACAAAGAAAACTAAGCCGCGCATTGATTTCATCTCTGCGAATTTCAGGAAGGTCTTACGAATGGCTGCATCTGTCGAACAACCAGTGGGCAGCATCAACCGAAGATGATGCGGATATAGAATTATATTTGCGCGGTTTGAGCTGGCAGAAAGATAATCAATGCCGAACTCTAATTTTTAATCTTACAGTTCCGACAGTCAAAAATAATATTGACTTATGCTTGCTCGATTGTTCTTCAACACAAATCAACAAAAGAGAGGCAAAAGAAATTTATCAAAATCCGAATATCTATCTTGCCTTTGGCGAACTGAAAGGCGGCATTGACCCGGCAGGCGCGGACGAGCATTGGAAAACTGCGCGAACCGCGCTTATTCGTATTCAGTCAGCATTTGCTACAATTAACCTAAAACCCGGATTGTTTTTTGTCGGAGCGGCAATCGAAAGAAAAATGGCGACTGAAATCTGGAATATGCTGGAAGATAATTCGCTTTCTAATGCTGCTAATCTAACAAACGAGATTCAATTAAATTCGCTGGCTCGCTGGCTCTGTAATCTTTAAACATTTCCAAAAAATCTATGACAACCGCAACGAAAACCAAACAGAATTTAGACCAACTTTGCATTAACACGATTAGAACTTTGTCGCTCGATGCCGTGCAGAAAGCCGAATCCGGGCATCCGGGTTTGCCTCTGGGAATGGCTCCGGCGGCTTATGTTTTGTGGACGAAGTTTATGCGCTACAACCCGAAAAATCCGAAGTGGTTTAACCGCGACAGATTTTTATTGAGTGCCGGACACGGTTCGATGCTGCTTTACAGCCTTCTGCATTTGACGGGTTATGATTTGTCGCTTGACGAAATAAAACGCTTTCGCCAGCTTCATTCAAAAACGCCCGGGCATCCTGAAAATACTTTAACGCCGGGCGTGGAAATTACGACCGGACCTTTAGGACAAGGCTTTGCGAACGGTGTCGGAATGGGCATCGCGGCAAAGCATTTACAAGCGCGCTTTAATCAAGACGGCTTTCCGATTGTCGACCATTTTATTTACTGCATCTGCTCGGACGGCGATTTGATGGAAGGCGTAAGTTATGAATCTGCTTCGCTTGCCGGACATCTCCAACTCGATAATTTGATTTATTTGTATGACGACAATCACATCACGATTGAAGGCGAAACGGTGATTGCGTTCACCGAAGACGCGACCGAACGTTTTGAAGCGGCGGGCTGGCACGTTATTTTGGTTCAAGACGGCAACGATTTAAAGGCAATCGAAAAGGCAATTGCGGACGCGCAGAAAATCAAAGGCAAGCCGAAACTGATTCGCATCAAAACGACAATCGGTTACGGGATGCCAAGCGCGGGAACAAACAAAGCGCATTCGGACGCGCCCGGCGAAGAAGCCGTCAAAGAAACAAAACGCAATCTCAGCTGGGACGAAAACAAACATTTTTATATTCCGAAAGAAGCCTTAGCGCATTTCCGCGAAGCCGTAAAGCGCGGCGCGAAATACGAAAAAGATTGGGACGCGCTGGTTAAAAAATTCGAGAAAACGCACGGCGATTTGGGCAAAAATTTGCAGGAAACGCGAACGAATAAACTGCCCGCAGGCTGGGAAAAATCCCTGCCGAAATTTGAAAACGTAGAATCAAAAGCGACCCGCGCTTATTCCGGCGAAGTCATCAACGCGATTGCAGACAAAATTCCGCAGCTTTTGGGCGGTTCAGCCGACCTCGCGCCATCAAACAACACGACGATTAAATCTTCAGGCAGCTTTGAGCCGGACAATTACAAAGGACGCAATCTTCATTACGGCATCCGCGAACACGCGATGGCGGCGGCAATGAACGGAATGTCGCTTTACGGCAGCGTGATTCCGTTCGGCGGCACGTTCCAAACCTTCAGCGATTATATGCGCCCCGCGATCCGACTTGCCGCGCTCTCGCACGTTCAGACGCTTTTTGTTTTTACGCACGATTCAATCGGCTTGGGCGAAGACGGTCCGACGCATCAATCGGTCGAACAACTCGCCGCCTTACGCGCGATTCCGAATCTCAATGTTATCCGCCCGTGCGATGCATTTGAAACACGAGAAGCGTGGCGCGCCGCGCTTGAAACAGATAACGCGCCGACGGCTTTTTCCCTTTCCCGTCAAAAAGTCGCCGTCATCGACCGCAAAAAATTCGCCGACGCGAAAGGCTTGCACAAGGGTGCGTATATTTTAGCCGAAGCTGAAAACAAACAAGGCAAAAAAGTTGCGCCGAAATTGATTTTAATCGCAACCGGCTCGGAAGTCGGTCTGGCGATGCAGGCGCGTGAAAAATTAAATTTAGAAGGAATTGCGACGCGCGTCGTTTCAATGCCGTGCTGGGAATTTTATGATGAACAATCGGCGAAATATAAAGAATCGGTTTTGCCCGCAAATATAAAAGCGCGTCTGGCAATCGAAGCGGGCGTTTCATTCGGCTGGGCAAAATACGTCGGCGACGCGGGCGACACGCTGACGGTTGACCGATTCGGCGAAAGCGCGCCTGGCGAAGACGTTTTTAAAGACTTCGGTTTTACGGTCGAGAATGTGATTAGGAAGGCAAAAAAATTGCTTTGATTATTACAATCGGACTTTGTTTTTTTAATTTACGAGGTTTTGGTTTTCACCGACGGCGCGAGTTCGCGGGCGAGGCTCCGAAGCGATTCGGCGATTTCGGCGCGTTGTTCGGGCGACCATTCGTCGATGACTTCCGCCAGATTTTCGCGGCGGGCTGCAACCAGACGATTTAAAACGGCGCAGCCTTCTTCGGTAATTTCAAACCCGCGTTTTCCGTCGCCGCCGTTTTCCGTAATTAAATTTTGCCCAAGCAATTCGCCGATTCCGTTTTCCAAGCGGCTGACTTCAACCTTGTGTTTGCGGCTTAAATTTGCCAGCTTAACGGGTGACTCTTTTTCGATTTTTACCAAGAGCCACGCCGCCGCCGCGCTTAAATTGAGGTTGGCGCGCCTGACGATTGATTCGATATACTGCCGCCGCACGTCGCGGTCGGCAAAAGCCGCTAAACCGCGCAAAAGATGTGTTTCCGAATCGGTCGCGGTTGGCATCGGAAAGGCTCGTTCCATTTCGTCGCCGACGTTTTTTCCAGCCGCCGCAATCGTCTGCCGCAGAGGTTTTTCGGGCAGCAGCAAAGTTAAAATAAAAGAAAAAAGCGCGATTCCCGTCGCCGCCAGAAAAACCGTGGCGAGCGATGCGGTAAAGGCTTGCAGATAAACGTCGCGGACGGCGGGCGCGAGTTGCGCTAAACCTTGTGTTCCGACTCCGACACCGAGAGATTCGAGTTGCGCTGCCGCGCTTGCGGGCAGTAATTTCGCTAAATTACTTGCCAGATTTGACGCGAAAATTGTTCCGAAAACGGCTGTGCCGAGCGAGCCGCCGATGAGCCGGAAAAGCGTCGCGCCGGAAGTTGCCACACCCAAATCCGCGTAATCAACCGCATTCTGCACGGCGATAACCAAAACCTGCATCACCATTCCTAAACCCAAACCGAGAACCATCATCATCAGCGAAGCCGTGATAATTCGCGTTTCGACACCAATTCTTGAAAGCAGAAATAAACCGAGCGTCATCAGAGCCGTGCCGATGACGGGAAAAATTTTGTATTTTCCCCAACGACTGATGAGTTGTCCCGAACCGATTGACGTAACCAAAACGCCGCCCATCATCGTTACCATTTCCAAACCCGAAGCCGTCGGGCTTGAGCCTTTGACGACTTGCAGATAAAGCGGCATAAATGTAACCGAGCCGAAGAGAGCAAAACCGACAATCAGACCGACCGCCGAAGTCAGCGCGAACGTCCGGTTCTGGAAAAGACGAAGCGGCAAAACTGGTTCGGCGGCGCGGCTTTCGGCAAAAATAAAACCGGCGAGCGCAAGGACGGCGGCGATAATCAAGCCGATAATAAAAGTCGAAGTCCACGCAAATTCCGTCCCGCCCAAATCAGAAACGAGAATTATCGCGCTCAAAGCGACGGCGAAAAGTGCCGCGCCGATATAATCAATCGAACGGCGAATTTGTTTGGTTTGCGCGGGCAGAACTGCCGCAATTACCAGAAAAGCGATAATGCCGAGCGGCAGATTGATATAAAAAATCCAACGCCACGAAAGATTCGCCGCGAAATAACCGCCGAGCAGTGGTCCGGCGACGCTCGCCACGCCGAACACCGCGCCGAAAATTCCTTGATAACGTCCGCGTTCGCGCGGCGAAACAATATCGCCGACGACCGCCTGCGTCGTAACTGTCAAACCGCCGCCGCCCAAGCCTTGAACAGCGCGAAAAATAATCAACTGTGTCAGACTCCCGCTTAAACCGCACAGCACCGAGCCGACGAGAAAAACAATAATAGCGACTTGAAGGACGCGCTTGCGCCCGTAAAGGTCGCCGATTTTGCCGTAAAGCGGCGTAACGATAGTTTGCGCGAGCAGATAAGCCGTTACAACCCATGAAAGATGCGCCAGCCCGCCGAGTTCGCCAACAATCGTCGGCAATGCCGTCGAAACAATTGTGCCGTCGAGCGCGGCAAGCAGCATTACCAAAACCAAACCGCCGAAAACGATTAAAACTTTTTCGTGCGAAATCGTAACCTGAACATCTTGTTCCGCCGCTTGCCCCATAAGATTTTCAGTTTAGCAAATTGTTCGCCGGTGCAAAAAATACTGGTTCGAGCGTGGTTGTGAATATCAAAGGATTATATCTTTACGTCGCGCAGATAATCGGCGCGTTCAAGCAGATGTTTATGCAGCATCCGCGGCTTTATCATTACGGCGAAAACTGGCGCGTGCCGAAAAGCGGAAAGGATTATCAATTGCATATTCAATGGTTTTCAAAAGCATTTTAACTTTTGACATAATGGCGATTCGCCCGTCAAATCTATTTCGCAAGACTTTTAGGAAAAAATAATTTTACCTGACGGGATTTAATTTCACTGGATTTAATCGTCTGTAGTTTTATCTTTTTCATATTTTCGCGGAGCATATTTTGATTCATAGCATTTAAGTCTATAAACTATCATACAAGCAAAAGTTTTCAGGGGAGCGAAAGCTGAGAGTCTTTGAAACGATGAATTATGAATGATGAGTGATGAATAAAGATGTAAATATCAGCGTTCGTCGTTCATAATTCATCGTTTCGCAGTTACCCTAAAAACCTGATGCGGATAATACCGACGAAGGGAGAAAAACAATGGGTGAAAATACAGAAAAAGAAAAAACCAGCGACGAAGTGAAGTTGCCGAGTTCGCGTAAAATCTATGTTGAAACGAACGGCAATACAATCAATCAATCAAAACAAAACTTGCGCGTTCCGTTTCGGGAAATCGCTTTGAGTCCGTCGCGGAATATGAAGGACGAACTCGAAGAAAATTTGCCTGTCAGAGTTTATGACACAAGCGGCGTTTGGACAGACCCGAACGAAAAATGCGATGTGCGCGAAGGTTTGCCGACATTGCGGCGCGATTGGATTACGGCGCGTGGAGACGTTGAAGAATATCAAGGGCGCGAGATTTTGCCGCAGGATAACGGATATTTGACGAAAGGCGCGGAAGAGTTCGCTAAAGCGAAGTCGTCTAAAGACGGAACTCAAAGCGTCGGAAAGCTCGAAGAATTTCCCGGTTTAAAACGCGCTCCGTTAAAAGCGAAAGCGGGAAAATGCGTCACGCAGATTCATTACGCGCGGCGCGGAATTATCACGCCGGAGATGGAATACGTCGCCATCCGCGAAAATTTGGGTCGGCAAATCGCGTTTGAAACTTTGGCGAACGGCGAGCAAGGCGAAAGAGATTCGCTTTATCATCAACACAAAGGCGAAAGTTTCGGCGCGGCGATTCCAAAATTTGTCACGCCCGAATTTGTCCGCGAAGAAGTCGCTCGCGGTCGCGCCATTATTCCTGCGAACATCAATCATCCCGAATCTGAACCGATGGCTATCGGCAGAAATTTTCTCGTGAAAATCAATGCCAACATCGGAAATTCGGCGATAGCAAGTTCGATTGAAGAAGAAGTCGAAAAGATGCGCTGGTCAACTTTGTGGGGCGCGGATACGGTGATGGATTTATCAACCGGCAAAAACATTCACGCGACGCGCGAATGGATTTTGCGAAATTCGCCCGTGCCGATTGGCACTGTGCCGATTTATCAGGCACTCGAAAAAGTCAACGGCAAGGCGGAAGATTTAACGTGGGAAATTTACCGTGACACTTTACTCGAACAAGCCGAGCAGGGCGTTGATTATTTCACGATTCACGCGGGCGTTCGTCTGCCGTATATTCCTTTGACTGCGAAACGCACGACCGGAATAGTTTCGCGCGGCGGCTCGATTATGGCGAAATGGTGTCTGGCGCGCCACGAGGAAAGTTTTCTCTACACGCGATTTCGAGAGATTTGCGAGATTATGCGGGCGTATGATGTTTCGTTCAGCTTGGGCGACGGCTTGCGTCCCGGCTCAATTGCGGACGCGAACGATGAAGCGCAGTTTGCCGAATTAGATACGCTTGGCGAACTGACGAAAATCGCCTGGGAAATGGATTGTCAAACGATGATTGAAGGTCCCGGTCACGTGCCGATGCACTTGATAAAAGAAAACATGGACAAGCAATTAGCAATTTGCGGCGAAGCACCTTTTTACACGCTTGGACCATTGACGACAGACATCGCGCCCGGATATGACCACATCACTTCGGGCATCGGCGCGGCGATGATTGGCTGGTTCGGCTGCGCGATGCTTTGTTATGTGACACCAAAAGAACATCTCGGTTTGCCGAACAAAAAAGATGTCAAAGAAGGCGTGATTACATATAAACTGGCGGCGCACGCAGCGGATTTGGCGAAAGGTCATCCGGCGGCGCAAATGCGCGATAATGCTTTGTCGAAAGCGCGTTTTGAATTTCGCTGGGAAGACCAATTTAATTTAGCTTTAGACCCGGAAGTCGCCCGCGAATATCACGACGAAACTTTGCCCGCCGAAGGCGCAAAACTCGCGCATTTCTGCTCGATGTGCGGACCGCATTTCTGCTCAATGAAAATCACGCAGGAAGTCCGCGAATACGCCGCGCAGGAAAATATCGAAGCCGAAAAAGCGTTAGCGGTCGGAATGGCGGAAAAGGCGAAGGAATTTACAGCAGGCGGCGCGGAAATTTATCACGGCAACAAACCCGAAGGCGCGGGCGAGCATCATTAGAATATCAAGTTAAATCTTTGAGAAACAAAAGCATCCGAAAATTGATTGAGGATGCTTTTTTGTTTTTCTGAAACTACAAAAAATTTTCAATTCAGCACGGGAGAATTCGCAATGCGTCAAATTCAACGAATATTTATTGGTATCGTTTTCGCTTTGCCCTTTGTTCTTGTGTCTTCATCTGCGGCAAATGCACAGGGTGCGGTCAGTTATCGTTTTCTCGAAGTGGTTGATTACGCAAATAAGCCCGTGCCGGACGCGACCGTTAAAGTGCAGGCTTCTTGCGAAAGCGGCGAGCAAAAAACCAATGAAAAGGGACAGTTGGAAAAGGGATTGCCAATCGGATTGGGCGACTGTCATACGGATAATTTCAGCATTTCAAAAAATGGTTATTTTTCGTTCCCGGACTACTTCGGAATAATCAGCAACATTTATTCTAGAGAACCGATTAGAATTGAGCTATTGAAAATTCCCGAAACGCGCGCCGAACGCCGCGCCGTCGGGAACGAGCAGACAAAACGCGAGTTTTTCATTGCGGCGCGCAAAGGTGATGCCGAAAGCGTTCGCAAGTTTCTGAAAACAGGTTTGAGTCCGAATTTGACGACTTCGGATTTAAGGGGTGTTCCAGCCGAGAAAGATGTTTCCGTTTTTGTTTTCGCCGTTTCCTCCGGCGACGGCGAAACGGTCAAAGCGTTTCTCTCATCGGGCGTGAACGCTCGCAAGTTTCCAGACATTCTGGCGATTTACCTTACCGCCAACTCATTTGCGCGGCATTATCCTGAAAATGAAATCCAAAGAAAGAAGTCGCCTGACTCTTTTGAAGACGGCGTGGAAAGCCTGATTAAAGCCGGAGCGGACATTAATGCGCCGAGGGCAGACCTTAACACTCCGAGCGGCAGATTTAAAGCAACACCCTTGATGCTGGCAGCCGACGGAGGCTATGCGCGAGCCGTTAAATTACTGATTGATAAAGGCGCATTTATTAACGCGCAAGATATTTTCGGTCGAACGGCTTTGATTTACGCGGCAAACAGTTCACAGCCGACCGAGTTCAAAATAATTGATTTTCTGCTCAAAGCCGGAGCCGATCCTAACATCGTCGCCGACAAGGAAAGTGGGGGTTACACTCCAGACTGTTCAACCGCTTTGATGGTAGGTGCTGGCAGCAGCAATGTTGAAAGCGTTCGATTGTTAATCGAACACAAAACGGATGTTAATTTAGCTTGTCGGAACGGAGACGCTCCAATAAATTACGCGGTTCGGAGCAGAAGAATCGCCGTCGTTAAAACGCTGCTCGAAGCGGGCGCGGACGCGAAAGGCGAACAAGGCAGCCGGGCTTTAAAGTATCTTCGTAAAAATCCGCAAAACTTTTACGATAAAGATAACATCAACGAAATCATCAAACTGCTCGAAGCGGCGTGAGCGAAATAGCAACCACAAAACTTAAATTGAAAAATCTAAATCGCCTCAAATTTTTGCGAATGACAATTTGCCGCGGATTGCTCTTCGGCAGCGGCTGTTCACACGAAGCGTGGTTTCCGG
>JBPCRW010000227.1:0-2552 GCA_050996405.1 Pyrinomonadaceae bacterium | reverse complement strand
TAACTCGATTTTTATTCGCCGCGCGGGCGGCAGTTTAGCGCGGCGCGTTGATTTTACAAATGCCTCGCCGCTTGATTTTTCCTACAACGAAGCCGCCGCGTTCGCGCAAGACCGCTGGGTTTTGAGTCCGAAACTGACGCTCGATTACGGCTTGCGTTTCGACCGCGACGGCGTGACGGAAAACAATAATTTCGCGCCGCGTTTTTCGTTTTTGTTTTTGCCGCTCAAAAACCAGCGCACGATTATTCGCGGCGGCATCGGAATTTTCTACGACCGCTCGCTGGCGACCGGCGGTTTATTTGCCGATGGCGAAACGCCGGACGACGAATTAAATCCGACCACCGGATTTAAACAGATTCCCAGAAGAATCGTGACCGATTTCGCTGCCGATGGCGTAAGCGTGATTGGAGTGCCGCATCATCTCCGCAATCGAATCGCCGCACCGCTTCGCACGCCGCGCAGCGTTCGTTACAGTCTTCAACTAGACCGCGGAATCACGAAAGATTTAACGATGCGCGTCGGATTTCTGGAAAGATTTACGAAAAACGATTTGCTCGTCGAGCCAATTATAAACGGCGACGCGGGAACGCTTTTATTGAGCAGTCGCGGTCGCTCGCGCTACGACGAGCTTCAATTTCTGCTCGCCTATAACAAAGAAAAATTCGGACAGATCAATGCTTCATACGTTCTTTCGCGTGTCCGAGGCGATTTGAACACGGCGGACAAAATTTTCGGCGACACGCCCGCGCCTCTCGCGGAGGCGAATGAATACGGGCGACTGCCGTTTGACGCGCCGCAAAGATTTCTTTTATACGGGACGTTTGACGTTTCAAAAAAATACGACGTTCGTCTCGCGCCGCTTTTTGAAGCGCGAAGCGGTTTCCCGTTTTCAGCCGTTAATGAACGGCTCGATTTCGTCGGCGCGCGGAATCAGGCGGGACGTTTTCCAATGTATCTTTCGCTCGACGTGCAGGTCACGAAAGGGATTCAACTGCCGTTTTTCAAAGACAAACGCGCCCGCGTCGGCATCGCGCTGTTTAATCTGACAAATCATTTCAACCCGCGCGACGTGCAGATGAATTTGACGAGTCCGAATTACGGCAAGTTTTATAATAGCCTCGGAACTTCGGTCAAAGCCAAATTTGACATCGGTTTCTAAAGCGGCGAAATTATGTTAAAAAAGTTGATGTTTAAAGACGCGCTCGACGGCGAGCGCGGTTTCCCGGAAACGGAAGTATTATCCACGTGGCAGAGCGAAATAGCCAAAACAAACGGCAACGATTTCTCCCACGCGGAAATCTTATGAAAATACAGGTGAAAATTTTCGGCTCAATTTTGGGGATTTTGCTCGCCTTGAGCATTACCGCGCCCGCGCAAATCATCCCGCCGAACAGATTGCGCGTAGTTGTGACAGACGCGCAAAACGAGTTTGTCGCGGGCGCGAAATGCGTTCTGTCGCAAAATAAAAAAGAGGTTGCCGAAGCGCAGACCGACGCGAGCGGAGCGGCGATTTTCGCAGGCGTGGCAAGCGGCGTTTATAAACTGAAAATTGAGAAAGAAGGCTTTGAAAAATACGAGCGGCAGGAAGTCGCAATCGGCTCGGACGCGCCCGCCGAACTCTCCGTCGCGCTCAAGGTCAGCGCGGTGTCGGCTGAGGTGACGGTCGAAAATTCGGCGGAAAACGTGAACACCGTCGAAGCCGGTTCATCGCCGCCCGCCGCAGACGTGCGGCGAAAAACTATCGAGCGTCTGCCGCTTGCCACGAAAAGAGTTGACGAAGCGATACCGCTTGTGCCGGGCGTGATTCGCTCCGCCCGCGGCGAAATCAGTATTGACGGGGCGACCGAGCAGCAGAGCAGTTTTCGCGTCAACGGCTTAAATGTGGCTGACCCGGCGAGCGGAAATTTTCGCCTGAATCTGCCGGTTGACGCGGTTGAATCCGTGCAGGTTTTTCGTCATCCTTATTCGGCGGAATTCGGACAATTTACGGGCGGCGTGACCAATATTGAAACCCGTCGCGGCGGCGATAAATTTCACTACGAGGTCAACGATTTTCTGCCCGATTTTCGCTTTGTCGGCGGCAAAATTGTCGGCGTTCAGGACGATTCGCCGCACGTCAATTTTAACGGTCCGATTTTCAAAGACAAACTTTTTTTCTCGCAATCATTAAGTTACACCATCTCGAAAGTGCCGGTGCGCGGACTCGCCTTTCCGAACAACGAAACCATTTCGGAAGCGCAAAGCTCGTTCACGCAGATTGATTCGATTTTAAGCCCGACTCATTCCGAAACCTACACTTTCGGCTATTTTCCCGAACGCCAATCTTTCGTCGGCTTGGATTTTTTCAAACCGCGCTCGGTTACGCCGAATTACAAACAAAAGGATTTCGTCGGCGCATTCCGCGACAATTTCGCCTTTGAAAACGGCGGATTGCTGCAAACTTCTTTCTCTTACAAAAAGTTCGACGCGAATGTTTGGGGACAGGGAACGGGCGAGCAGAACTTAACGCCGATTGGCGAGAGCGGAAATTATTTTGCGACGCAGGCGCGGCG
>JBPCRW010000186.1:0-39726 GCA_050996405.1 Pyrinomonadaceae bacterium | reverse complement strand
TATTTCCGAGTTCCGTTAAAGCCATCGCCAGATAATCGAACGCCAGCGCGAGCGGCTCACCGTGAAAATTTCCGCCTGAAATAACTTCGATTGCGGAATGCGGATTGAAGATTGCGGATTGGTCGTTTTGATTTGAATTATCTTCTTTAAATTCCGCATTCCGCATTCCGCATTCCGCAATAAAAATCAGCGGATTATCCGTCACAGAATTAAGTTCGATTTTAACAACCCATTCGGCGTAATCAATCGCGTCACGGCACGCGCCGTGAACCTGCGGAATGCAGCGCAAGGTGTAAGCGTCTTGGCAGTTTGCAGGGTCAAATTCGCGGACAAATTCGCTTCCGCGCAAAATTTCGCGCAAATTCGCGGCGCATTTTATCTGGCGCGGATGCGGGCGCAGCGCGTGAATTCGTTCGTCAAAAGCGGCGAGCGTGCCGTTTAACGCTTCGAGCGACAGACAGCCGGAAATATCCGCCACATCCGCCAAATACTCTGCGCGGGCGACCTGCAAAACGCCGAGCGCGGTCATCACGGTCGTGCCGTTTGTTAGAGCCAAACCTTCTTTTGCCGCCAAAATAATCGGCTTCAGCCCGGCTTTTTCGAGCGTGTCTTTGCCGCTTAAAATTTCGCCGTTAAACTCGGCTTCGCCTTCGCCAATCAAAGGCAGAGCGCAATGCGCGAGCGGCGCGAGGTCGCCCGACGCGCCCAAACTTCCCTTTTCGGGAATCACGGGATGAACGCCGCGATTCAAAAATTCGAGCAGCAGTTCCAGAGTTTCCAGCCGAATGCCCGAAAAACCGCGCGCCAAAGTGTTTGCGCGAATCAAAATTATCGCCCGCGTTGTCGGAATATCAAACGGATTTCCGACACCGACGGCGTGACTGACCAAGATATTTCTCTGCAAAAGTTCGACTTCTTCCAGACTGATAATTTTATCTTTAAACGCGCCGAATCCGGTCGTGATGCCGTAAGCGATTTCGCCGCGTTCCAATAAAATTTCGACTGCTTTTGCCGCACGTTTTACCTTTTCTTTTGCCGCATACGACAACACGACGCGCGGCTCGTTCGGCGCGCCGTAAGCGACCGCGAGAACTTGTTCAAAGGTGAGATTTTCACCATCTAAAATTATTTCATTCATTCGTTAATTTCGTTTAGTCAGTAATACCAAACAGGAAAAGCTGAAAAAATTTGCAGAGGATATTTTTACTCATAATCTGTAATCATTTTTTCTAAAATTCAACGCCTTGATAAAGTTCGTCAACGCCGACATCAATGTCCAGAGTATTCAAATGAAAAAATTCGCCTGCCGTATAATCGCTTCTTAACCAAAATTTTTCGTTGTATTTTTGATAGAGAACGACGATTCGCTCGGTTGAAGAAATCAGCAGATATTCGTTGAAACTTTCGATTGATTTATACTCACGAAATTTTTCGCCTTGGTCGTATTTTTCGGTCGAATCGGACAAAACTTCGACAATCAAAATCGGATTTGCCAAACATTGCAGACCGCCGATTTCGACGAATTCGGCTTTTCCGCAAACAACCGACAAATCGGGGTAGCGATATGTTGGTAAAGCCGGAACTTTGATTCGCAAATTGGCGGGAAAAACTTCGCATTTTTTTTCAGAGGCTCGCGGCGATAATCTAACCAAAAAATTTCTTTCGATTCTTGCGTGATTCGGCGAAACGCCGCTCATCTCAAAAATTTCGCCGTCGAAATACTCAAAATTTCCTTCGGCGTTTCGGTCAAACTCGAAATATTCTTTGAGCGTCATTTTTGTTTTTGGAAGCACTGTCATAACTTTTACTCTACGACGATTTTACCCTTTTTAATAACTTTTTCAATTAAGTTTCCGCCGAATTCGTAAGACAATTGACGATAATCGTCCGCGTCCAGAATTAACAAATCCGCCTGTTTCCCAATTTCGAGCGAGCCGATTTTGTCGCCTAAACCGACGGCAAAAGCCGCGTTGATTGTAGCCGCGTTCAACGTTTCGGACGGCAGAAGTTTTTGATAACGGCAAGCAATCGCCATCGCATTTGGAAGCGACGGGCAAGGCGCGGAACCCGGATTGTAATCGGTCGAAACGGCAATCGCGCAGCCCGCGTCAATCATTTTTCGCGCGTCGGCAAATTCTGTCGAGCCGAAATTGAAATTAACCGTCGGCGTGACGACTCCGATTGTGCCGGACGCGGCAAGGAGTTTTATTTCTTCGTCGGAAATTTTATCCAAATGGTCAATCGAAGTCGCGCCGAGTTCGATTGCCATTCGCGCCGCGCCGAGATTCGTAAATTCGTCAACGTGCGCTTTTAATTTGAATCCGAGAGATTTTGCGGTTTCTAAAACCTTGCGCGATTGTTCGAGATTGAAAGCGTTTTTTTCGCAAAAGACATCGACGGAAATTAAATTGTTTTGAATAAACGAAATTATTTCCGCTTCGGTAAAATCGTGAAGTCCAAAAGAAACAGCCAGACCTGTTCTTTTTTCTTTTTTTATTATTTTATCCAGGGGGAATTTGTAAAGATGAAATAATGAAACCGCACGAGGCAACATTTCCTTGCAAATCAAATCAACGTATTCATCGGAATTTTCCTTATATTCCGGCGGAACGGCGTGCGCCGCGAGAAACGTCGGAATTAAATCAACCGGATGAGTTTTATCGAGTTCCAGAATCGCTTCGAGCATTTTCGATTCGCTTTCGGTCGAAAGCCCGTAGCCGGTTTTAACTTCGCAGGTCGTCACGCCGAGCGCGAGCATTTTATCCAATCTATTTCTTGATTGTTCAATCAAACTTTCCAAACTTGCTTTGCGTGTCGCGCGAACGGTTGAAAGAATTCCGTTGCCCGATTCTAAAATTTCGAGATAATCCGCACCCTTGATTTTCAGTTCAAATTCGTCGAGCCGATTTCCGGCAAAAACGATGTGCGTGTGAGATTCGACAAATCCCGGACAGACAACTTTTTGCCGCGCGTCAATCGTGTTTTCGCTTGCAAATTCGCGCAGTATTTCGCCGGTTTTGCCGACGGCGACAATTTTATTTTCGCTAATTGCAATCGCGCCGTTTTCGACGATTCCAAGCTCGCGCATTGCCGCGCCTTTTTTCGGCTTGCCGCCGGACGCGCAGGTGACAAGCTGTCTGGCGTTATAAATAATTAAGTCGGCTTTCATATTTAATGCTGCGGCATTGCGCCCTGAACCGAATCAACCGCCGCCGCGTGAGCGTCCGGCAAAAAGAAAAATAAAATTCCGAGAATCGCATAAACCGACAGCAGTTGTAAGCCTTCAATCCAGTTGCTTTCGCCGTCCGAGCAGATTTGCTGAACAATCAGAATCGAAGCGAAAACGGCAACAACTTCCGGTATCGCAAACTCCAGATTCATCGGTTTTCCAAACAAGTAAGATGCGAAAATTAAAACCGGCGCGACGAAAAGCGCGATTTGCAGACTTGAGCCGAGCGCGATGCCGAGTGTTAAATCCATTTTATTTCGCATCGCCATCAAAACAGCCGACGAATGTTCCGCCGCGTTGCCGATAATCGCCACGACAATCACGCCGACGAAAACTCCGGTAAATCCGAGCGCGCCGCGAGCCGCTTCGACCGCACCGACCAGAAATTCAGAAATTAAAGCGACGAAGGCGGTGGCAGTCAGCAAAACCAAAATTGATTTTGCTTTCGACCAATGCTCGCCTGCTTCTTCTTCCTCACGCCCGACTTCCTGCGGGCAGCCCTGAATCGCTTCGCCGACAAAAAATTCCTTGTGCGTCACCAGCGAAAAAACGAGCGTTCCGGCATAGGTCAAAATTAAAACAATCGCAATCGCCAGCGAAAGATTCTGTTCTTTGGCAGGTGTCCAGCCGCCTTGCGCGACCGGCACATTATCGCCGACCAGATGAAAAACCGTCGGCATCAAAAGCGCGATTGCAGCCAGCGTCAGAGCCGTCGCCGATGAACTTGCCGCCGTTCGGTCAAACGACTGCATTTTATTTTTCGCGCCGCCCGCCGCAATCGAAAATCCAAGCACTAGCAGCAAATTGCCGATAATCGAACCCGTAATCGAAGCCTTGACCACGCCTTCTAAACCTTTTGACAAAGCAAACAGCGCGATAATTAATTCCGCCGCGTTGCCGAACGTCGCGTTCAAAAGTCCGCCGATGCCCTGTCCGAGATGTTCCGCCAGATGTTCGGTTGCTTTGCCCATCCATCCGGCGAGCGGAATAATCGCCAGACACGACGCGATAAAAAGCGCGGTCGGATTTTCCAGCGCGGGAACAAATCGCAGCGCAATCGCTACTGGAATAAAAATCAGAAGCCAATCTAAAGAAGGTTTCAGCCGCGAATAATTTATTTTTTCCGTCATATAAATTGTTAAAAAATTTGCTTGTGAAATTATAAATCAATTTCGCGGCGGCTATCGAACAGGCGAAATAATAATTTCTTTATTTCATTGTGACACCTGAAAAAAGTGTCACAATCTCTCGAATTCTTAACCGTCAAACCTGCTAGATTTTTATTATGAAATCGCAAATTATTATCCGTATATTTTTATGTTTCGTTTTGCTGGCGCGGTCAACTTTCGTTTTCGCGTTTGAAACCGACCAGTATGATTTGCCGCCGCAGCCGCTTGCGGACATTGGCGGAGAGGTTTCGCAATATGTGGAAATGAATGTCAGAAAAGCAATTGACAAATTGAACAGGGAAATTTCGGCGCGTCAGTTTTGTTTAGAAAATAGCGATAAAAAATCTGAAAAAGTAAAATGCGATTCAGTTGAAAAAGAGCGCGAAAAACTTGCGCTGCTTCGTTCGGAACAGTCGGTTGCGCGTGAAATTTACAATCTGCTCGGAACGGGCGTTCCGCCTTTTACAAGTTCGGGAACGTGGATGGAATCGCATCATTTCAACGCCGCGCCGACGCGCTACAAAACGGATTTTCGCAATTCCATATTTCTTGTTTTTCCGACCGATTTTATCGGCTTGAGTTCGACCGTCAATCTCTACGGCGCAGAGTTCGGGACAGACAAAATCGCGCATTTTTTCCAGCAAGGCTACAGTTATTACAAAATTTATAATCGCGCTTTGGCTGAAGGACTCGCGCCCGACGAAGCCGCCGAAAAAGCCGTTAAATGGGGACAAAAAACCGAACGGACGATTTACGGCACGCTGATTTCGGGCGTGTATTCAAATGCCGATTTATTCGCCAATTACGCCGGAATGAAATTTTATTTGGGCTTGACGCGGCAGATTAAAATCGGTGACGACGCGCGACCGCCTACGTTGATTTTGAAAAACGGATTATGGGAATTTAACGGAAATTATTCGGCGCGGAATTTACTAAAACCCTTTATTTCAAATCATCTGAACGAAGCGTTTAACCCGTCAATTTTCACTAAAATGTTCGGGCTGCGTTCTTACGTTCGCCGCGCCGTCCGAAAACAAAGCTGCCCGCAATGGTTCAAACAATTTCCGAATCTTTCCCAAACCGGATTGGAAAAAATTTCGCAAAGTTTAGAACTCTGGCACGGCGAAGATTACGGTTTTACCCGAAGCGAAAATTTTATCACCATTGCCGACACTTGTTTCAACGCGGGTTCAAATTGATTCGGATTTTAGCTGATTTTCTGCAATACCAGGCGATTTGCGTTAATCGTTTTGTCCAAATCTTCCCGTGAATGCGCGGCAGAAACAAACCACGCTTCAAACTGCGACGGCGGCAGATAAACGCCCGCGTCGAGCATCGCGTTAAAGTATTTTGAAAACTTGTTTGTGTCGGAAATTTTAGCCGTGTCGAAATCTACAACTTCCGTTTCGGTGAAAAATAAGGTGAGCATTGAGCCGACGCGATTCAAAGTGTAATCCAAATTTAATTTTTTCAGCGCGTCCGTAATTCCATTTTCGAGATATGCGCTTTTTTCTTCGAGCTTTTCATAAAAGCGCGCGTCCGCGTCAATGATTTTCAGAGTTTCCAATCCGGCAGCCATCGCCAATGGATTCCCTGAAAGAGTTCCGGCTTGATAAACCGCTCCTTCCGGCGCAATCATTCGCATAATTTCCGCCCGCCCGCCAAACGCGCCGACCGGAAGCCCGCCGCCGATGATTTTCCCGAACGTCGTCAAATCGGGTTTTATATCGTGAATTTCCTGCGCTCCGCCTTTGGCAAGACGAAAACCCGTCATCACCTCGTCGAAAATTAAAAGAATTTTTTCCGCCGCGCAAACGTCGCGCAACTTTTCCAAAAAATCTTTTCGCGCCGGAACGCAGCCCATATTTCCGGCAACTGGTTCAATAAAAACGGCGGCGATTTCATTTTTATTTTGCTCGACCAAATCATAAACCGATTCAATGTCATTGTATTTCGCGTTGAGCGTATCCTTTGCCGTCGATTTCGTCACGCCCGGCGAATCCGGCAAACCTAAAGTCGCCACGCCCGAACCAGCCTTTATCAAAAATGAATCGCCGTGTCCGTGATAACAGCCTTCAAATTTGATGATTTTGTCTCTGCCCGTAAAGCCTCGCGCCAGCCGCATCGCGCTCATCGTCGCCTCTGTTCCCGAATTGACCATTCGGATAATCTCGATTGACGGCACAAATTTTTTTATCAACACGGCTAAATCGATTTCGCGCTCGTTCGACGCGCCGAAACTCGTTCCCGACAGCGCAGTTTCCCGAATCGCTTCAATCACGCGCCCGTCCGCGTGTCCCAAAATCATTGGTCCCCACGAGCCGATATAATCAATAAACTCGTTCCCGTCCGCGTCCCACATCTTCGCGCCTTTCGCCGAGGCGATATAAAGAGGATCGCGCCCGACCGACTTAAACGCTCTGACCGGCGAATTCACGCCGCCCGGAATATGTTTTTTCGCTTCCGCAAATAATTCGCTGCTTTTTGTTGTGTTCATTCTCAAGTTAATCTATTTCTTTGTTAAATTTTCGTCATTAATCATTGCTACTTTTACTGCTTATTAAGTAATATGACACAGATAAAATTTCTTTCAATAATGACATGTGTATGATATAATCCCAAATCTAAGACGGTTGTGAACTAGTTTTCAACCGCTCAATACCACGAAACCTCCAAAATAAACTCAGCACTAAATTTCCGCCTAATAAATTTCAAAAGTAGATATGATTAATAAGATTGAAAGAGAAAAATTGTATACAGGACTCGGTTTACTTCAATTGGCATTTCGCGCATACATAATTTCGTTTTTGAGAGAAAGAGCCGGTGAACAATGGCTTAACGATTTTGTAAGAACTTTAGGCAAAGAACAGCGACGAAATTGGGATAAAGATTTACGAAGAGGACTTAAACCCGAAGAATTGATTGACTTTCATCATTTTCAAGCATTTGCTGAAGAATATAAAGATTTGTTAAAAAGGGATTTTCCCGGCAAAAACCAGAGTTTGCCAACTTGGTTGCGTGAAATAACCGAAGTGCGTCATAAAATCGCTCATCATAATGGCATCGAAGCCGACGAAGCTACAAAAACTTGGATTCATCTACGAACAATTGCAAAATTTCTTGGAAAGAATGAACTTGAGCAAGAAATTTTAGATTTGGAAAAAAGCAAAAATGAAATGCAGCCCCAAATCTCAATTTCTGAAAAAGTGGAGGTTAAATCACAACCATCACAACTGGAAACAGAAAAAACTAAAATAAAATCATATTTACCAAAACAGATAGTCAATTCTGTCAGTTCTTCGCCTTTAGAAGAATTGGATATTGTTAATTGCGCCAATGGTGATTTTAGAAAAACTGTTTTCGCTCACAATGTTTATCTTTGTCCTGCCAAAGGTGGTGCTTTCAAACACAAACAGTGCAAATACTTGGGAATTTATTGGGAGAAAAAAGTAGGTGCAGTTAGCGAAATAGAGGCAGTAGTAGATATTCATTCTGAAAGTGATGCAAAACTTTATTGGGTAAATGGAAGTCAAAATCTTGAAGAATATATCGCCAGAGCAAAAGAAAAAGCATTTCAACTAAGACCTGCTCATTTGCCAATCAGAGTCTTTTTGCTCGAAAAACTTTATCCTACTCACTTTATTAAAGACTCGTCAGGCGGAATGTTTGGAAGCAAAATTTATTTTAATGTGGAAGAACAAAAACCAATAAACGCTGAAGATTTGGCTGAAAAACTTCACGACAAAAAATATTCGGAATTCAATTTATAAATCGAATTATATGGTGAATATTTGGTTTTTTAGCTTATTTATCAATCAATTTAATCGCTTCCTTAGCGAAATAAGTAATAATCACATCCGCGCCCGCGCGTTTGATTGACGTTAAACTTTCCATCATCACGCGTTCTCCGTCAATCCAGCCTTTTTCGTGCGCGGCTTTGATCATCGAATATTCGCCGCTGACGTTGTAAGCGGCAATTGGTAGGTTGAAATTTTCCTTCGTGCGGCGAATGATGTCGAGGTAAGCGAGCGCGGGTTTGACCATCACGATGTCCGCGCCTTCCTGTATGTCGAGCGCGATTTCGCGCATCGCTTCGGCGGCGTTGCCGTAATCCATTTGATAGCTTTTGCGGTCGCCGAATTGCGGCGCGGATTCCGCCGCTTCACGAAACGGACCGTAAAACGCCGAAGAAGATTTTGCCGCGTAAGCCATAATCGGCGTTTCGGAAAATCCGTTTTCGTCCAGCGTTTTTCGTATCGCCGCAACGCGCCCGTCCATCATATCCGACGGCGCGATGATGTCAGATCCGTTTTGCGCGTGCGTCAAAGCCTGTTTCGCCAATAATTCGAGAGTCGCGTCGTTCTGCACGTATTCGTTTTCAATCACGCCGCAATGCCCGTGCGAAGTGTATTCGCACAAACAAACATCCGTAATCACGAGCATTTCGGGGAAACTTTTCTTTATCTCGCGTGTCGCTTTTTGAATAATTCCATTCGCAGCATAACCGCTCGAACCCGTTTCATCTTTGAAATCCGGTATGCCGAACAGCAAAACCGCGTTGATGCCGAGATTTAAAAGTTCTTCGCATTCGCGCAAAATATTATCAATCGAAAGCTGAAAAATATTCGGCATCGAAGAAATCTCGCGCTTAAAATTTTCACCTTCCACGACAAATAGCGGAAAAATAAAATCGCTGCGCGTCAAATGAGTTTCGCGGAACATATCGCGCAGACTTGCGGTTTTACGAAGTCGGCGCAGACGCGAAACAGGAAAATTCTGGTAATTAAAATTGTTCATTTATTTATTTTAGCCACGAACAAACACGAAAGGAACACGAAAAGATATTTTTACCTACATCTCTTTAGGCACATAGTAACTTTGAAATGATGGTCTTTCCAAAAGTTTTGCGACCTCTTCAGCCTCAATGGTTTTGACGACTTTAACTTTTTCACCTGCTTCTCGAAACATTTGCAGTGCCAAATCATTCAGAAAATAAACTTTGTCGAAAGCATCGTATTCAGATGAAAGTTCGATGAACCCGTCGAATCGGTCTTTTAATCTTTCCTTGATGTGATTGGGTGTGCGTGTCCAAACATACATTACCACTCGATAATCTTCATCTCTGAAATTTCTGAAACTATCTTCCTCCGCAAGAACCTTTTGTCTGAATCTTTCATTTGATTCTTCTGTCGCTCTTCGCGCTTTTTCATAAAATTCTCGCGCTTCTTTATCGTCAGAAACAAAAGCTACAACGTGATAATTTCCAATCGGCTGATAAATTAGCAGCGGTCTTTCAACAATTGGTGTTGTTTGGCTGGTTGAGGTTTCATCAAACGAAACTTCAATTAGGAAATAATTTTCTTGTCGGAGAGTGCTTTTGATTTCAATACGACCTGCGATATTTTCAGCCTTATATTCAAGATAAAATGAGGATGAATTTAATTGATTGCTATTCACCACTTTCGCATTGTGTCTTAAAATTTCACTCTCCGTTTTTTCTTTCAGTTCTTGAATTATCTCAGCCTGATTAAACTTTTCCTTGTCGGGATCTTTGAGATGGCAACTAAAAGAATCGTGTTTTCTGTAGCGAACTTTTTCACTATCTCCGTAACCGCTTCCAGTGCCGCCGCCACCCATTGAGCCGTTCGCACAGATTAATCCTGAATTGGATTTTAGTTGTTTAACGATTTCGGCAACAGAAAAATTTGTTAAAAAATCGCTCGGTTTAAATTTTAAATTAGAGATCATTACTTTTGTTTTTGTTGTTTATTTCGTGTCCCTTTTGTGTTTGTTCGTGGCTAATCTTTTCCGCCAGTGCATATGCGTTTTTTACGCAGTCGCCGACGGAGATGCCTTTGTAAAAATTACTGCAAAAGTAGATTCCACGATTGGCGCGTTCAAATTCTTCGATGCTGTTTTCGATTTTTTCGTAACCGAGATTATACTGCGGGATCGCTTTTCGCCAGCGTTTGATATGCTTAAAATCCGCTTTCGCGCGCAAGCCTAAAATGTCTTGCAATTCTTCAAACGCAATCTCAAAAATTTCTTCGTCTGATTTTTCAAACAATTCGGCGTTGCGCGAACCACCGACAAAAGTTGTCAGTAAATGATAATCTTCGGGCGCGCGTTCGGCAAAAACGACGGAATTCCAAACCGTTCCCAAAATTTTCCGGCGTTCAGAACTTGGAACTAAAAAGCCGA
Source organism: Pyrinomonadaceae bacterium (assembly GCA_050996405.1). Taxonomy (GTDB): domain Bacteria; phylum Acidobacteriota; class Blastocatellia; order Pyrinomonadales; family Pyrinomonadaceae; genus JBPCRW01. The sequence goes on along the minus strand of JBPCRW010000186.1, from coordinate 29,127 downwards.
ATCCGTCGAGATTTCGCCGGACGTTTTCTTTTTTCACGCCGAAGAAAATCATCGCAACCGGCGGATAATAAATATTTTTTAGTTGTTTGCTTAAACCCGCGTCCGTATTTTCAATCAAATTCGCAGCGGAGTCGGCGGGCGTGGAAATAATAACCGCGTCGAAAATGTCTGCGACCGAATCGGTTTTTACAAGCCACTTTTCATCTTCGCGGTTTTCGATTCGCAAAACTTCGGCGTTTGTTTTAACGCTTTCGCCCAGGTTTTCAGCGAGTTTGTCGGTTAAAGTCTGCACACCTTTTTTAAATGAAAACGTGCGCGGAAAATCTTTGTTCGTCTTTTCCGTTTTTGAACGAAGCGAGCCAGTCAACAAACTTCCGTAAATTTTTTCCAATTCGCAAAGGCGCGGAAACGCCGATTTGACGCTTAACTTTTCAGGGCTTCCCGCAAAAATTCCCGCGATAAACGGGTCGGCGGCTTTTTCTAAAATTTCGCGTCCCAAGCGGCGTTCAAAAAACGCGGCGACCGATTCGTTTTCCGGCGATTTCGATTTAATAAAAGGTTCTTTGAGCAATCTCAATTTTGCTTTCGATGAAAAAAATCCGTCAATCGCCATTTTCGCAATACTCGTCGGCAGAGGTTTGAGTTTGCCGTTTTGCAAAACGAAGCGTTTTTTATTGTTCGGATTCGCCGCCAAAACTTCACTTTCCAAATTTAACGCTTTAATCAAATCAACCAGACGCGGCGATTTCAGCAAACTGTTTGGCGCATATTCGATTAGAAAATTATCAATTTTAACGCTCTGGATATTCCCGCCGACGCGCTCCGATTTTTCAAACAGCGTTACATCAAAACCTTTGTCTTTCAACAAAAAAGCGGCAGCCAATCCCGAAATGCCACCGCCGATGATGCCGATTTTTTTCATTTCAATTTTTGTCGAAGTATTCGATTTTGCGTCGAGTTATTGAAAGTGGAACAAGTTTGAATTCGCCCCAACCGATAACCCAATGATTTTGAATTTGTTCTATCCAATTTCCATTAGAATCAAATTTAAAATCATATTCATCTTTGAGATATAGCGTTCCATCAGTTTCATAACAGAATTGCTCTCTTATATTACCTTTTACATCGTAAACTCTCGTCATTTTGACATAATATTCACCTTTATCATCAAAGAGGTAAATTTCATCGGTATGACCCGAATCATTTTGGGTAGTGTCTATCTTGACTCTTTCTGATGGATCGTATTTATGAAAATTTTGAGGATTTATTTTTTCATTCTTATCGTAATGCGCCATTTCAATGATTGAACTGTCTGAGACGACATCAAAATCTTGATCGTTATTATCTCCCTCATAAACTAAATGCGAGCCAAGTTTTAGCTTTTTCTGATCGTCGAAATAATAATTTTTTTCTTTCAAATTTTCATCAGGCAATTTCTCGAAAATCGATTTTCCGATTAACGAGTCATTTTCATCATATTCCTCACGATAATCTAACTCACCTTTTTCGTTGTAAAAATAAACATCTTTGTAAGCGTCATACATCATCAGGCGGTAAGGTGAAACTTCTTCAGTTAATCTTCCTTCCAAATCATAAATAGAATAACCTGCCGTTTGATTTCGGGTTTCCGTTAGTTTTTCATTAATGTTTTCATACACCGCAAATTCAGCTTCAACTTTCTTCACTAATCCGATTAATTTTCGTGTTTCTCTTGTAATCATAATCAGAAAACACCTTTATGCTGTTGCACTTCTGACTTCAAAATTCTCAACTTTCTGAAAAACGAGTTGCGCGAGCGCGTCTATGAATTTCTCGGAATAATTCAAGCCTTCCGTCACTTCAAACTGCTCAACGCCCGCTTTTTTGGCGAGATGGCGAAATTCGATACCGACTTCAAACAGCGTTTCGAGATGGTCGGACGCAAAGGCAATCGGAACGGCGAGCATCAGTTTTACGCCTTCTGCGGCGAGTTCTCGAATTGTGTCGGGTGTGGACGGCGTGAGCCATTTTTGCGGTCCGACTTTTGATTGATAACAAAGGCTTGAATCCTGCGAAAAGTTTCCGCGTTTGATGACTGATTCGACAGTTTTTTTGATATGTTCGGAATACGGGTCGCCTTCTTTGACTAATTTCATGGGCGTTCCGTGAGCCGAAAAAAGTATGTGAACATCTTTTCTTTTTTCTGCCGGAAATTTCTCTAAACCTTGATTGATTCTCTCGACAAAAGCGTCAATATACGGCGGAAAATCGTAATAAGATTCGATTAAACTCCATTCGATTTTTTCTGAATTATTTCTCAAAGCCAATTGCTTTTCCCATTCCTTAACGCTCGATTCGGTCGTCGCTTTTGAATACTGCGGATAGAGCGGCAGTAGGATAACTTTTTTGATTCCTTCTTTTTCGAGCGCGTCCAAAACTTCTTCGGTGAATGGATGCCAGTAGCGCATCGCGGCAAAAACGCGGGCGGGAAATTTTTCGTTTAATTTTTTTTCTAAAAGCGCGGCTTGTCCGAGCGTGAAATCCTTCAAAGGAGATTTGCCGCCGATTTGTTTATACTGCTCTTGAATGCGCGGATGCCGCTTTGATGAAATCAATTTCGCCAAGCCTTTGCGAAACAAAAAACTGCCCGGAAAATCAATAATATCGGGGTCAACAAACAGATTATAAAGAAACGGCTCAACCGCTTCGAGCGAATCCGGTCCGCCGAGATTTAATAAAACTACGCCGATTTTTTCCTGCATAAAGCTCTCTTTTTGCCGCGAATTACACGAGTAACACAAATTATTTTTAATGGTTTTATTCGAGTTATTCGTAGCTAATCTCTGCTTAAACTGTTTTCGAGAAAACTGGTTTTTCGCGCATCATTTTTTCCAAATATGCGTCGAAACACATCGCCACATTGCGGATAATTAAAATTCCCGCGCCTTTGATTTTGATTTTATTCGCGTTGTTTTCCAAAAGATTTTCGTCAATAAAAACTTTTAATTTCGGAATGTCGGCGGCGAAATATTTTTCAAAATCAATACCGAATTTTCGTTCGATGCCGCGCTTGTCAATTTCGAGATGACACATCAGTTGCATAATCGCTTCCTTGCGAACGTGGTCGTCAAAAGTCATTCGATAACCAACATTTGTTGCCGGAAATCCTGCGTCAACTCGCGTGTAATAATCCTTCAAATTTTTCAAATTCTGCGCGTAAATATTTTGAAATTGCGAAATCGCCGACACGCCAAAAGCATAAACGTCGCAACCCGATTTGGTCGAATAACCTTGAAAATTCCGATATAAAGTGTTGTTTTTCTGCGCGATTGCCAGTTCGTCGGTTGGTTTCGCAAAATGATCCATTCCGATATATTCGTAACCCGCGCTCGTCAATTTTTCAATCGTCATTTTCAAGATTTGCAGACGTTCGTCGGGCGACGGCAAGGCTTCTGCGGGAATTATATTTTGATGTTTTTTGAGCCAGGGGACGTGCGCGTAATTGAACACGGCGATGCGATTCGGCGAAATGTCTGTGATTTTTTCAACCGTTTCCGCGAAACTTTCCAGAGTTTGAAAAGGCAGCCCGTAAATCAAATCGAGATTGACGCTTTCAAATCCGAGTTCATTTGCCCACGAGACGGTTTGCCTCGTAATTTCTTCGGATTGAACGCGATTTATCGCCTCCTGAACCTGCAAATTAAAATCCTGCACGCCGAAACTCGTCCGGTTAAAACCGATTTCGCGGAACGCCTCTAAATGTTCTTTGGTCAAACCGCGCGGGTCAATCTCGACGCTCGCTTCGATGCCTTCCGCGAAATTAAATTTTGATTTGATAAAGTTACCAATGTCTCGGATTTCGTCCGGCGTTAAATACGAAGGCGTGCCGCCGCCCCAGTGCATCTGCTCAACTTTTCGATTCTTTGAAATCAGCGGCAAAAGTCTTTCGATTTCTTTTTTGAGATAATCGTTATATTTCTCAATCGCCGCACGGTCGTGCGTCACCAACATATTACAGCCGCAGAAATAACAGAGTTTTTCGCAGTAAGGAAAATGAAAATAAAGCGAAATCGGACTGGAATTTTCCGTCGAATTTGTATCTAAAATTTCCTTTTCGTAATCCGCCGCCGTAAATTCAGACGAAAAAATCGGCGCGGTCGGATACGAAGTGTAACGCGGTCCCGGCTGATTAAATCTTTTCAGCAATTCAATATCAATTTCACCAAAATCTTTCATAAAACTATTTTTTTAGCCACGAACAAACACGAAAGAAACACGAAAATAAGATTAAATTATGTTTAATACCTGATACTAAAAGAATTTGAAAAATCATTCTAAATCTGCATCTAATTCTTTAGTTTCAATACATTTTTCAAAGCATTTTTTGTGCGACCAAGCAACAAAGTTATGCTTTTCACCGTTAGCAAACTCCAACGCGAGAACTACTGCTATGTGTCCTTCTGCGCCCACATCTTCTCCGCAAACAGGACAATAGTAAGCTCGATAAGGAACAAACGCGAATGGCTCGTAGTCATCAGTAGTATTTATCGTAGCGCGAGTGAGATGACCGATGACTTCATAGTTGATTCCTTTAGGTGGCTTGCTTAGTAACCGACGCATATTTAATTTTGTCTTTTTCTTATTTCGTGCCTTTTTCGTGTTTGTTCGTGACTAATCTCCTCATTCCGCGTGATATTTCGCGCTCAATTCTTTCACGCATTCGACAAAATATTTGACGTTTTCAACCGGCGTTTTCGGTGTAATGCCGTGTCCGAGATTGAAAATATGTCCCGCGCCGCGCCCGTAACTTTGCAAAACTCGTTCGGTTTCCGCGCGGATTTTTTCCTTCGGCGCAAATAAAACGGTCGGGTCGAGGTTGCCCTGCAACGCTTTCCCGCCATCGATTTCCGCGCGAACGTCGCCGATACTCCGCGTCCAATCAACGCCCAAAACGTCGCATTCGAGTTGCGCCAAATTTTTATACGAACTGATGCCTTTCGCAAAAACAATCACGGGCGCGCCACGCGTTTCGAGATTTTCACAAATATATCGAATATACGAAAGCGAAAATTCTTCAAAATCCGTCGGCGAAAGAATCGAAGCCCAAGTGTCGAAAATCTGCACGGCATCGCATCCGGCGCGGATTTTCGCGTTTAGATATTCGATTACCGAATCCGCTAGAATCCGTAAAAGTTTATGCGCGGCTTGCGGTTCGTTGTAAATAAAACTCTTAATAATTTCAAAATTTTTCGAGCCGCAGCCTTCGACCATATACGCGGCAAGCGTCCAAGGCGAGCCGGAAAAACCAATCAAAGGAACGCGATTATTTAATTTTTCCTTCGTCATTTTGACGGCTTGCAAAACGTAATTGAGCCGCTCGACGATATTTTCAGTTTGCAATTTCTCAATCTGTTCAAGCGAGCGAATCGGCTCGTCAAAAACCGGACCTTTCGATTCGATAATCTCAAGCCGCATTCCCATCGCTTCGGGAATCACCAGAATATCGGAAAACAAAATCGCCGCGTCCGTTTTGATAATATCAATCGGCTGAACGGTAACTTCGCTTGCCAATTCCGGCGTTTTGCACATCGTCAAAAAATCGTATTTTTGGCGAATCGCGCGATATTCGGGCAAATATCTGCCCGCCTGTCGCATAATCCAAACCGGCGTTCGCTCTGTTTTCTGCTTTTTACAAGCTCTGATAAATAATGAATCTTTCATAATGGAAAATGGAAAATGAAGAATTTGTCTTTTATTTTCCATTTTCCATTTTCCATTTTGTAAATATTCAATTAACTCAAACGCAAAATTTTCTGCCGTCGCTTTTGACGAAACAAAATCAGCCTTTAAATTCCGCGTTTCAAAAAATTCGGCAGTCGTCTTTCCAATTGTCGCAACCTTTATTTGATGCAGAATTTTCGCGCCGAATTGTTCGATAAAACTCGCCGCCGCGCTCGGGCTGAAAAAACACGCGGCAATGATTTCTCCTGCTTCAAACTTTTCGCGGATTGCTTTTATTTTAGCAATTCCGACCGCAATTTTTTGCGTTTCATAAACAATCGTTTCGTCAACCGGCGCGATTTTCGCCAGAAATTCAGGCACAACACGCAGAGATTTTTCGCCGCGCAGGAATAAAAAACGTTTGTTTTTTAAATCTTTCGCCGGAATTTTTTCCAGCATTTCGCGCGTCGTGTTTGCCGTTTCGTCAAAGAACAAATCGAGATTTTCATTTTTCAATAAATCGAAACCGCGCTTTCCCAAAACATAAATTTTTCCGCTGAAATTTATGTTTTTTTCGCGCAGATTTTCCGCCAGAATTCGCGCTGCGTGTCGGCTGGTGAGAAAAATTCCGTCATAATTTTCAAGCTGCAAAAGCCGCATTTGAAATTCGCTCAAATCTTCAATGGTTTTTGTTTCTATCAACGGAAAATTGACGATTTCATAATTGTTTTCCGCTAAAATCCCGCTGAAAATATCAAACTTTCTGATGACCAGAATTTTTTTCATCAGATGATTTCTTCCCTAACGCTTTCAATTTTTTCGCGGGTTTTTTCCAGAATTTCATTCGCGCCTTTGTCAATTAAAATTCGCGCCAGACGTTTGCCTAAATTTTCCGCGTCCGTCTTTTTGCCCAAAATCTTTTCGCGCAAATTTACGCTTCCGTCCAGATTTCCAACCATTCCTTCGAGATAAATTTTTTCGTCTTTCAAAATCGCGTTCGCGCCAATCGGAACTTGGCAGCCGCCTTCGAGACGGCGCAAAAACGCGCGTTCGGCAGTCGCGCAAAATTGCATTTCCGCATCGTTTAAAACTTTCAAAAACTTTTTTAATTCCAAATCGTTTTCGCGGATTTCAACCGCCAACGCGCCTTGCCCAACTGCTGGAAGCATAATTTCAAACGGAATTATCTGCGCGATATATTCATCGAGATTCAACCGATGAACGCCTGCAAATGCCAGTATCATCGCGTCTAAATCGGATTCGGCAAATTTTTTCAGGCGCGTCGGAACGTTGCCTCGAATCTCCGAAATCTGTAAATCAGGACGGTAATGAAGAAGCTGGCTTCTGCGCCGCAGGCTTCCCGTCGCCACTTTCGCGCCTTTTGGCAATTCGTCAATCGAAGCGTATTTTTTGCTGATTAAAACATCATTCGGCATTTCGCGTTTTGAAACTGCGCCGATAATTAAACCTTGCGGCTGAACGGTCTGCAAATCCTTCAGGCTGTGAACCGCCAAATCAATTTCGCTATTTAATAAAGCGTTTTCGATTTGTCTCGTGAATAAACCTTTATCACCGATTTTCGCCAGTGCGACATCGAGCAGTTTATCGCCCGTCGTTTTGATGATTTTGATTTCTAAATTGATTTTGGGAAAGTGTTTTTCAAGCGTGGTTTTAACGAAATTAGTTTGCTGGAGAGCGAGTTCCGAACCGCGCGAGCCGATAATAAATTTACGTTCGGGCATCGAAAACCTCAAACGCCGCCGTTTTCATAGATTGGAGTTTTTCGACCAGCCGGATGTGATTCTGCAAATCATCCGCCGCGTTTCCCTTGCTCTGCATCGCCAGTTTGTGAAGCTCGGAAACATTCTTGACGAGAAAATCTTTGATTTTCAAGATTTCGACGACGGTCGCGCGGTCGGGTTTTGCATAAGTTTTCTGCAAAACCGGCAGCAGCGGCAGCGAATAATACCAGGTCAGAAATTCGCCCATTTCCTTCATAATAATTTTTTTGACGCGCGGCAAATCCTGCGTCCGGCGTTCAAAATTGCGATCAACAATCGCACGTAAATCGTCAATATTTTTCAGCACGACATTCGCGTTTTCGGCAGCGTCCGGCGCAATGTCGCGTGGAATCGCAATGTCGATTAACAGAATTTTATTCGTCTGATTGGCAAAATTCTTTTTGTTCAAAACGGGTGTGGGCGCGCTCGTCGAACTAATCACAATGTCAATTTCGTTGAGGTGATTTTTGAAATTATCAAAATCAATAATTTCACTTTCAAAACGATGCGTTTTGGATAAATTTTCCAGAAGTTCTCCGGCGTGCGAGCGCGTGCGGTTGGTGATATAAATTTTGCCGACCTGTCGTTTCAACAGGCATTCGGCGGTCAGTTTCGCCGTTTCGCCCGCGCCGACGATTAAAATATTTTTATTTTGAAGCGAGTCGAAAGTTTCAACCGCCAGTTCGACCGCCGCCAAACTTATCGAAACCGCGCCGCGATGAATGGCGGTTTCCGTATAAGCCTTTTTGCCGATTTTAAAAGCGCGCTGCGAAAGCTGATTTAAAATTCTGCCCGTCGCGTTCAAATCTTTCGCCGTGTGATAAGCGTTTTTTAATTGCTGCAAAATCTGCGTGTCGCCGATGATTTTTGAATCGACGCTCGTCGCCACGCTGAACAATTGCTGGCACGCGGCGCAGGAAATGAACGTAAAAAAATGTTCCCTTTTGACGATTTCCGAAGCATTTTTAAATTCGATGACGAGGTTTTTGTAAAAATCCAAATCGACATCCGCCGAACGGCAAACGCCGTAAATCTCCGTGCGGTTGCACGTTGACAAAATCACGCATTCCGACAAAGTTTCCTTTAAAACGGAAATCAACGGCGGAATCTCTTCGTCGTGAATATAAAGTTTTTCTCTGACCTCAATCGGTGCTGTCTTGTGGTTGATTCCAAAGGCAAACAGCAGTTGCTGGTCGTCAATTTGTTTCAAGCGATTACTAATCCTCTCGTTCTAATTTATCAGCTTTCAAATACGAATTTTCGCCGGTAATAAATTCATTATACAAAAATTTTCCGGTATTGTAAGAAAGCATCTGATAAATACCGAACAACTATTTAATTAGAATCATTTATAAATGCGGATGAATTAACCGGCTTAAATTTTATTTCCCGCCGGGTTCTGATAGTTCTTTCGATTTTCTTCGGCTTCGAGTTTTTATTTCTTTTATACTTCAGAAATTTCAAAACGACAGCGCGGGAAAGGCGTTTTTTCGCATTGTTCCGTAACTTTTGCGCCGGTAATTTCGGCAACCAATGCTTCGGCGATTTGACACGCTTCGGAGTGTTCCGCCACGACCGCCGCCAACGGACAACTTTTGCTTTGAACAATTACTTTATCATTTTCTTTAGCAATTTCGGCTGCGCCGCCGAGAATGTTTAAAACTTCCAAAGCTCTTTCCGCGCGGCTCTCCAGATTTTCATCCAAACGAGCGGACTTTTCGCCGTCTGCCAGCGAAATCCCGACTTGGCGAAGCGCGTTTTTCAACTCCTTGCGTGAAAATTTTCTTTTCAGCACGGTAATCAATCCGTTCAGCAAAGTGTCGTATGCTTTCGGAAAAAGACGTTCGGATTCTTCCGTTAATTCGTATGAAAAATGCGGTTTTCGATGTCCGCGCCGCAATCCCGACCGGCGCACCAGACGGTCGCGCTCAAGACTAAGCAAATGCGCGCGCACGGCATTATCCGTCAAACTCAATTGATGAGCTAATTCGTTGACAGTTCCTGTTTTGCCGCGTAAAAGCGCGACGATGCGTCCGCGCGTGCTGTCAAAAAATTTTTCGGTGATTTTCATAGCGGCATTGTAGCAGAAATTAAATTTACAATGCAATAAGTTAATAAGTTTGTTGACTTATTGCGCCAATTGAATTACGCTTTTTTCTAACAGTTTTTCGACGGTAAAATTTATTTTCAAGGAGAAAAAACAATGGAGACAACGGCAAAAGATTTTGCATCAGAAGCGGCGGTTGCTGATAACGCCGAAAAAACAACGGACGTTTACGGCTATCAGGCATTTCAGATTTTGAGATTCGCTTTTACGGTCGCGCCGATAGTTGCGGGCGTGGATAAATTCTTTCATTTGCTGACGGATTGGGATAAATATCTGTCGCCTTTCGCCAATCAAATTTTAGGCGGAAACGGGCATATTTTTATGAGGGTCATCGGCGTAATCGAAATCATCGCGGGCATCGGAGTTTTCCTGAAACCGAAGATTTTCGCATATATTATCGGCGTTTGGCTTTTGCTTATCATCGTAAATCTTTTAACGATTCCGGATTATTACGATGTGGCACTGCGCGATTTGGGACTTTCGTTAGGCGCGTTCGCATTGGCGCGTTTGAGCCACAAATTTGCGAAATAATTTCAGACTGTTTGACAGGAAAAGAATGCCGAAAGCGTGATGACCTGGCATCCTTATTCCTGTCAAATTTATTTGAGTATCGGAATTTTCACATTATTTTCTTTCGCAAATTCAATCGCTTTTTCGTAACCCGCGTCGGCGTGGCGAATCACGCCCATTTCAGGGTCGGTGGTTAAAACTCTTTCAATACGTTTCGCCGCTTCGGGCGTGCCGTCGGCGACGATGGCTTGTCCGGCGTGAAGCGAATAACCGATGCCGACCCCGCCGCCTTGATGAACTGAAACCCACGTCGCGCCGCCGACGGCGTTTATCATCGCATTGAGATAAACCCAATCAGCAATGGCATCCGAGCCGTCTTTCATCGCTTCGGTTTCGCGGTTCGGACTCGCTACCGAGCCGCAATCCAAATGGTCGCGTCCGATGACAATCGGTGCTTTGAGTTCGCCGCTCGCCACCATTTCGTTTAATTTCAGTCCGGCTTTGGCGCGTTCGCCGTAGCCGAGCCAGCAGATTCTCGCGGGCAAACCTTGAAAGGCAACTTGTTCCTGTGCCATTGTCAGCCAGCGCGTCAAATGGTCGTTGTCGGGAAACAGATTCATTATCGCTTCGTCGGTTTTGTAGATGTCTTCCTTTTCGCCCGACAACGCAACCCAGCGAAACGGACCTTTGCCTTCGCAGAACAGCGGGCGAATATAAATGGGAACAAAACCCGGATAATCAAAGGCGTTTTCCACGCCCGCATCTTTTGCACGCTGGCGTAAATTATTTCCGTAATCGAAAACTGTTGCGCCCTTGCGCTGAAATTCGAGCATCGCGCGAACGTGCCGCGCCATCGAATCCATTGCGCGTTTTTCATATTCGGACTGATTTGATTTCCTGAGTTCGTCTGCCTGTTCGATTGAAAGACCAACGGGAATGTAACCGTATAAAACGTCGTGCGCTGATGTTTGGTCGGTGACGACATCGGGAATAATTTCCTTTTCTAAAATCTGCCAGTGAACTTCCGCCGCGTTGCCCAAAAGCGCGATTGATTTCGCCTGCTTTTTCGCTGTAAATTCCTTGACCATTTGCAGTGCTTCATCTAGATTTTCCGTCGCCAAATCAACCTGTTTCAATTGCAGTCTTCTATCAATCCGCCAACGGTCAACTTCGACCAGCAGACCAACGCCGCCGTTAAAAGTTATTGCCTGCGCCTGCGCTCCACCCATCTCGCCCAAGCCCGCCGTCAAAACAAATTTTCCCGCGAGATTTTCCCAACCGTTTTGCCGCGCCAGACTTCCGAAAGTTTCATAAGTTCCCTGCAAAATTCCCTGCGTGCCGATGTAAATCCAACTACCCGCCGTCATTTGTCCATACATCATCAAGCCCATCCGCTCGTATTTATCGAAATTTTCCTGCGTCGCCCAGTGCGGAACGATGTTTGTATTCGCAATCAAAACTCGCGGCGCGTCCGCGTGCGTTTTGAAAATACCGACCGGCTTTCCCGATTGCACGAGCAGCGTTTCGTCTTCTTCGAGATTTTTCAAACTTTCCAGAATCGCGTCAAAACTTTCCCAATTACGCGCCGCTTTGCCGCGCCCCCCATAAACAATTAAATTGTCGGGGTCGAACGCGACTTCCGGGTCGAGATTATTTTGAATCATTCGATACGCAGCTTCGATAAGCCAGTTTTTACAGGTTAAATTTGTTCCTGTCGGAGCTTTGATTATTCTTTTCATACTTTTTAGAAACGCAATTTTTTTGGATATTTATTTCAGATAAAACTAAAACTTTATTAGCGAATTCTCACTCGTTCAAATCAGAAATTATCAAAACGCGAGATAATCGCGCCGCGTCAGGATTAAATTTATTTCATCTTTTTAAACTTTCTAAAATGCCGGTCAACTGCGGCGCGAGATTTTGCAGTTCCTCTTGATGAACGGCGGTTAATCGCTCAAGCAATTCCTCGCCGCGCCGCGACAAAGTGAGATAAACTTCGCGCCTGTCCGCGTCGCTCTGTTCTCTGACAACTAAATTTTGCGCCTCAAGCCGATTGACCAAACCGACGGCACTGTGATGTTTAATCCGAAGCCGTTCAGCCAATTCTCCGTTCGTAATTTTGTCCCGATTTGGAAAACCTTTAATCGCTAAAAGTGCCTGATGCTGGTGCGGCGTTAATCCCACTGACTCGGCGGCATCCTTGCTAAATTGGATAAATTGTCTGACCGCGTAGCGAAAATCGGAGAGCGTTTCGTATTCCGATTTGCTGAGAAAATTTTCTTTTTTAGATTTTTTCCTGCTCATTCCTTCGGTCTCCTTCCGGCATCTCAACGCAAAATTTTATCACAGCCGATTGAATTATGTCGCACTACGACATATAATCTCGTTTTTGTAATTTTGCAGATACGAATTCTAGAGTAATAAATGAACACCACAAAAGTTGAAGATAAACTGGCGGATTTTACACAAGACAGACGAATAATCACTCTTTCACTAATGGCGGTGGTAATCGGCGTGATGAGCGCGCTGGTCGCCGTCGTTCTGGTCTGGCTCATCGCGGTTATTACCAATCTGGCTTTTTACCAGACATTTTCAGCCGTTTTTCGGTCGCCGGAGCAAAACCAACTCGGCTATCTGGTTATCGCCGTGCCGGTTATCGGCGGACTCGTCATCGGTCTGACGGCACGTTACGGCTCGGAAAAAATTCGCGGTCACGGCATTCCCGAAGCACTAGAGGCGATTCTTTTCGGGCGCAGCCGGATGACACCGAAAGTCGCCGTCTTGAAGCCGATTTCTTCCGCCATTTCAATCGGCACGGGCGGACCGTTCGGCGCGGAAGGTCCGATTATTATGACGGGCGGCGCAATCGGTTCGCTGTTCGCGCAGCTTTTTAATCTGTCGTCGAGCGAACGCAAAACGCTTTTGGTGGCAGGCGCGGCGGGCGGTATGGCGGCAATTTTCGCCGCGCCGGTAGCGGCTGTTCTGCTCGCCGTCGAATTGCTGTTGTTTGAGTGGAAGCCGCGCTCTTTTATTCCCGTCGCCGTCGCCGCCGCAGTCGCGGGCGCGCTGCGTGTGCCGCTGATGGGCGCGGGTCCGATTTTTCCTGTTACGCCGCACGCCGCGCTTGACGGCGAAGGCTTGCTGATTGCCTTTGCGGTCGGCATCATCGCCGGAATCGGTTCCGGGCTTTTGACGAATCTGGTGTATGCCTGCGAAGACTTGTTTGAACGAATACCGATTCATTGGATGTGGTATCCGGCAATCGGCGGGGTGTTTGTAGGGCTTGGCGGATTTTTTGAGCCGCGCGTTTTGGGCGTTGGCTACGACACGATTCACGATTTGCTGCGCGGCGAAATTATCGGCGGCGCGATTATCGGACTTCTTATCGGTAAATCGCTGGTTTGGTCAATCGCTCTCGGTTCGGGAACTTCGGGCGGCGTTCTCGCGCCGTTGCTGATAATGGGCGGCGCGTTGGGAGCGTTTGAAGCGCGTTTTATTCCCATTGGAGATGTCGGAGAATGGGCGATTATCAGTATGGCGGCGATGATGGCTGGCACGATGCGCTCGCCGCTGACGGCAATGGTTTTTACGCTGGAGTTGACGCACGATTTAAATTTGCTGCCCGCGCTGCTGGTCGGCAGCATCGCCGCGCACGCTTTTACCGTTTTAGCATTGCCGCGCTCGATTTTGACCGAAAAAGTGGCGCGGCGCGGCTATCACATCACGCGCGAATACAGCGTTGACCCGCTGACCGCTCTGCGCGTCGAAGAAGTGATGAACAAAAACGTGCCGACCATTCCGGCGACGATGAAGGTTCGAGAACTTGCCGACCGGATTGCGAAACGCGACCCGTATTTGACGCGATTGCAAGGCGTTCCGATTCTTAACGAAGAAGGAAAATTAGCCGGAATTATCACGCGCGGCGATGTTCTGCGTGTTTTGGAAGACAGCGAAAATGCTAATATTACGGTTCTAGACGCGGGCAGTCGTGATTTGGTCGTGACATACCCGGACGAGATTTTGCAGGAAGCGGTCACAAAGATGCTGCAGCATGACATTGGCAGACTTCCCGTCGTTGACCGGCAGGACACGAAGCGATTAATTGGCTATTTAGGACGGGCGAGCGTAATGGCGGCGCGGCTGAAACTGCACGAAGAAGAAAATGTTCGTGAGCAGGGCATCCACAGCACCAAAACGGCTTAAAGATAATTTTCAGAAAGCAAATGAAAAGGGATAACGCGAAATTTGTCGTTATCCCAAAACTAAAATCTGAATCGAATTTACTGAATTTTCATTCCGAGTTCTTTTATCAAAAATCCGTAAATGTCGGCTTGTTCTTCGATAATTTTGGCGGTCGGTTTGCCCGCGCCGTGTCCGGCTCTGGTTTCGATGCGAATTAAAATCGGATTGTCGCTCGCGTTCGCCGCCTGCAAAGTCGCCGCGTATTTAAAACTGTGCGCGGGAAAAACGCGGTCGTCGTGGTCGCCCGTCGTGATAAAAGTCGCCGGATATTTCGTTCCCGCTTTGATATTGTGGAGCGGCGAATAAGCGTAAATTGCCCGAAATTCTTCGGCGTTGTCGGGCGAGCCGTAATCGGAAGTCCAAGCCCAGCCGATGGTAAATTTCGGAAACCGCAGCATATCCATCACGCCGACTTGCGGAACTGCCGCGCCGAATAAATCCGGTCTCTGATTTAAAACCGCGCCGATGAGCAAGCCGCCGTTTGAGCCGCCGTTAATCGCCAGTTTCGGTGTCGAAGTGTATTTGTTCGCAATCAGATATTCCGCCGCCGAAATAAAATCATCGAAAACGTTTTGCTTTTTCAATTTCATTCCGCCCTTGTGCCATTCGTCGCCGTATTCCGAACCGCCGCGCAAATTCGCCACCGCATAAACGCCGCCCATTTCCATCCAGACGAGCCGCGAAACCGAAAACGCGGGAGTCATCGGAATATTGAAACCGCCGTAACCATATAGAATCGTCGGATTGTTTCCGTCCAATTTAATTCCTTTTTTATGGAAAATAAACATCGGAATTTTTGTGCCGTCTTTGCTTGAATAAAAAACCTGTTTGACTTCGTAATTATTCGGGTCAAAATCAACTTTCGCCTGCCGGAAAATTTCGGATTTGCCGGTTTTCATATCGTAATGATAAATCGTCGGCGGCGTGGCGAAACTCGAAAACGAATAAAAAGTTTCGGTGTCGAAACGCTTTCCCGCGAAACCGCCCGCCGTGCCGATTCCGGGCAGAGCGACATCGCGCGCAAATTTTCCGTTTAAATCATAAATTTTGATTTGCGAATAAGCGTCTTTCAGATAATTTAAAACAAACTCGTTGTTGATAAAATCGACGCTCTGCAAAGTATCTTTTGATTCGGGAACGATGTCTTTCCACGTTTTATCTTTCGCCGCAGCATCAATCGAAACGATTTTCGAGCGCGCCGCGCCGTTGTCGGTTTGAAAATAAAACGTTGATTTATCGTTGCCGATAAAACTATAATTCGCGTCGAGATTTCCGACGAGTTCGACAATCGGCGCATCCTTTATTTTCAGATTTTTATACAAAACCATATTCTGCGTCGCAGTTCCTTTGCCGACGCTGATAATCAGCCAATCGCCGTCTTCGGTGACGCGCCCGCCGACGAAATACTCTTTATTGTCGGGACGTTCATAAACTAAAACGTCTTCGGACGCGGGCGTTCCGAGCCGGTGAAAATAAATTTTCTGATAAAAATTCTGGTCTTTTAAACTGGTCGCCTCGTTGGCTTTCGGAAACGCCGAATAGAAAAATCCGGTATCGTCTTTGGTAAAAGACGAAATTCCCTGTCGTCGTTTTTCCAAAACGTCGGGCAGATATTTTCCCGTTTCGACTTCCATTATTTTCCACTCGGTCATGTCCGAACCCGCGCTTGCCGTGCCGATGGCGACGAGTTTTCCGTCGTCTGTGAAAACCGTTCCGTTAAGCGCGACCGTTCCGTCGCCGGAAAGTTTGTTCGGGTCGAGAAAAACACGCCCCGCGTCACCGATTGAATCGGTGATATACAAGACCGACTGATTCTGCAAACCGTCGTTTTTGGAATAAAAATAATGCTTTCCGTGTTTTACGGGCGCGGAATATTTTTCGTAATTCCAGAGTTTCGTCAGACGGTCTTTTATCATTTGCCGTTCGGGAATTTGGCTTAAATAATCGTTCGTAACTTTATTTTCCGCTTCAATCCAGGCGGTCGTTTCGGGCGAATATTCTTCCATCCAGCGATACGGGTCGGAAACTTTTACGCCGTGATAATCGTCAATTTGTTCAACCTTTTTCGGTTTCGGATAATCAATTTTTGTTTGAGCGAAAACGCTTGAAATCACAAAGGAAAAAACAAACAAAGCAATCCAAATTTTGCGCGTCGCGTTGTGCATATTTACCTCGTCGGGAATTTTTTAGAGATTGATTCAAAAGAATTGTATAACGATAATGATTTTACGAAAAGCAAAAAACCTTTACGAAGTTTATTTTTTTATTTTCGCGCGGGTTTTGCTTGTCTGATTTTTATATTTGCGCGAAAATGGCTTGAGCAATCAAGCCTTTTATTTTTGGAGAGAAAAAATGAGATTCAAACGAGCAGTTTTATATCTATTTTTAGTCTTTGTTCTGTGCAGTTTCGGCGTTTTCGCGCAAGGGCAGATGTCGGCGCAGCAGCGCGAACTTGCCGATTACATCAAACAAAATTACACCAAGCGCGAAGTAATGATTCCGATGCGCGACGGCGTGAAACTTTTTACTTCCGTTTATATGCCGAAGGATACGTCGCAGAAATATCCGATTATGTTTGACCGCACGCCGTATGCGGTCGCGCCCTACGGCAAAGACAAAGACGGCAATGACCAGTTCAAATCGTCTTTAGGTCCAAACGAATTGTTTGCGCGCGAAGGTTATATTTTTGTTTATCAGGATGTGCGCGGGCGATGGGCGAGCGAAGGCGAATTTGTTGACGTGCGACCGGAAACGGCGCGTCCCGGCACGAAGGATATTGACGAATCGACCGACACTTACGACACGATTGATTGGCTCGTCAAAAACATTCCGAACAACAACGGGCGCGTCGGCATGTGGGGCATTTCGTATCCGGGATTTTACACTTCGGCGGGCGGCATAAATTCGCATCCCGCGCTGAAAGCCATTTCGCCGCAAGCTCCCGTTTCCGACTGGTTTCACGGCGACGATATGCACCACAACGGCGCGTTATTCCTGGCGCAAAACTACGCCTTTTTCAAAAATTTCGGACAGCCGCGTCCCGGTCCCGTAACTAATCCCGAATATATGAAAAAGTGGATGGGGCGCGACACGCAGGACGGCTACGATTATTTTCTTCAGCTTGGCGGACTGGAGGAAGTTGACGACAGCTATCAAAACGGTCTGGGAATGCATATCAAATTCTGGCACGAGATGATGCAGCACCCGAATTACGACCAGTATTGGCAAGACCGGAATGTTCTGACGAAACTGAAAGGCATCAAAGCGGCGGTGATGACCGTCGGCGGCTGGTATGACAACGAAGATTTATACGGCGCGCTCGGAACTTACCAGCATATTGAAAAACAAAATCCCGGAATTTACAATGTGCTGGTCATCGGACCGTGGTATCACGGCGGATGGGAACGCAACGATGGAGACTGGCTCGGCACGGCTTATTTCGGCTCGAAAACTTCGCTTTATTACCGCGAAAATATCGAGCTTCCGTTTTTCAATCACTTTCTGAAAGACAAAGGCGACATCTCGAATATCAAAGAAATCAATGTCTTCGACACGGGCGCGGACGAGTGGAAAAATTTCAATGAATACGAGCCGACAAACGGCACGGACACCGCTTTGTATTTGACGGCAAACGGCGGATTGACGTTTTCGACCGATGCTTTGAAAGCCGAAAGCGGTTTTAACGAATACGTTTCAGACCCGACGAATCCAGTTCCCTACACGCAAAAAATCACCTTGAATTATCCGCGCGATTTTATGACCGAAGACCAGCGTTTTGCCGCGACCCGTCCCGATGTTTTGGTTTATAAAAGCGCGCCTTTGACCGAAGATATGACGGTTGCCGGAAGTATAAAACCGTATCTTTTCATCTCGTCAAGCGGCACGGATTCGGATTTCGTCGTCAAATTGATTGACGTTTTCCCGGACGATTACAAATACCCGAACGGCGTAAAACCACCCGAAAGTTCCGCTTTTTCGGTGTTTCAACCCGGCGGCTACGAGATGCTGCTGCGCGGCGAACCGTTTCCGGCGCGGTTTAGAAACAGTTTTGAAACGCCCGCGCCGCTCGTGCCGAATCAGGTCACAAAAATCGAATACACGATGCCGGGCATCACGCACACCTTCAAAAAAGGACATCGGATAATGGTGCAGATTCAAAGCACCTGGTTTCCGCTGGTCGCGCGAAGCGTGCAGAAATTCGTGCCGAATTACGAGCAGGCGACAACCGCCGATTTCCAAAAGGCGACCGAAAGAGTTTATTACGGCGGCAAAAATGCTTCGACAATTGTTTTGCCGGTTATTCGATAATGCAAAATTGAAAATGCAAAATAGAAATCAATTCTTCATTTTGCATTTTGCATTTTGCACTTTGCATTAACGACGTTTTGAGAGGAAAAAGTTATGCCTTCGGTTTCGATTATAAGCGGCGTTCTGCTGATTTTGCTTGGAATTTTCGGTTACGCTTTCAGCTTGATTGACGGACATGCGAGCCTCACGGCTCTGATTCCGGCGGCGTTCGGAATACTTCTGGTAATTTTCGGCGCGTTCGCCAAATCAAAGGAAAATTTGCGGAAACATCTGATGCACGCGGCGATTTTAGTCGCGCTCGTCGGATTTTTAATTCCTGCTGCTCGCGTTTTATTAAATCTGGTCGCGGCTCTGGATGTGATTTCTCCTCCGTTAGCATCTTCCGAATCGGCGGTCATTGGAGCAATGGGCGGAAAAATAATTTCGCTGGCAATTCTTTCGCAAGTTGCAATGGCTTTGATTTGTCTCGTATTCGTAATTTTAAGCGTAAAATCTTTTATCAATGCGCGGCGCAATCGAGTAGTTTAAAAATGGCGACTAATATCACGCAAATTGAAGACGCGGAACGCGGGAAAACAATCTTGCGCGTCGAAGGCGAAATGTTTTTGGACGACGCGCTGCTGCTGGAAAAAATCGCGCTTGCGATGCGCGACGAAGGGGCGGAAAATCTGACGCTCGATTTAGCCGATTTGGATTTTTTAGACAGCGACGGCGCGCCCGTTTTAAAACGTTTGGAACGCGAACACGGTTTTGAAATCGAAGGAATAGAATTTTTTCTGCAAACGATTGTCAACGAAACCGAACACACGAATTTTTAAATTCTCCGCTTAAACGAATCAAAAATGAAAGTCGAAGAAATCGCCAAAATCGTCGAAGGAAAATTGAAAGGCGACGGCGCGACGGAAATTTTTCGCGTCGCAAATTTTGAAGATGCTTCGGAAAACGAAATTTCGTTTGTCGAGAAATTAGAACTTGCAGAAGCCGCGCGAAAATCAAAGGCTTCGTGTCTGCTCATTCCAGAAAATTTTCCGGCGGAACTTCCCTGTTCGATTACGATTAAAAATCCGAAACTCGCTTTTGCGAAAATTGCCGAAAAACTTCATCCGTTTAATTGGCGCGCGGGTTGGCACAAAACAATTTCTATTTCTGAGAACGCGGATGTTCGCGCAAGTTTTATCGGCGCGTTTGTCACAGTCGGCGAAAATTCATGTATCGGCGAAGGAACTCAAATTGCTGGAGGAACAAGGATTGGAAGTAATGTTTCAATCGGCAAATGCGCGGTCATTCATCCGAATTGCGTAATCTACGACAACGTTTCAATCGGCAGCGACTGCGTGATTCACGCCGGAACAATTATCGGCGCGGACGGTTTCGGGTTCGTCCGCGACGGCGCGAACGGTTATATAAAATTTCCGCAAATCGGCATGGTCGAAATCGGCGACAATGTAGAAATCGGCGCGAATTCCTGCGTTGACAGAGGCGCGCTCGGCACAACCAGAATCGGCAGCGGAACGAAAATTGATAATCTCGTGCAAATCGCGCACAACGTCGAAATCGGCGAGCGCGTCGTCATCGCCGCGCAAACCGGAATTTCCGGTTCGACCATCATCGAATCGGACGCGGTTATCGGCGGACAGGTCGGAATAGGCGACCACGCGCGGGTTTTGTCGGGCGCGATTATCGGCTCGCAAGCCGGAGTTTTGCCCGGAAAAATTGTTCGCGCCGGAGTTTGGTGGGGAACGCCCGTCCAGCCGCTCGATGAATACAAACGCCAGAACGCGCGTCTCAAAGGAATCGGCAGATTAAAAGACGAAATTAAGGAATTGAAAAAACAAATTGAAGCGTTGAAAAAAGATTCCTGATACTTTTTATTATTCGGATTTTATTTTTTTAAGAATCGCTTTCGCCGCCAGTTCTGCCGCGCCGCCGCTTAAACTTTCGGTTATTTCTTTGAGTCTTTCGCGCATTTCACGATTTGTTTCCGGCGTGAGCAGGCGAAACAATTCCTGCGATAAATTCCGCGCGGTGAAAGCGTCCTGAATAAATTCTTTCGCCAGTCTTTTTCCGGCGGCGAGATTGACCAATCCGAAATGCGGAACGCTGATGAGCGGACGCAAAAGTTTGTAATTCAGCGCGGAAGTTTTATAGACGATTGCCAGAGGCGTGCCGATAATCGCCGTCTCCAAAGTCGCCGTGCCGCTTTTAACCGCCGCCGCGTCCGCCGCTTTTAGAGCCTCGCGCGTTTCGCCGCAAACAGTAATTAAAACTCTCGGCAGCTTCGGATTTTTCTTTCGCGCGTTTTCGATTTCCGCTTTCGTTTCCGCCAGGCGGCGCGTCGAACCGAGCGCGACGACAAATTGTATTTCGCTATTTTCCCGCGCCATCAACGAAGCCGTTTCAACCATCGGCGGCAAAATTTTAACGATTTCCTTGTGACGACTGCCGGGCAAAAGTGCGATAATTGGTTTGTCCGAATCCAAATTATATTTCGCGCAAAATTCCTCGCGCCCGAATTTTGCGAAAACTTCTCCTGCCAGAGGATTGCCGACGTATTCGACGTGCGAAATTCCCCGCGCTCGATACCAATTTTTTTCAAACGGCAAAATTGTCAGCAGTAAATCGACATATTTTTCAATCGTTTTAACGCGATATTTTCGCCACGCCCAAAGCTGCGGCGAGATGTAATAAATAATTTGCAGTCCGGCTTTTTTTAAAGTTTTAGCGAGTTTTAAATTAAAGTCGGGGAAATCTACGAGAATCACCGCGTCGGGCTTTCGTTCGATTGCCGTTTTCTTCAGCGTCTGAAAAGCGTTCCAGAACATCGGCAGAGCGCGGGCGATTTCCGGCAATCCGACAATCGCTAAATCGTCTGCGTTGAGAACGGTTTCCACGTCCGCTTCGCGCATCTTCGCGCCGGTCGCGCCGAAAAATTCAAGGTTCGCGTCCGGCGATTTTTTTCTCAATTCGCGGACGAGCGCGGCGGCGTGCGCGTCGCCCGAAGATTCGCCCGCCACTATCATTATTTTATAAGTTTTCGTCATTAAACATTTTTCCAACAGTTAAAAAAGAAAGCGAGTCTGTTACAACTCACTCCCTTCTGTGCTAATTTTGTTGGCGGTTGCCTTATCTCGGTCTGATTAAAAAGACATCCCAAGCCCAGCGACCGACACCGTTTCTGCCTGTTTTTGAATCCCAGACTTTGGCTCTGTATCTAAATTGATTGCCGAACTCGTCCGTCCGTTTCGATTCATGATAATTAAGCTCTATCGCCACAACATCAAACTCCGGCAATGGATGCAATTCGTTTGGCTCTGCTATGCCGTTGTGATTCGCGTCTATCCATAATCTTAAATTCGGGAACACGGCATCTCTCGCGTCAATTCCGCCGTCAGAATTTCCGCCGTTTTGCGGCTTGTCAAACTCTGCAAGAGCCAGAAATCCGTTTCTTTGTTGTCCTGAAGGCGGCGCGGGCTGCGGCGAAAAGTTGCCGAACAACTCTTGTCCGTTGTCAATCATTCCATTATTGTTTCTGTCTAAAACTAGAAAAGCATCGTCGGAGTTCGGAGCAGTCCAAGAAAGCTGTTCTTTCTCTCCGTTACTGTCAAGGTCGAATCTCACTCCGTTAGCGGCATTCGTCAGATTAAATCCGTTTCCGGCGACATCTACCAGAATCGGTGACGGGTCAGGCGGTATCGAAGAATCATCGCAGGTGCAAGTATTGTCATTCCAAGTAAAACACTGTGACCTTGCCACATCACAGCCCAAGCATTTTGGATAAGCGTGCGGGTTCGGATTCGCTACACAATATTCCTCCCCTGGTGTCGGCGAAGGCGAAGGTGTTGGGCAAAGTTTATAAACTTGACATTTAATTACATCATTGTCACATTCAGAAGGACTTCCTCGACCCCAAGTTTCATTATTAAAATCTGAACGAAGGCATGGGTTCTGTGGATCATTTGAGGCTTCTCCGCAAAGCAAATTATTCATTACTGTCTTCTCTCCTGCGACATTACAGAGATTTCCCGGAGCTGCACAATCATGATCTAAACCCATAGTATGACCAATTTCGTGTGCTACGGTATTCCGTAGGGCAGTACAATTGGTAATTTGGCTGTTCATCACAGTCGTTGCGCTGATACGATAAAATGCATCGTTTCCAGGATAAGTTATTCCCCCATCAAATTGACCAAGATCTTCTCTATTTATTTGGTATCCTCTAAAAATCCCGGGTTCATTTCTAGAAACCCCGCCGGAAATTGCAGCCACCACATTTGGTGAAAAAGTTACTGAAAAATTTACCCCTGAGGAGTTTCCACCGAGGGTGATTGGTAAATTAGCTAGATTGAAATTATCAAAAGCGGGTTTTATACAGTTGTTAAACTCATCCGAGCTAAATTGACCCGGATTACTATTGACATTGACTTGAACAGAATCATTTTGAGACCAACGACTTAAATCGCCACTTGCATCAGGAAGCGGTGTGCTTTGTGGATTACAATACAGTTGTGCGTTAATTAGATAGTCGGTTGAAACTCGCACTAAAACTAAAGCGCAACAGAGAAAGACTGCGATAACAATTCTGCTCGATGTCTTTAAGGAGGAAAGTTTCATATTGCTACTTCCTGATAAATACATCTGAGTTATTAGCGATAGCTGCTTTCACCCGATTGAGAAAATCGGCTTCAGGCGCGCCTTTAAAACTCTGGTGTCCGGCAAATTGCCTGACGATTGCCCCGTTAGTAGGCACTATTCCGTCCAGAGGAAAAACTTGTCTCTGCATCAATTCATAGGCGGTAATAATGGAAAACCCTGTTTCATCGGAATACTTTAAAAAGAATGCATAGATTCTGCCAATTTTCGGCATCGGTCTGTCTAATACGAAACTAAAAATGACTTTGCCGGAAGGAAATCTTACTCCGCCGCCTTCGCGGGAAACAATGACTGGTTTTTCAGGACTAAATGATTCGGGCGAAGTATTTTTGAGGACTCCAAGATTTCTAACTGCAAACTCGGAATAAATGGAAACTTTGTCTTCCGACAAATGAGCTTCTCCATTGATTACTTCACCGACGATAATTGCGTCACTTCGTTTGGCGGGAATCGCTGGTTCAACGTGAAGATCGTTTGGAGTTAATCCATAAGTAGATTCGCTTTCTTCAGTTAGGGCAAATCGTCTCGGATCATTAGGCGGCTGAAGTTTAAGATTTCTGACTCTGTTTTTCTTGACACGCTTTGTTCTTTCTTCAATGTTATCGGGAAGCAATTCGTTATAATTAGCTATTGGAACGTCCTGTTGAATTTTTTGCAACTGTTGAATTCTTTGCTGCCGATAGTTCTGGTCATCCTGTTTTTGGCTGTGGACAATTAGTGTTGTTGCAACAATAAGAAATACAAAAATAATACTAATAGCTGTAAGTAATTCTCTTTTATTCTTCATAAAATTCTCCTTATCAGACAAATGTCACAAGAAGTCTTTAGAATTGCTTGTAATGTATCAGACACTAGAGTTTGAGGCGAGAGTCAGGGTGATTTACAAGCAATCGGTGAATTCCTAAATTTGCCTTTCGCCTCTTTACTATCACAGAAAAAAAAAAATAGCAAGCGGTTTTTAAGAGAAATTTATTTTATTGTCGGGAGCGAGATTTTTTTAGAAGTTCGGGTAAAAACAATCTTAGCCATTTCAGATTTTATTTGAAAACAACCAGAATGACGTTTTTTTATTTGATTTATTCCAGCCTGCTACTGACAATTAAAATCCAATCTGTAAATTTTCAGATAAAGGTAAAAATTATGTTTCCGGTTAAAATCAAACCTTTCAAACCGCAGGCTTTCAGCCGTCTTATAATTGCGGCAGTTTCTTGCGAAACTCATTTTCATAGTTTATGCTGTCGTTTAGTAAAAATTATTGCTTAATAACATTTTATATTCAAAGAAGCGATTTTTTTTAGTTCTTCCAAGCGATTTAACTGCATATTTCTTTCCTGCAAGGAGCATTTCAATTTTATGTCAAATAAAGATGTCAGCACGCTGCGAATTGCGCCCAAAGTTTGGCGCAACGGGGAATTTATCGAATGGGACAACGCCCGCGTCCACGTCATGACGCACGCGATTCATTACGGTTCGAGCGTTTTTGAAGGCATTCGCGCCTACGAAACGCGAAGAGGCGCGGCGATTTTTCGCCTGACCGAACATATGCAGCGACTTTTAAATTCTGCGAAAATTTACCGGATGGATGCCAAAGTCACGCGCGACGATTTGTGCAAAGCGGCGGTCGAATTGGTGCGCGACAGCGGTCTCGAAGCCTGCTATATTCGCCCGATTATTTTCCGCAGTTTGGACGAAGCTAAACCCGCTTTCGGCGTGAATCCGTTTCCGAATCCGGTTGACTGTTATCTCGCCGCCTGGGATTGGGGCAAATATCTCGGCGAAGAAGCGTTGGAGGCGGGCGTTGACGTTTGCGTTTCAAGCTGGACGCGCATCACTTCAAATTCCCTTCCGGCGATGGCGAAAGCGGGCGCGAATTATATGAACTCGCAGCTTATAAAAATGGAAGCGATTTTAGGCGGATTCAGCGAAGGTATCGCGCTTGATGACAGAGGCTACGTTTCCGAAGGTTCGGGCGAAAATATCTTTTTGGTCAACAACGGAACGCTGATTACGCCGCCGCTCGGCGCGTCAATTCTGCCCGGCATCACGCGCGATTCTGTAATTAAGATTGCGCGCGAACTCGGCATTCCGGTCGAAGAAACTTCGATTCAGCGAGCCGCGCTTTATCTGACGGACGAGCTTTTCTTTACGGGAACTGCCGCCGAAATTACGCCGATTCGCTCGGTTGACCGCATCACCATCGGCGCGGGAAAATGCGGCGAAATCACGAAAAAATTGCAGGACGTTTTCTTCGATGTCATCAAAGGCGAACGCCCCGCGCCGAACAACGCGCCGTGGCTGACTTATGTTAGCGAAGCGTCGGCAACAGCTTCGGTCAACGAAACGAAATAATCTACTTAATGGAAAAAAATAAAAACTCGCGCTCTTTATCAAAAGGACGCGAGTTTTTATTTTTACAATTAAAAATAGAAAAGACTGATTAAATTTTTTCCGGCTATCTCAAAGCCTGTCCGAATTGTTCCGTGCCGAATGTGCCGATGCCGTTTAATTTAAAACTGAAAACGAATTTGTTTTCGCGGCGCGCGCCGATGTTGAAAGTGTAGGCTTGCAGCGTCACGGCGCAGCAATCGAAGGCGTAACCGAGCGTTCCGAGCGAACTGATGAGCGGCGAGGCTTGCAAGGCGCGGCGGTTCTCGAAATCGAAAAATAGGGACACGCCGCCGTAAATTCCCTTATTGCGGTCGCCTGCAAAAATCGAAGGACTGTACTGCGAGCCGCGCAAAGTTCCCGCTTCCTTGCCGGCGGCATTTCTAAATTGTTGGAACGACGGCATCAAATCTATCGCGCGGGTATAATAGAACGTCTGATAAATTTTCAGCAGTTTTGAATCGTAGCCGACGGTTGCGGAAATATCGCGCAGACCGTCGCCCTGCACACCGACATCCATTCGCGTATTGACGAACAGCAAGCGGCGCGGGCGATATGTCGCGTCAATATTTAATGGCGAAAAACGGCGCGGAATGCCGCCAAAAGTATAAAACGTTAAATCGGTTATCGGCGCAATCTGGTTGCGCTGACCCGGAACGAGCGCGCCGCCGAAATACGGGTCGAAGAAATATTTTCCGCGCACCGTCAGCGAAAAAATTTCATACGGCTGAATCGCCAGCGTTTTTTTCGGGTCGGGATGTTCACGCTGAAGTTTTTTCGCTTCGGGCGTGACGGCTTCTGTGTAATGACGGGTAAAAAAGCGGTTCGTTACGCCGTATTCGATTTCGTTGGTATCGGTCTCGGTGTCTTCATAATCGAAGCGAATTATCTCGTTAAATTTGTTGATGCCGGTAATGTAACGATACGTGACAAACGGTTCAATCGTATGCCGGAAAAGAAATTCTCCGTCCTTTTTGTAATAATTTTTTGCCAGCGCGACTGGTCGAACGTCAAACTCGAACTCGCCGTAATTGCGGATTAAATCGCGGCTTAAAACTTTCCGCAGCCCGTCATTTGAGAGCGAGTTTGAATAATATGTCGAACGAAAACCGCCCGTCGCCGCGAACGAAAAATATTTTGTGCTGAACGGAATCGTCACCTGCGGGTGAACGTCCAAACGCTGAACGAGCGCGGGCGTTTCAATTGGGTCGCTGCCGACCAGCGAGCGATAAAGATTGATGTCGTCAACCGATTCGCGGCGGCTGACACCTTCCGCCGCAGTCTTAAACGAGAAATACGCATCTTTGAAAAAACTCAATTCAGACGGGCGTTTCTCGAAAGAAATACCCGGCAGACTTTTCGTTTTGACGCGCACGTTCGGAATCGAAATTTGCTCGGAACGCGCCAGCAGGTTGAATGTATAATCATTCCAGCTTTTATTAATAAACACCTGCGAAAGCTCAATCGGCGAAATAATCTGCTGAATTCTGTCGGAGAAAACCTGCCTGAACGCCAGACTCGAAGTTTGCCGCACGTCCGCCGCCGCCGTAAATCCGTTTGAAAAATACTGCACGCCCTGCGCGTAAAAACTCGTTCCGCCCTGGTCTGGATGCGTCGCGTCCACTTGATTGCCGAAAATTCTGTCCTTGAAGGTGTAAAATCCGAAATCGAAATAAGAACGAGAATTAGCGCGTGTTCGCACGTCGAAACCGAAACCGAGTCCGCGCGCGCTGTAAATATCATTACGCAGAGTAACATCCGCCGAACGTCCCAGAGTTTGATAATAAGCCGTCGAAAGCCGAAAACCTTTATTGGCGGAATAACCAAAAGTCGGCGTTAAAAATCCCGATTGGCGGTCTTGTTTTTTCAGCGAAATTCGCGCATACGGAAGCGGAATAATCGGAACATCCTTGACGCGGAATATCGGAGTTTTTAATCTTACGGCATCACCTGTTTTAATACTCGCGCGTTTTGTCGTAAAACTCCATTTCGGAACGTTGTCTTCGCACGCCGTAAATTTTCCGTCCATGACGACGACTTCATCTAACGAAACTCGTTCGACTCTTTTCGCCGTAAAATAAATCACCGTTCCGTCGTTGGTTTGATTGGTAAAGCCGGTCGAATTTTCAAAATATCCGAGTTTTGTTTTGTAATTAAATTCGGCTTTCGTACCGGTAATGCGCTGGTCGTTTCCCTGGTCAAAAACGACGCTGCCTTCGGCAACCATCGTATTTGTCGCTTCATAGACAGTTATTTTATCGGCTTGCAGGCGATAAATTCCGTAACGCGCGTCAACGTTTCCGGTATGCGTATCAATCCGACTGCCTTCTTTTCCTTCTATCGTATGATTGTCCGAATAGACGACCAAATCGCCGTTGCCGCCTTCAGTTGTCACTGTTTTTTTAACC
The DNA here is from genome assembly GCA_050996405.1 of Pyrinomonadaceae bacterium. Taxonomy (GTDB): domain Bacteria; phylum Acidobacteriota; class Blastocatellia; order Pyrinomonadales; family Pyrinomonadaceae; genus JBPCRW01. The sequence goes on along the minus strand of JBPCRW010000186.1, from coordinate 1,036 downwards.
TGCGGTAATTTCGTTTCCGGCTCTGCCGAAACCGGATTGACATTCGGCGTGTCGGTCATCGGATTGGCAATCTGCCGCTCGACCGGATTTCCCTGCTGCGCCGACACGCAAACACAATACGACGATAATAATGCCGCAAAAAATATAGCTTTTAGGAAGATATGAAGACGCATTGAAAAAATAAAAAAGTAACGTCGATGCTAACACGGATTGAATCGAAAATTAAAAAGGTAAAATTAAAATCCGCTTTCCGCTAATTTGATTTTGCAATTTTCGCTTTTAACTTTTAATTTTCTACTATGAACCAAGCCAATATTCTGGTTGTCGAAGACGAAGAATTGATGCGTTCGATTCTTCGCCAGTTGCTTGCGTCCGTCGGTTACAGAATTTTAACTGCCGACAGCGCGGAAACCGCGCTCGAAATTTTTGCGGCTGAAGATGTCGCGCTGACTTTGACCGATATAAAAATGCACGGTATGGACGGGCTGGAACTGCTCGACCAGATTAAGACGATTGACGACGAAGCGATTGTCATAATTATGACCGCTTTTTCGTCGGTCGATTCGGCAATCGCCGCGCTTCGCAAAGGCGCATACGATTACATCACAAAACCTTTCGTCAACGAAGATTTGCTGCAAACCGTCAAAAACGCCATCCGCCAGCGCGAATTATTTCGAGAAAATCGCAGCCTGCGGCGCGAGCTTGATAAACAATCCGGTTTTGCCGAAATCATCGGAACTTCGCCGGTTCTGCAAACGGTTTTTCGCCTCGTCGAAAAAGTTTCCGCAACCAACGCCAACATTTTAATTTCCGGCGAATCCGGCACGGGAAAAGAATTAGTTGCAAGGGCGATTCATCGTTACAGCGGACGTTCGGCAAAACCTTTTGTGGCGATAAACTGCGGCGCGTTGCCGGAAACGCTTTTAGAATCGGAACTTTTCGGTCACACTAAGGGAGCGTTCACCGACGCGAAAACCGACAAAAAAGGTTTGTTTCGCACGGCTGAAGGCGGAACTTTATTTTTGGACGAAATCGG
>JBPCRW010000146.1:0-22708 GCA_050996405.1 Pyrinomonadaceae bacterium | reverse complement strand
ATCGTCGTGCGTTTCGACAGGGAATTTGCGGGTCAGGATGCGGAAACTTTTCTGCGCGATATTGTTCACGAACGCCTTCAGGCGCGTGAAGTTTATTTGGGCGAAGGTTTCGCGTTCGGCAAAAATCGCGGCGGAAATATCGAGCTTTTGCGAAAGATGCGCGCGGAACTCGGATTTGCGGCGGATGAAGTTCCCGAAATTACTCTGCGCGGACAGCGAATTTCTTCGTCAAAAATCCGACATCTTTTAGCGGACGGAAAAGTAAATCTCGCCCGCCGAATGCTCGGTCGTCCGTATGGAGTCGAAGGACAGATTATTCACGGCGACAAGCGCGGGCGCGCAATCGGTTTTCCGACCGCGAATCTTCATCCGCACAACCGCGTGATTCCGAAATTCGGCGTTTATGCGACCGCCGCTTTGATAAAAAATGTGTGGCGCAAAAGCGTTACAAATGTCGGCGTTCGCCCGACTTTTGCGGGCGACAAAGAACCTTCGATTGAAAGTTATATTTTCGATTTCGACGGCGACCTTTACGGCGACGTTTTGCGTGTCAGGTTTCTGCATCGAATCAGAGATGAAAGAAAGTTTAACGGCGTTGACGAACTCAAATCGCAAATTATTAAAGATTCAAACTACACTTTGAACTATTTTAAACGGCTCGGCGTAAAGAATTCTCTGGACATCATTTGAAACCATCATTTGTGAAATTTTTTGCAAACCGAATCGTTTTTTATGATTCTAAATAAACTTATGCAAAACGATTTGGCGGAGATAGAAAATAAAAACAATTTGGCGTTAAAAGAAAAAACGGTTGAACCGATTCTGGAGAACGGAAACGGCAGCCGCGCACTTTTGCCGACAAAGAATCTGCCGATTTCAAAACAAATTTCTAACGAAGATTTAATCGCCGAAGAAAAATCTTTAATCGAAAAAGAATCGGAAGTCGAGAAAAATTACGAAGGCTGGCGCGGATATTTGCGGCTTTTCGAGGTGGCGCGGGTTATCGGGATGCTCTCGCTGTATCTCTATTTAGACCAATACGATTTGCACCGCGCGCAGCATTTGAAACAGTCGGAAGCGCGTCTTGAAATCGCCCGGAAATTAAGCTGGCTGGCGATTTTGGGCGAGAAATTTCATAAAATAAACTTGTGGTTTTTCCACCAATTTATTTTAATGCTGCGCCGTTTTTTCATCGGCGATGAAGCAAATAAGGAATTAAATCAGGAAAAACAAGCCGTTTGGCTCAAGGAAAAACTCATTAACTTAGGTCCGACATTTATCAAAATCGGGCAGTCAATGGGAACGCGAGCCGACCTTTTGCCGCTGCCGTTCGTCAAAGCGTTGGGCGAATTGCAAGACCAAGTTCCGCCGTTTCCGAATGCCATCGCGTTTGCGCGAATCGAGAAGGATTTGGGCAAAAAAATTAACGAAGTTTATCAGGAGTTCGATGTCGAACCAATTGCCGCCGCGTCTCTGGGGCAAGTTTATCGCGCCAAACTTTTCACGGGCGAAGAAGTCGCCGTTAAAGTGCAGCGTCCGAATCTAGAAGCGACGATTACGGGCGACATCCAGATTCTGCGAAAGATGGCGAATTTTGCCGAACGCTTTCCGTCTCTGAACGAAAACGCCGACTGGTCTGGAATGCTGCGCGAATTCGGCGAAACGATTCACGAAGAAATGGATTACGCGGCGGAAGGTCGCAACGCCGAACGCTTTCGGGAAAATTTTAAGGACTGGACGAACATTCACGTTCCGAAAATTTACTGGTTTGCGACGACTTCAAAAGTTTTGACAATGGAATTTATTCACGGCACGAAAGTCACGGCTTTGGAAGATTTGAGAGCGCGAAACGTATCGCCCGAAAAAGTCAATCGTTTATTGATTCGCACATATTTAAAACAACTTTTGGAAGACGGATTTTTCCACGCCGACCCGCATCCGGGAAATCTGTTGGTGATGCCCGACGGACGTTTGGCGTTTTTCGATTTCGGAATGGTCGGCAGAATTACGCCGCAATTGCAGTCGAAAATGATCGGCGCATTTTTTCACGTCGTAGCCCGTGACCCGGCGGGAATCGCGCAGGATTTGATTGATTTGGATTTTATGAAGCCGGGAACAAACCCCGATGTCGCGCGTCCGGTTGTCGAAAAAATGTTTGAGTTTCACCTGAATCTGAAACTCAAAGACGTAAATTTCAAAGAATTGACTTATGATTTGGCAGACGTAATGTATGATTACCCGTTTCGCCTGCCGTCAAATTTTACATACATTATGCGCGCCCTGATGACGCTCGAAGGCATCGGAATTATCACCGACCCGGAATTTAATTTCTTTGAAACGGCGAAACCTTTCGCCAAAGAATTTATGCTCCGGCGCGAAGGCAAGGATTTGCGAAAACTTTTAACCGATAAACTTCTGGGACGCGACAAAGACGGCAAAATTGACCTCGATAGAACCTGGAAATTGGCGAAAATGGCTTTTAAAACGGTTTTCAATACGGGAAAATAGATATACAATCAGTGAATATGAATATCGAAGCAACGAGAATGAACGATAAATTGCTGATTTCAATTCCGACAAAGGATATGCAGGCGGAAGAAATCAACGATTTGCTTTCGTTTTTCAAAATAGAATTTACCGTCCGCAACAGCAAAATGACCGGAGTCGAAGCCGAAGAAATTTCCGAAGAAATAAAATCTGATTGGTGGAAAAAAAATAAATTACGAATCAAGAAAATGATTTCTGAAAATGGATAAGATAGTCGTCGCCGATGCAAATATCATTATTTCGGCTTTAATTTCGGACAGTCGAAAAATCCGACGAACTTTAGCGAAAAATGATTTGCGATTTGTTGCACCGAAGTTTATTGTCGTCGAACTTTTCAAACACGCTCCTAAAATTCAAAAAGCAACCAGACTTTCACGCGACGAAGTTTTAGAATTGCTTTCTTCAATCGTCAATTGCATAAAATTTTACGAAGAAAATTTGATTTCGGTCGGAAGTTGGGCGGAAGCATTCCGTCTTTGCCGTGACGTTGACGAAAAAGATATTCCATATATTGCTTTGGCTTTGGAATTAAATGCAATCGTTTGGACAAACGACGAAGAATTAAAAATCGGATTGACGAAAAAAGGTTTCGATAAATTTTATAGTTCTTAAAGGAAATTATGAAAATCCGGCAAAGACAGCAAATATTGATCTCGACAGAACTTGAAAGCCGGCGAAAATGGCGTTTAAGGCGGTTTTCAATACTGGGAAATAACTTCATAGTTACGACATTTGTAATTTATCTGAAATTGGCGTTAAATCTTTCAAATATGAAATGCGCCAATTTCGTTTTTTTTCTGACCTTTTGCGGTTTTTTTATCTCATCAAACGTATTCGCCAAAATGACTAATAAAATTAAAATCGCGCACATCAAAACTGATTTTTCAATCCAAGAGTTAGACAATAAATTTTGGAAACAAGCCAAAGAAGTTTCAATCGAAAAATACTGGTCGGGCGAAACCGCGCCGGACGGCAGACATTTTAAGGCGCGACTCTTATGGTCGAACGCCGCGCTTTACGTTCGCTTTGAAGCCAATCAAACCGAGCCTTTAATCGTCAGCGAAAAACCGAATTTGAAAACGAAAACGCGCGGGCTGTGGGACAGAGACGTTTGCGAGATTTTTGTCGCCCCGCGCAAGGAAGACTTCCGGCATTATTTCGAGTTTGAAATCGCGCCGAACGGCGAATGGATTGATTTGGGAATTTATCAGAAACCTGAAAGCCGCGAAACCGATTTTGAATATAATTCGGGAATGCAGTCTGCCGCGCGAATTGAAAAAGATAAAATCGTGATGGCGATAAAAATTGAATGGAAGGCATTTAATAAAACTCCAAAGGCGGGCGACGTTTGGCTCGGAAATCTTTTTCGCTGCGTCGGCGCGGGCGCGGAGCGCGGTTATCTAGCCTGGTCGTCGACCGAAACGAAAGAACCGAGTTTTCACGTTCCCGAAAAATTCGGCGAGTTTGAATTTGTAAAATAATTTCCATCAGGGTGCGGAAAAATCAAACAGAATAGAAAGGGTGAATAGGATAGATTTATTCACAGTGGGTTTAATACCCCGTCAGCTTGCTGCGGGGTAGTTTATGTCAATGCGGATCGTGGTAATTCTGATTTTGACATCCGCCATACTTTTAACGCCGCCGTCAGTTATAACATTCCCGCGCCTTTCGAGAATCGCGCATTGCGCGCCGTTCTCGGCGGATGGGCTTTGGATAATATCTTTACCGCGCGGTCTGCGCCTCCGGTAGACCTAATCAGCACCGCCGGAAGTTTCGCCGGAAGCGGTGCCGTTCAGCGTTTGGATGTCGTGCCGGTCGTTCCCTTGTATCTGTTCGGCAAACAATATCCGGGCGGGAAGGCTATCAATCCGGCTGCCTTTACCGCTCCGCCGCTGGATGCGTCCGGCAACCAGATTCGGCAGGGGACGTTAGGACGAAACTCGCTGCGAGGTTTTGGCGCGTGGCAGTTGGACACATCTCTGCGCCGCCAGTTCAGCTTGACGGAACGATTCAAACTCCAACTCCGGGCTGATTTCTTCAATGTGTTCAACCATCCGAATTTCGGTCAGCCCGACACCGAATTCGAGTCGCCAACATTCGGGATGTCAACGAGTATGCTGGGACGGAGTTTGGGGGGAAGTTCGTTAGGCGGCGGATTCAACCCGCTCTTCCAAATTGGCGGACCGCGCTCGACGCAGTTGTCTGTGAAATTGTTGTTCTAAGTAAGACACCATTGAATCGGGTGCGCTAAGAGCAACGCACCCGATTTCTCATAATCCCGAAATTTATGCGCGATTTTTTTTTACAAACTTTTTGCCCGTAATCGCTATCGTCTGTTCGGGAAAAAAGATGTTTGTATGATGCCGATACCGGAAGTCCGTGAGCGTTTTCTGGCGATGAATTAACCGACAGAATTTTTTACAATGAGAAACAAAATGAGAACGGATATCAAAGCTCGAATAATGCGGCGGATGAAATTTGCTTTGACGATCGCCGCGTTGTTTTCGCTGACGCTCATTTCGGTTTCGGCGCAAAAAGCGACAACGCCCGAAATCAAAATCGCTTTTCAGGAAACGACGCTCAAAAACGGGCTGCGTCTGATTACCGGCGATGACCGCACCGCTTATTTTGAAACCGTGCCGTCCAATCAGCTTGACTTGTCGCTCTTTCTCGAATCAGACCGCCTGCGCGGGCTTTCAATTACGCAAGCCGGACTCGACACCGAGCGCAACGTGGTGCAGGAAGAAAAGCGTCTGTCGTTTGACAATCAGCCTTATGCCAAAGGCGATCAAGTCCTTAACGAACTGCTTTACGAAAATTTCGCCTATAAACACGGAGTCATCGGCTCAATGGAAAATCTGAACGCCGCGTCGCTTAAGGACGTGAGCGATTTTTTCAAAATCTACTACGCACCCAACAATTTAGTGCTGGTCCTAGTCGGCGATTTTAAAACCGTCGACGCGGCGGCGAAAGTCAGAAAATACTTTGAGACGATTCCGCGCCAGCCCGCGTCGCCCGCTTTGGATTTAACCGAGCCGGAACAGAAGGCGGAACGCCGCGCGACGGTCGAGGACGAATTGGCGAACGCGCCGCAGGTCAATGTCGCGTTCAAGGCGGCGCGCGGCAACACGCCGGATTTTTACGCGCTGCAAATTCTCGCGTCCGTTTTGGGCAGCGGGCAAAGCTCGCGGCTCTATCAGGAAATGGTCAAGCAAAGCGAGATGGTCAGCGAAGTTTATAGCTTTATGAGCGAGCGGCGCGGGGTGGGAGCGTTCCAGATTTCAGCAACGCTGCGTCCCGGTAAAACGACCGCAGACGTGGAAGCGGCAATTTACAAGGAAATCGAGCGATTGCGGAACGTGCCGATTAGCGACGAGGAACTTCAGAAAGCCAAAAACACGCTGGCGTATAATTTCGATTCTAATCTTCAAAGGTCGCTAATACGCGGGATTGACATCGGAGAATATGCAATTCTTTACGACGACCCGAATCTGGTTAACACGCGGCTCGACAAAATTTCAGCCGTTACCAAAGAAGATGTCGAGCGCGTGGCGAACAAATACTTGAAACAAACAAACCGCGTGGTGGTTATTACCGTGCCGAAAGCAAAGACGGCAGCCGTCGGAACGATTAACGAGAGAGGAAAAAAATGAATCTACAAACAAAAATCCGAACAAATTGCAAAACGATTTTCGCTTTCACGCTTGCCGCGCTGCTTTTATCGGCGCAGCCCGTCGCGGCGCAAAAGCAAGAGCCGCCGGTCAGCCGTGAAACTCTCAAAGTAACTTTGCCGAAAGCCAAAGAAGCGACTTTGAAAAACGGCTTGCGCGTCATCGTGCTGGAGGGCTACGACCAGGTGCCGATTTTCACGATGCAGATGGTTATCTTAAGCGGCGGGCTTTCCGACCCGACCGATAATCGCGGGCTGGCGGATTTTACCGCCGACCTCCTTAGCGAAGGAACGAAAACGCGCACGAGCCGCCAGATTGCCGAGCAAACGGCATCACTCGGCGCGACGCTCAATGCCGATTCTGATTTGTCTTCGTTTAAATCTACCATCACCGTTTCGGGACTGGTGCAGAACGTTGACCGCGCGCTCGACATCTTTGCCGACGTAATTCGCAATCCCGTTTTTCCGGCGGATGAAGTCGAAAAATACAAAACCCGCACCTTCGCGCAGTTATAGCTTGAGCGCACAGACCCTAATTTTCTGGCGCAGGAACAGTTTGCGCGCGCCATTTACGGTCAATCATCCGGCGGGCATTGTTTCTCCGCCGCTCGACTCGCTAAAGAAAACAACATCGGCAGATTTGGCGCGATTTCATTCCACGCATTATCTGCCGAACAACGCGATACTGGCAGTTGTCGGTCAGGTGACGCTGAAATCCGCGACGTGCTGGCAAAATACGGAACGGTCGAATCATTTGATTCCGAAGGTAAATCGGTAACAGGAAACGATAATCAGAAATAGAGATAACTGGAGATTGAAAATGAAGTCGGCTATTTTATCAGGACATAGCGCGATGTCGAAGGAATCATTAAAAAGCCTCATTGGCGGGTTTCCGCGATATTTATGCTCTTACTTGCCAACCCCTCTGGAAAGAATGCAGAATCTTTCAAACAGACTCGGCGGAGTAAATCTGTTCGTCAAACGCGACGACCAGACGGGACTGGCTTTCGGCGGAAACAAAGCGCGCAAGCTGGATTTTATTATGGCTGACGTGCTTGCCCAAAAGTGCGATTCGGTGATTACCTGGGCGGGCGTGCAGTCGAACTGGTGTCGGCAAACCGCCGCCGCCGCCCGCAAAGTCGGCATCAAACCGATTCTGATTCTGTTCAAAAGACCGAACCTTCCAGCCGACACGGACGGCAATCTGTTTATAGATTTACTGTTTGATTCAGAAGTGAAAATCGTCGAAGTCGAAAGCGGGAAAAATATCATGGAACTCGGCGAAATCGGAGAGTTTATCGAAGAGGTTGCCGAAGCGGAAAGACGAAAGGGAAACAATCCGTATATCGCCCCGATTGGCGGTTCGATGACGGAAGGCTCGATGACCAAACCTCTGGGAGCAATTAGTTTTGTCAACGCTTTTCTGGAGATTCTGGAGCAGACGCAGACTCAAAATGTAAAGCCTGATTACATCATTTTGGCGACGGGTTCGGGCAGCACGCAAGCCGGATTGATGGTCGGAGCGCGGCTTGTCAGCCCAAACACAAAAGTCGTCGGCATCACTGTTTCGGAAGATAAACGGGCGATGGAGCATTGCGTCGAAACTATCGCCGAGCAGACTTTTAAGGAATTCGGAGCGGCGAATAGCGGGAAAGAAGGCGTGATTGTGTTTGACGATTACGTCAAAGACGGCTACGGAATTTTGAACGAGGAAACCGCCCGCGCTCTGCGTCTGGTCGCTGAAACCGAAGGTATTCTGCTCGACCCGGTTTATACGGGCAGAGCGATGGTCGGTTTGATTGACCTGATTGAAAAAGGATATTTCAAAAAGGATGACAATGTCGTGTTCTGGCATACCGGCGGCACGCCCGCGCTGTTTCCGTATCGGGAAAAGATTCTGGATTACCTGGAAGATGTTCCGGCGCGCCGTCAAAGCCGGTGTCATCATCGTCGCCGGTTCGGATAATTATCTCGATTTAAAAGTGCCGCAGGGCGAAGCCGCCAAAAGAGTTTTATTCACCTATCACGACGCGGGAATAAAAACCGAGCAGATTCTGCAATGGGCGACCATCAACGCCGGAAGACTTTTCGGCGAGCCGCGACTCGGCGTTATCAAGACGGGCGCGTTCGCCGACATCATCGCCGTCGAAGGCGACCCCGTGAAGGATTTCGACGCGATGGAGCGCGTGAAATTTGTTCGGAATTGACGGTTTGGAACACGGCATCTTTGCGATGAGCGAATTAGCCGACCAATCCGCCAGCGGTCAGGAAAGATTCTGCACGCTGGCGAAACTCGATTTGAACAGTCCGACGGTCGAAAATCTAATTAACTTAATCGTCAAAAGAAAAGTGGCAATTGACCCGACGATTGTGACATATCAATCGCTGCATCCTGATTTCGTGCCGGTTACGCCCGATTGGTTGAAGTATTACAGCCCCGAAGCGCAAGCCTATCAAACCAAACTTCTCAGCCAGTCTTCAAAACGCAATCCGGCTGCCGACGAATGTCTTTTGGGCGCGCTTCAAACGCAAATGCGGTTCGTCAAAAAAATATATGACAAAGGCGGAATCATCATCGCCGGAACTGACCCCGTGATTGTCACTTTAACGCCCGGTTACGGTCTGCAACGAGAATTAAGAAACCTGGTTGCGGCGGGATTGACTCCCGTCCAGGCAATCCACGCGGCGACTTTAGTTGCGGCAACCGTGATGCGGCGCGAAAAAGATCTGGGCAGCATCGAACGCGGCAAATTCGCCGATTTAGTCGTCGTCACAGGCAATCCGGCGACGCGCATCGAAGATGCCGGTAACACGGAAATAGTTTTTAAAGGCGGCGTGCAGTATAACCCCGCCGTTCTGCGTAAAGCGGCTGAAGGACAGATTAAATAGTTCATCTTACGCAAAGCGTTTTTTTTGAAGGAGCGATATTAAAATGAAAATTAACAAAACGATTATCATAGCCAAATCCGGCGGTTTTCTTTTACTCTGCTCTCTGCTTTTAACGGCATTGCCAGTCCGGGCGCAGAGCGGCAAACTTGACGAACAGATGAAAGCCTTCAAAAGTTTTTACGAGCAATCGCTCAAGAAAAACGGTGTTATCGGCAGCAGTTTTATGCTCGTTCACGACGATAAAATTGTTGATAAAGACTTTTACGGGACGGCGAACATCGAGAAAAAGCAGCCCGTTGACGAGAACACCATTTATCACTGGGCTTCGATTACCAAAACTTTTACAGGCATCGCCATTATGCAGTTGCGCGATAGAGGTTTATTAAAACTCGACGACCCGATTATCAAATATCTTCCCGAACTGCGTCCCGTTCACGATCCTTACGGCGATTTGAGCGAAATTACGATTCGTCAATTGATGTCGCACACTTCGGGTTTCCGCGACCCGTCGTTTCCCTGGAAGGACGAAACCAAAGCGTGGCAGCCGCACGAGCCGCAGTATTGGTCGCGGCTTGTGGCGATGATGCCTTACACCGAAATCGAATTTAAACCGGGAAGCCGTTACAGCTATTCAAATCTCGGAGTCATTTTTCTCGGTCGCGTTATCGAGCTTCTGACGCACGACGATTACGAAGTTTATATTGACAAAAATATCTTCAAGCCTTTGGAAATGTATCAGAGTTATTTCGATGCCACACCGTATCATCTTTTGAAAAATCGCTCGCACAGCTATTGGCTCAAAGACGGCGTTTTGACACCGGGACGATTCGACGTGGACACAGGGATAACGGTTTCCAACGGCGGGCTGAATTCGCCTCTGCCGGATATGGTCAAATATCTCGATTTTTTAATGGGCGACCCAAACAAACAGGCGGTTTATGACGGCGTTTTAAAGCGTTCGAGCCTCGAAGAAATGTGGCAGCCGCAGATAACTTTGCCTCAATCCAAGTATGGCAAAAACGAGAAGGATTATCTGGGTTTGAGCTATTTTATCGAAGACAATTACGGACAGCATTTCATCGGACACAGCGGCGGGCAGAACGCCTTCGTGACGCATTTCTTTCTAAATCCCGAAACGCGCGCCGCATATCTGGTGGCGTATAATACAAACGCCGAGCCGACGGAAAAGACTCCGAATGAAGACACGAGAAAACTCGACCGCGAGATTAAAGAATATCTTTTTCAGAATATTTTTCCGCTGTTCAAAAAATGAGAGATGAAATGATTTTAAAGTTCAACCAATGGATTTAATGGATGTCCGTTAAATACAAAGTTGGCTGTTTATCTCTAGGAATTAAGGATGCTAAATCAATTACAAAAAGCTGAATTTCTGCACAATGGCTTTCTCCAAGTTAAGAAAGCATTTAATCCCGTCATTGCTCGTCAATGTGCAAAGTTTGTTCTTGAACGGATTGACGACCCGGAATTAGATATAGATAGGGAAATCGGATACATCCACATCAAAGAGAATTTTTCCGACGACCCGTTTTCAGGTCTTTGGAGCAAAAAATTAGAGAGTTGTGTTGACAGCCTTTTGGGAAAGAGTAACTATCAGGCTATTACGGAGTGGGGCTGGTTTCCCGTTAGTTTTCCCGGACACGCGCCGAAGGAAAAAGTCGCGCCTGAAGATGGCTGGCACATTGACGGCGAACCACTCCAACAGCTCGACGACCCCGAATATGCTGTTATCTGTTTATGTCTGTTCACTGATATTAAGGCTTGGGGCGGTGGAACTTTTATTGAAACGGCTTCGCACAAAGATGTAATCCGTTTTATGGCAGCCGCAGAGCGGCGCGGGCGAGGCGTTCCGCATAAAAGTATAAATGACTACATGCAAAATCGCCGCTTCAAAGGCGAAACAGTCGAAATCAACGGAAAGGCTGGCGACGTAGTATTGATGAATCCTTATACTTGGCATTGTCGCGGACACAATTATTCTAACCGAGCGCGAGTCATTTGTAATTCACGGTGCGCGATGAAAAGACGTATGAACTTACAATCGCCCCAAAACGTCATTGAGCGATCAATAGTTGAGGCGATGAAACATTGCTAGCGGTTGATCGCGGGATTTCCCGCGTCCCACAGCCGACGAGTCAGCCATGAAATAAGCAGTCAAGCACAAAGTTTGACCATCCTGTGTAATACATTAAGAGAGGAAAAAATCAATGAACAGCATCAAAAAAGGATTTGCTTTATTACTTTTGTTCGGACTATTTTTAAATGTTTTTGGCAACGCTATGAAAACTGAAACGCAGGCAAAAGAATTCGATTTGCTAATCGCGGGCGGGCGCATCGTGGACGGCACGGGAAACCCCTGGTTTTACGGCGATGTGGCGATAAAAGACGGACGGATTGTTGAAATCGGGCGTATCAAACCGGAACGCGCCAGCCGCGTGATTGACGCTCGCGGAAAAGTTGTGTCTCCGGGTTTTATAGACGTTCACGGGCATCTCGAAGGCGGCATCGAGAAAATGCCGCTCGCGGAAAACTATCTGCAAATGGGCGTGACATCGGTCATCACCGGCAACTGCGGGACTTCAGCAATTCCGCTCGGCGCGTGGTTTGCCGGACTCGAAAAGCAAGGCATCTCGATTAATGTCGGTTCGCTCGTCGGTCATAATTCGATTCGTCACGAAGGAATGAACGGCGATTTTGACCGCCCGCCGACGGTGGAAGAATTACAAAAAATGCGCGAGTTGGTCGCACAATCAATGCGCGACGGCGCGGTCGGTTTTTCAACCGGACTCGAATATGTTCCCGGCATTTACGCCAAAACCGATGAAATCGTCGCGCTGGCGAAAGTCTCGGCGGCGAGCGGCGGAATTTACACGACCCATATGCGCGATGAGGGAATCGCCGTCGAACAGGCAATCAAAGAATCGCTCGAAGTCGGCGAACAGGCGAGTTGTCCGGTGGAAATTTCACATTTCAAGATTTCCGCCAAAAACCGTTGGGGCGCGAGCGAGAAAACTATTAAATTGGTTGAAGATGCCAGAAAACGCGGGCAGCAAGTCACGGTTGACCAGTATCTCTATACCGCCGGAGCGACGACGCTCGACATTATCTTTCCGGCGTGGCTGTTTGACGGCGGCGCGGCGAAAGTCAAAGAGCGATTGACGAATCCCGAAACCCGCGCCCGCGTCAAAAAAGATATTCTCGAACGCGCCGCCGGACAGGGCTTTGAAGATTTATCGTTCGTGCAAATTTCGAGCTACGCGCCCGATGCGTCTTTTAACGGGAAACGATTGGACGAAATTGCCGCGCTCGTTAAAAAAGATTCTTCCGCCGAAGCGCAAGCCGAATTAGCAATCGAAATAAAACTCAAAGGCGGCGCGGGCGTGGTCGTTCATAAAATGTCGGATGCGGACGTGGACAGAATTTTCCGCCAGCCTTTTACGATGGTCGCCGCCGATGCCGATGTCGCGGAACTTGTCGGCGAATCCAGCCCGCATCCGAGAGTTTTCGGTAACAACGCCCGCGTTCTCGCCCTTTACACGCGCGAGAAGAAACTCGTCAGTTTGGAAGAAGCGGTTCGCAAAATGACCACTCTTCCGGCGCAAACTTTCGGGCTTTGGGACCGCGGCATTTTGCGTCCCGGCACAGCCGCCGACATCGTTGTTTTCGACCCCGACACCGTGCAGGATAAGGCGACTTTTCAAAACCCGAAACAATTCCCGACGGGCTTTGATTACGTCATCGTCAACGGGCAAATCACGATTGAAAAAGGCAAACATACGGGCGCGAAAGCCGGACAAATCTTGCGCGGAAAAGGCTTCAGTCTGAAGCCGTCGCAAACCGCGCTTTTCAATCAGCCTTTGCTGCCGAAACTTGATTTGTTTGCCGGTTCTACTTAAAATTCCGGTAGTGATTAAAATACAAATCACGATGGTTGAACGGGAGAAAATCAAATGGTAATTACAACCGGAAACGAGATAGCGGGAAAAGAAATTGTCGAGTATTTCGGAGTGGTGCGCGGCATCGTCGTGCGCGCGACCGGCATCGGACGCGGAATTGTCGGCGGTTTGAAATCAATCGTCGGCGGCAACATTGAAGAATTTACGCACGTTTGCGAAAATGCGCGAATGGAAGCCTCAAACAGAATGGTCACGCACGCTCTGGAAATCGGCGCGGACGCGATAATCGGAATGAGATATGATTCTACCGAATTCTCGAAAGGCGCGACGGAAGTTTTAGCTTACGGGACGGCGGTAAAGTTGAGAGGATAATAAATTACGATTATACATTTCAATTTTATATTCAGAAAACTATTACTCATCGAAACGCGGATTTAATTAAAAGCCTCTCGATTATTTTCAGTCGCGGTGGGTTTTAAGTTGGAGCGCGGTGGTAAAGAACGTCTTTCGATACCAGAGAGTGACAATTGAAGTTGTGATAGCGACTGCTGCCGCCTGCATAAAGACGACGACGATTTGATAACGAACGGCGGTCAGAGGCGACGAACCGGCGAGAATCTGTCCGGTCATCATTCCGGGCAAGGTAACGATGCCGACGACCATTAAACCGTTGACAGTTGGAATCAAGGACGCTCGAAGTGCCTGCCGGACGGGTTGCTCGGACGCTTGCCGGTAATTCGCGCCGAGTGCGAGATAGGCTTCAATTTCGCCCGCTCGCGCTTCCATTTCTCCGGCGAGGCGTTCGACCGCAATTGACGCGCCGTTCATCGCGCTGCCGACAATCATTCCAAAAAGCGGAATCAGATAACGCGGGTCGTGCCACGGACGGACGCGAACGACCAGCGTCGTAATATAAACGAGCGTGAAACTCGAACCGAGCAGCATCGCCAAACCTATAATCCATTGAAGTTCACGACCGGCTTTTTTCTGCCCGCGCCGCGCCGCCGCGCCCGTCGCCACGACCAGCATCAGCAATAGTGCGGAGAGCGTGATATACCATCGGTCAAACGCGAAAATATAAACCAGCGCGTAGCCGACCAGAACCAGTTGGACGACGGTGCGAATCGCTCCGATAACGAAATCTCTGACAAGACCCAAACTCTGCCATCGGGAAATGCCGACCGCAATCAAAATCAGCCCGAAAGCCAGAGAAAGGTCGAGCCACGAGACATCCGTAATCGGTGAATTGACAACTTCGGAATTTTGCAAAAGTAAAAGCATCATCTATTTCCCGCTTTCCAGAAATTCACGAATCCTTTTGTTAGTCGTTCGCTCGAAAATAAAATCGGTTGCGCCCGTTTCGATGACGCGACCGGCTTCCATCATAATCGTTCTATCGCTGGCGCGGCGAGCCTCGGACAAACGGTGCGTAATCATCACGACGGTAATTTTTTTCTCCCGTCCGAGATGCCGGACGGTTTCCATAAGGCGGTCAGCCGTTTCCGGGTCGAGCGCGGAAGTCGGTTCGTCCATCAGCAGAACTTCCGGCGCGGTCATAAGAGCGCGGGCGATATTGACGCGCTGTTTCTGTCCGACCGAAAGCCGCGCGCCGTCACGCTCCGCCAGCGCGGAATCGAATTCGGCGAGCGCGAGCGTTTTGCCTATCAAATCTTCCGAATCGACGACGGATTTTCCGGCTAATTCCAACGCTGAGCGAAGATTGTCGGCGACAGTTCCGGGAAACATCACCGGCGTTTGAAAAACGAAACCGACTTGCCGCCGCAATTCTTGAACGGGATATTCTTCAATGAAGCGTGAACGATAAAAGATTTCGCCGCTCGCCGCATCGTCGAGCCGATTGAGCAGGCGCAGCAGTGAAGTTTTGCCCGCGCCCGACGGACCAATCAGCGCGGTTATCGTTCCTTGCTCAATCTCCAAATCAATGCCGTCCAGAACAACTTGATTTTCCTTTATCTGCCGGACATCTTTGAGAGTAAATGCCGTCGGAGCGGTTTTCTGGTGTGAATCTTCAAGTGCTAAAGCGTTCGTTGCCGTATTATGATTAGTCATTCGGGAGGAATTCTCCGGTTGCGATTTTAAGTTAATCATCGGCAAGAAGCAAAAACCATTCCTATTTGTTACGATATTGTATCGAAAATTCGTCAGAAGAAATAGAGAAAATTCAGGCAGGTTTTTTAGCAATAAATAAACTTTGCGATGATTTTGAAAAGTATATTTAACAAACGGAGAACAAAATTATGCGTTCAAAATTTTTACACGGGATAATAATTTCGACCGTTTTTTTTACCGCGCTTGTTTTCGGGCAAGCGGCGCGAACAATAACCGTTATTACCGAGCCGAAATCGACTGTTTGGATTGACGACATCCGGCGCGGCGCGGCGGACGAAACGGGAACTTTGACGATTAAAAATATTTCGGCGGGAATTCATAAAATCCGTGTTCGCGCCGACGGTTTTAAAGAAACGACGCAAACTTTAACCGCCGCGCAGAAAGGCAATGTGAAAATCGCTTTGACGAAAACTGCGGACGAAGCCGAACTCGCTTTTCAAGAAGCCGAGCGGCTTTCAACCGTTGACCGGCAAAAAGCAATCGAAGCGTATCGCAAGGCAATCAACTTGCGCCCGAAATACGCGGAGGCGCAACTCGCGCTGGCTCGAATTTTATCCGATTCGGGCGACACGGAAGGCGCGTTAAAAGCAATCGCCGACGCTCGAAAAGCGCGTCCGATTTACCCGGAAGCGTCGGCGGTCGAAGGCAGAATTTACAAGGCGGACGACAAAGAGGACAAAGCTATCGCGTCGTTTAAACGCGCCGTCCGCGAAGGCAGAGGTTTTCAGCCGGAAGCCCACGCCGGACTCGGACTTTTATATAAAGACCGCGCCGAAAACGCGGCAAGCACCAACGATTCAGAAAATCAAAAATTGAATTATGAATTAGCGACGAAAGAACTTTTTACGGCGGCGAAACAACTTTCCGGCGCGCCCGACGCGATTGTGATTTATCAACTGCTCGGTGAAATGTATGAAAAACAGCAGGAATATAAAAAAGCTATCGCCGTCTATGAAGAATTTCTACGTGTCTTCCCGGACGCGGACGAAGCGACTGCCGTCAAATCGTTTATCGTCCAACTGAAAAAACAAATGAACGGCGAGCAGTAAATTACCTGTTTTGCCGAAAACCGTAAAATCCGATGACGACTAACGCCGCGCCGATGACGACATGCAAAATGTCGTCGGCGCGCGTCCATTTGAAAATTCGTTCGGGAAAAAGATGCAGAAAACTCGCCAGTGCTTGATATAAATCTATCAAACCGAAACCGATATTGAATCCGCGTATAAAACTTTCCTTTTTGGTGAATAGAGTAATCAGTCCGATGATGCCGAAAACAATGTGGAAAATATCGTAGGGCGGCTCGCCGCCGGTCAGAGCGATTGACGAAGGCAGCGCAAAACCGGAAATTCCGGTGAGAATCAAAATTGGCGCGAAGACGAGCAGAACTTTGTAGTTAAGGCTTTTTCGATTTTCCATTCTACTATTTTCGCTAATCTTCTTGTTTCGGTTTCATCATTTGGCTTTTCGCAATTCCCTGATTCTTTTCAAAAGCTGCGGCGTAAGTCTCGCAGTTTGAAACAGTGAGCCGGACGCGAAATATTTGGCGAAACCCTTGAAAGTTTTAATAGCGTTTGCGCCGTAAGGCATCCACCACGCATTCGGCAAAAGAGCGATTTTATTAACGTGAATATGCTGCGGCTGAACGAGTTCCATCAAGCCTTCGATGCCGTGCGTTCTGCCGCGCCCCGAATTTTTAAAGCCGCCCCATGGCGTTTGACCGATGGCGTGCGTGTATAAAACTTCGTTGACGCAAACCGTTCCGGCTTCGATTTTCTCCGCAACGCGCTCACCTTTCGCCAAATCGCGCGTCCAGACGCTCGCCGTCAAACCGAACTCCGAATCGTTCGCCAGTTTTATCGCTTCCGCTTCCGTGCGAAAAGTCGCAATCGGCAGCGTCGGACCAAAAGTTTCTTCACGCATCGCCCGCATCGAATTCGTCGCGCCGGAAATAACCGTCGGCTCGAAAAATAAATCTTTTGATTTGCCGCCCGTTAAAATTCGCGCGCCCGATTTTTCAAAATCTTCGACGTGATTTTTGACGATTTCGAGTTGCTTTTGCGAACTCATCGCGCCGATGTCGTTCGCCGCGTCGCTGCCCGCGCCTTGCTTTAATCGTTTGGTTTTCTCGACGATTTTGCGCGTCAATTCTTTGGCGGCGGATTCTTCGACGTAAAGGCGTTCGACCGATGAACACGATTGACCGGAATTGCAAAACGCGCCCCACACCGCCGCGTTTGCCGCCAGTTCCAGATTCGCGTCTTTAAAGACAATCATCGCGTCTTTGCCGCCGAGTTCCAGCACGACGGAGGTTAAATTTTTCGCCGCGCTTTCGGCGATTTTCTTTCCCGTCACCACGCTGCCCGTGAACATCAGTTTATCCGGCGCGGATTCGACCAAAGCCGCGCCAGTTTGTCCGTCGCCTGTTACAACTTGCACGACATTTTCCGGCAATCCGGCTTGACGGAAAATTTCGCCAATCTTCAAACCGACAAACGGCGCGAGTTCGCTCGGTTTCAAAACTACGCAATCTCCAGCCATCAAAGCCATCGCCGTTTCGCCCAAAGGAATCGAAAACGGATAATTCCACGCCGGAATAATTCCGACCGCGCCCAAAGGCTGATAAACGATTTTTGACGAGCGTCCAAGCAAGCCGTAAAGACCGATGTTAACTTTGCGCGGCTTCAATAGTTTTTCGGCGTGGCGAGCGAAATACTGCATTAAATCCAAAACGGGCGCAATTTCCATCGAGAGAGCTTCGGCAACAGGTTTGCCCGATTCGTTGGAAATTAAACGCGCGATTTCGTCCATTTCCGCCAAAATAATTTCGCGCGCTTTCATCACGAAATTTTTGCGCGTCGCAAACGAAGTTTCGCGCCACGCCTTAAACGCCTCGCGCGATTTTTCAACCGCCGTTTTTACATCTTCGGCAGATGCATTTCGGACACGCCCGACCTCCGCGCCCGTCGCCGGATTGTAGGAAATGATTTCGTTTTCGCTTGGCGGAAACGATAGAACTGCGCTCATATTTTTGCCTCTCGGTTAAGAATACATCAATTGAAGGATTTCTATAAACTTAAATTCTTGACAAAAGGTTTGCCGGAGATTATTCTATAAAAGTGGGAAATGACAGAATGATTAACGAAATTGATAAACAAATACTGAACATCATTCAGCAAGACGCGCGGATTAGCAACGCGGAAATTGCGCGTCAGGTCGGGCTTGCGCCGTCGGCGGTTTTGGAAAGAGTGAAAAAACTCGAAGAACGCGGCGTGATTCGCGGCTACGCGGCGGAGATTGACGCGAAACAAATCGGGTTTGGATTGACGGCGTTTGTTTTTGTCAAGACGAGCTACTGCGGAACTATCGGCTCTGTTTTGGCGCGGATTCCAGAAGTTTTAGAAGTCCACGATATTGCGGGCGAAGACTGTTATTTGCTGAAAGTCCGCGCCGAAAACACGGACGCGCTCGGAAAATTTTTTCGTGAAAAGCTGAAAAATCTTCCTGAAATAATCTCGACGCGCACGACGATTGTTTTGCAAACCATCAAGGAAACAACCGCCCTGCCGATTGCACAAACGGAAAAATCGGAAAAGATTGCCGACGCGACAACAAAACGGCGCGGAAAGAAAAAATAAAACTTATAGAAAACAAGAGGCTTGAAATGCGGAAAACGGAAATTACAAAATCGAACGCAAATCGAAATACGATTTTGCTCATCGCGGCGTTGGCGGCGGTTTATATTATTTGGGGTTCGACTTATCTGGCAATCAAATACGCGATTGAAACTTTGCCGACATTTTTGATGGCGGGAACAAGATTTTTGGCGGCGGGCGCGGTTTTGTTCGCCGTCGGGCGATTTTCCAAAGATTACGAAAAGCCGAAACTGATTTATTGGCGGACGAGTTTTATCGTCGGCGCATTATTGCTGTTGGGCGGAAACGGTCTGGTCGTTCTCGCCGAGCATTATATTTCTTCGGGTTTAGCCGCGCTGCTCATCGCCACCGAACCGTTCTGGATTGTTTTAATAAGCTGGCTTATGATGAAAAAATCGCGTCCGAATTGGAGGGTCGCGCTCGGACTTTTAATCGGTTTTGTCGGCGTTTTACTTTTAATCGGCGCAAACGGATTTTCGTCTGAAAACGGAAACGGGCAGCTTATCGGGACTGTTTTGATAATCGCCGCAACTTTGGCGTGGGCTTCGGGTTCGCTTTACGGTTTGAGCGCGCCCGCGCCGAAATCGGCTTTGCTGACGGCGGGAATGCAGATGCTTTCGGGCGGATTTTTACTGCTGCTGGTCGGAACTTTGACGGGCGAATGGACGCAGTTTAATATCGCCGAAGTTTCGTCGAATTCGTGGATTGCGCTCGCTTATTTAACCGTTTTCGGTTCGATAATCGGATTTACGGCGTATAGCTGGCTGCTCAAAAACGTCGAGCCTTCGATTGCTTCGACTTACGCTTATGTCAATCCGGTTATCGCCGTAATTTTGGGATGGGCAATCGCCGGTGAATCTTTAACGGGACAAATGCTCGTCGGCGCGGGGATCATTGTCGGCTCGGTCGTTTTGATAACTTCACAAGGCAAAAGCGAATCGGAAAAAATTCACGAATCGAACACGCCGACGAGGAATTGCAAAACTCTGTCGGTTTCCGCGTAATCAAAGAAAATTAGCAGGGATAAAAACAAATGATTTAAAAGCCCCTTTCATTCCCTTCATTCCTGTTAATTCAATTTCCCAGTATTTGCTCGACCACGCCGTAGCTCGCTTGCAAAGCGTCGTTTAATTTACTCGCGTCCGTGCCGCCGCCTTCCGCCATATCCGCTTTGCCGCCGCCTCTCCCGCCGACAATCGGCGCGATTTCCTGAATGATTTTTCCGGCTTGCACGCGGTCGGTCAAATCGTCGGACACGCGGACGATAAACGAAACTTTTCCGTCGTTTTTGCGCGCTAGAATGACAACGCCGGATTTTAATTTCTCCAATATTCTATCGGAGAGTTGACGCATCCCGTTCGCATCTAAGTCCATTGTCACAGCAGTTGTCACCGGAACGCCTGCGATTTCCCTGGTTGTGCTGCCGTATCCGCCGCCGTTGCCGCCGCTAGCGATTTTAAGTTTTAATTCTTCGTTTTCGCGCCGCGCGCGTTTTAATTCTTCCTGTAATTTTTCGATTGCCGACGGTAAATTATCGCGCTGCGTCCGCAACGCGCCGAGCGATTCGGCGATTAAATTTTCGTCTTCGCGGAAACGCGCGAAAGCGTCAAACCCTGTAATCGCGCGGATTCTACGCACGCCCGAAGCGACTGCTTCATCGGATAAAATTTTAAACGAGCCGATGTCGCCCGTCGCGCGAACGTGCGTTCCGCCGCAAAGTTCTTTTGAAAACGTGCCTTCGCCGATGCTCAAAACGCGCACGTTCGCGCCGTATTTTTCGCCGAACAGAGCCATCGCGCCCGACTGCATCGCTTCCTCGATTGATTTTATATCGGTGTTCACCGCATCGTTTTTCAAAATTTCCCGGTTGACCAAATCTTCGATTTCCCTGATTTCTTCGACGGAAATCGGTTGATAATGCGTGAAATCAAAACGCAGATAGTTCGGCGCGACGACCGAACCCGCCTGCTTAACGTGCGTTCCCAAAACTTCGCGCAGAGCGGCGTGCAGAAGATGTGTTGCCGTGTGATTCCGCCGCGTCGCATCGCGTTTTTCAACGTCAACCGTTGCCGCAACTTCGTCGCCGATTTTGATTGCGCCTTTTTCGACTTTCGATTTATGCAGAATCAAACCTTGCACGGGCGCAAAAGTATCCTGAACTTTGATTCTCGAATTTTCATTCGTCAAAAATCCAGTATCACCAACCTGCCCGCCCGATTCGGCGTAAAAAGGCGTTTCGTTTAAAACAATTAAACCTTCTTCGCCTTCTTTGAGTTCGTTTATTTGCCGGTCGTCTTTTACTAAAGCGATAACTTTTGCATTTTCGATTTGCGTCGCGTCGTAACCGTGAAAATTTGATTTGACCGAATTGTTTTCTAAATCTTTATAAATCGGTTTAATTTTTTCAGCTTGTTTCGTTTTACCGATTTCAGAAGTTCGTTGAAGTTTAACTAACGCCTCACTGAATTTCTTGTCAAAATAATCTTCGGGATACGAAACGCCTGTTTTTTCTTCAAGTTTCAATCGAATTAAATCCTTCGGCGTTCCGAACGTATCATAAAGTTTTGCCAAATCATCAATTAACGCGGGCGGCGGAGATTCAACCAGATTTGCGGCAGCCTTTTTGCCTTCGTCGCTTTGAAGCGTTTCCACCATAAATTTGAAAAATCCTTCTTGTCCACCGAACTTGTCGAAAGATTCGTTCATTTTCTCCAATTGTTCCGAATTCATATATTCGGAAAAATCAAGATTCTGAAGTGCTTCAGATATTTCGGAAGGATTTTCTATAAACACTTTGAAACCTTCTTTACTGTCGTCATTTATTTCCATTCCAAAAATATTATATTTATATTTATCTACGAGTCCTGACAAAACTTCATCGAGTTTTTTGAGTCCAACCGTCATTGTCGCGCCAAATCTTTCTTCTTCGAGCCGCACCATTTTCGAGATAAATTCGCGCTGCGTTTCTAATTCTGGATAAGCGTCTTTCATCTGTTCAACGATGAAATCGCAGACTTTGTAAAAAAACGCGCTCGTAAATCCGAGATGCTCGCGCCCTTGATAAATGGCGCGGCGCATAATTTTTCGCAGAACATAATTTCTGCCTTCGTTGCCGGGCAAAATTCCGTCGGCGATAGCAAAAGCGGTCGCGCGCGCGTGGTCAGAGGCGACGCGCATCGCAAAACCTTCCGGCGAATCATATTCGTATTTTTTGTTCGCCAATTGAGCGATAAATTCGATAATCGGTTTAATCAAAGTCGTTTCATAATTTGAATGAACGCCTTCCATCACAACCGCCATTCGTTCTAATCCCGCGCCCGTGTCAACCGACGGCGCGGGCAAAGGCTCAAGTTTATAAACGCCTTTTGCAGTTTCGACGCGGCTATGCTGCATAAACACGAGATTCCAGATTTCCATCGTCGTATCGCCTTCCTCGGCGTTGACCAAATCGGCGCGATTTTTTCCAGGGTTTTCCGGCTCGTCGCCCAAATAATAATTGACTTCCGAATTCGGTCCGCACGGTCCGGTTTCCGCCATTTGCCAGAAATTATCTCTCTTTCCAAAACGCAAAATGCGTTCGGGTTTCGCGCCCGCTTTTATCCAAAGCTGCACGGCTTCTTCGTCTGCCGCAACTTCATCGTCGCCTGCAAAAACCGTGAACCAAAGACGATTGACATCGAGTTTCAATTCATTAACGAGAAAATCCCAGGCGAAATTTATCGCGTCTTCCTTGAAATAATCGCCGAACGAAAAATTGCCGAGCATCTCGAAAAATGTTTGATGCCGTGCGGTTTTTCCGACTTCATCGAGGTCGTTGTGCTTGCCGCCGGCGCGGATACATTTTTGCGACGAAACGGCTCGCGTGTATTCGCGCTTTTCGTTGCCCAGAAACACATCTTTGA
>JBPCRW010000059.1:0-9564 GCA_050996405.1 Pyrinomonadaceae bacterium | reverse complement strand
TTTTAGAACGACAATTGAAGGTGATGGACGCTTCGTCAATCTCTCTGTGCAAAGAAAATAATTTGCCGATTCTGGTTTTCAATATGAAAAAATCGGGCAATATCATCAAAGCCGTGTCCGGCGATTTGACGATTGGAACGTTGGTAAATAATTGATTTGGAGACGAGTTATGAGCGTAGAAAGTGTAACTAAAGAAACTAAACCGAAAATGGAATCGGTCATCGAAGATTTCAAGCGCAAATTGTCGAATGTTCGCACGGGGCGCGCGACGGTCGGTTTGCTCGACGGCGTTTTGGTTGATTATTACGGTTCGCCGACACCGCTCAATCAGATGGCTTCGGTTGCCGTTCCCGAACCGCAAATGCTGACCGTCCAGCCTTGGGACGCAACGCAGCTCGGCACGATTGAAAAAGCAATTACGGCTGCCAATCTTGGAATGAACCCGTCAAACGACGGTCGCGTAATTCGTCTGACTATTCCCGCGCTCAACGAAGAACGCCGCAAACAACTTGCCAAACAGGTTTATGAAATTGCCGAAGAACATCGCGTCGTAATTCGCAATTTTCGTCACGCCGCAAATGACAGCTTGAAGAAAATGACAAAGGAAAAGATGATTTCCGAAGACGGCGAACGCGACGGTTTAGACCAGATTCAGAAATTAACCAATACTTACACGGGTAAAATTGACGAACTGGCAAAAGCCAAAGAACAGGAAATTATGCACGTTTAGCGCAATTGTAGGGGCAGGTCTTGTGCCTGCCCAATGAGCGAGAGCGAACAATCGTTTTAATATCCGGCAAATTAAGCACCCCAACAAAATTAGCTTAGACCATCATTTGGTTGAAAGCTATTTTATATTCCAAGCCGATGTTGTTGAAGATTGCTTTTATCTTCTTTCTAAACTTCGAGAATGAACCATAATCAAGTGGTCTGAGCCATTCATACTTAGCTTTGCGCCGGAAAGTTTCCGCCAGATTCAAATGCGGTGAATACTTCGGCAAAAAGAAAATGTATAAGTCCTTTTCTATCCATTTCTCGATTTGCTCGATGAACTTCCGTGACCGATGCGTCGGCGCATTATCCAGAACTAAAACGGTCGGTTTCTCCAGATAACGACTAAAATCCGCAATCGCTTTTATCAAAAACTCCGAGTTGATATTGCCCGCGCTTTCGTAACTGACGCAGAAGTTATCGGCTCGAAAAACACCAAACAGATTGACTTTTTTGTCACGTTGCGGAAAAATTTCAATTCGCTCGCCTTTCGGCGACCACCCGTAGGGCAGTTTCGCCCTTCATCGAAAACGCCGACTCATCGCCGAAGTATAAATCTATCCGCCCGCCTAAATATAACCACCATAAATCACTCAACTGCTTTTCTTTTTTCGCTCTTTCAACATCCACTTGCCGACTCTTGAGTGAAGTGCGGGCGCGGCAGAAGCGATACTCGTTTTTTTTAGAAATCGTTTCAAAGTTTCCGGGCGCATCGCTAAATCAAGGTCTTCTTCCAAGCGGGCAACGACTGTTTTGACCGAGTTCGGGTGTTTTCTGATTTCGTCTTTCACCTTTTTCAAGTGAGCCGGATTCTGCGAACTTAAAATCGGTGGTCGCCCGCGCCCGGCGCGTGTTTCCAGACCTCTGATGCCTTCTTCCTCGTAGCGGACAAGCCAGTTATTGACCGCCATTTCACAGCATCCCAACACCTCGGCGACTTCTACCGATGTCCGCTTTTCACTCTTTAACAAAATCAGCTGACAACGCACTCTGAAAGTATGAGTTTCGCCTGTTCGATAACCTTTTTCCAGTTCTATACGCTGCTCATCGCTCAATTCGATTATTTTTGTTTTACCCATCTCAATAAATAGTCTAACCTATTTCTGTTGGGGTGCTTATTTCCATTTAATTCAAACGTTTTTCGCGCCGGCTTTGTTTAAAACTCTGTCGCTCAACTCTAGAAATTCCCGAATCTGCGCGTCCCAGAAAACCCAGTTGTGAATGCCCGGACTTTCAAGATATTCATGCGGAATTTTTTTCTCGTTCAGCAAATTCTGAAAATCGTGGTTGTTTTGAATCAGAAAATCTTCCGTTCCGCACGACTGGTAAATAAACGGCAAAGTTTTAACTTTTTCCGGCGTGATGTCTTTGACCATCTGGAAAATATTGTTTTCTTTTCTGGTTTGGCTGTCAGGCGCGCCATAGACGCTTAAAATCGATTCGGCGATTGCGCCCTTTGTGCCGATTTCCTTTTCAGTCCAGTTTGCCGCGCCGAGCGCGCCGCTAAACGAGCCGACCAGCGAAAACATTTCCGGGTGTTTCAAACCAAATTTGAGTGAGCCGTAACCGCCCATCGAAAGTCCCGCGATTGCGCGGTGTTCGCGGTCGGCAAGAGTGCGAAAATTTTTATCGATTTCGGGAATTAATTCTTGAATAATGTAAGATTCATATTTATCGTTCGGCACGGTTGCGCTGTCGGTGTACCATCCGTCATTGCCTTCGGGCATGACGACAATAAAATTATACGGCGCGAGATATTCGGCGAGTTTAGTTTTGTCGCTCCAATTGTCGAAATGTCCGGTCAAACCGTGCAGCAGATAAATAACCGGAAACCGTGTTTGCGTATCGGTCGCGTAGTTTGGCGGCAGCATCACGCGATACGGCATTTGACGCGCCATCAATTTGCTGCTTGATTTGTAGTCGCTGGCTGAAACAGTATTGGCGGTTTGCGCCGCGAACATTTTTGACGTGACGGTTTGCGCCTTCATCGGCGCGGCGATAAAACCCGCCGCCGTCAATAAAAGATATGCGATTAAGAATTTATATTTTTTCATCCCTTTAATTTTTATCCTTTAATTTTTATCCGAACAGGCGATGCAGCCAGCTATCTTCGTCTTTGTGCAGAATTTGCGCCAGTTCGCCCGCGTCGAGCCACACGCCGTGACATTTATTGCAAACATCCATTTTAATATTCTCGTAATTTGTTTCGACCAGTTTGCCATCACATTTCGGGCAATCCCGATGCGGCTCGCCAGATGGTTCGGACGCTAATTTCGCCCGCATCTTTTCAATAATTTCCTGTTCTTTACGATGAAAATACTCGTTTTCAAGCGCGCGCGCGCGGTCTTTCATTGTAACTTCCGACATAAAACAATCTTCCTCCGACGTAAAATTTATCTACCAGAACATAACAAAACAATTATAAACGCAAAGCGCAAAACGTTAAAAATTGCGAAATGGAAAATAATGAATCTTTACAAAACGCCGCAAAAAAGATGGTGCTTGACAGTAAAACAATTTTTCTTTAAAAAGAAATTTCAGAAATGATAAAAAAGTTCTTGTAATTTTTTTAAATAAAAGGTTAAGATATGTTTCTAAAGTCGATAGAAACTTCGTTTTAAATTTTGTTTTAGGTTGAATTTCCATTGACATTAAAAGTTTATTCGTGTAAAAAATTAAGAGGCTATACGTTTCTGTAATAATAATTTTGAAATATTGATTAGGAAAATCTGTTCTGTAATGCAACGAATGTTTGCAATTCGCATTATACACTTTAGGGGAAACTTCATTGCTTACGGAATTGACAGAGGAGGATATCTAAATAAATGCTCGGCAAAATGGTTCGCAAATCAACATCTTTAATCACGGCAATCGCCGTATTATGCGTTTCTTCGATGGTGGCATTAGCCGCTCCGAACGATGTAACGGGAGAAATCACCGTTACGGGACAGGTCACTGTTAACGGTCAACCGGCAGTTTCCAATTCAACAATTGTTTCCGGCAGTTCAATCGTCACCGGCAGCAATTCATCGGCAATTATCAGCTTAGGTAAAAACGGTCGTATCGAAGTTCTCGACGATTCAACTGTTACTTTAAAGTTCACCGATAATAGTATTGTAGGGTCTTTAGAGACAGGAAAAGTCAGAGTAATGAATTCGGCTGGGGTGGCAGCAACTTTTACTACTAAGAATTCGACAATTATCGCGGATGCCGGACAGGCAAACAGCTTTTCGGTAGATGTCGGCTGCGGCGACAGCGCGAAATGCGCGCAGACATTTGTCGAAACCGCATCTGGGTTAATAACGGTCAGAGACGGTTCGACAAATAAACAGGTAGCAGCCGGAACTGATGTTTCGGTCGGCAACCCGTCCCAGCAAGGCTGCAAACCTTGTCTGCGTCCGAATCCGAATCCGGGAGTGTTTCCGATTGGCGGAATTGGTTCAGGCGCGCTGGCAGCTTTACTGGCAGCGATTGCGGGCGGTGTCGGCGCGGCTATCTACTTCGGCACAAGAGACCACAGCAGCATCAATAATGTCGGTGGAACTGTTAATGTTGTAAGTCCGATTCGTTAAAATTTTAAACGTCCGGCGTTTGATTTTTTGATGGTAAAATGTTCATATATTTTGCGGGTTATGTTTTGAAAACATAACCCGCAAAATTTTTTATACTAGAATTCATTCATTTTAAAATTTACTAAGTTATGCATATTGCAGTTATCGGCACAGGCTATGTTGGGTTAGTGACGGGTGCTTGTTTCGCGGAGTTCGGCGTTGAAGTTACCTGCGTTGACGTTGATAAAAATAAAATTGACAAATTAAATCAAGGGATAATTCCAATCTACGAGCCGGGTCTTGACCAGATAGTCGAGAAAAATTCCAAATCCGGGCGGCTTCATTTTACAACCGATATTAAAGCGGCGGTGGAACAGGCTTTAGTAATTTTCCTAGCCGTCGGAACGCCGCCGAAAGAAGACGGCTCGCCCGATATGAGCTATTACCAGCAGGCGGCGAAAGACATTGCCGAAGCGATGAACGGCTACAAAGTTTTGGTCACGAAATCAACCGTTCCGGTCGGCACGGGCAAATGGCTGCGTGAATTTGTCGCCGAAAATCAAAAAGTAAAAACAAATTTCGGTGTCGCGTCGAATCCAGAATTTCTGCGCGAAGGCGCGGCGATTGACGATTTTATGCGCCCCGACCGAGTGGTCGTCGGCAGCAACGAACCGGACGCGATTGCGATTATGAAAGACCTTTATCGCCCGCTTTATTTGATTGAAACGCCGGTTGTCATTACGTCCTTAGAAGCCGCCGAACTCATTAAATACGCGGCGAATGCTTTTTTGGCAACAAAAATTACATTCATCAACGAGATTGCGAATCTTTGCGACGCAATCGGCTGCGACGTTCATGATGTGGCGCGCGGAATGGGCATGGACAATCGCATCGGACGCAAATTTCTGCATCCCGGACCCGGTTACGGCGGCTCGTGTTTTCCAAAAGACACACGGGCTTTTACCAAAGTCGGCGATAAATATAACGTCGAAACTTCGGTGGTTGACGCAGTTATCAAGGCGAATGATTATCAGCGTCAGGCAATGATTCCGAAAATCGAAAAACTCGTCGGCGATTTTAAAGACAAGCAAATCGGCGTTCTCGGATTGTCGTTCAAACCGGAAACCGACGATATGCGCGAATCTCCGGCGACGGATATTATTAAGGAACTGCAAAAACGCGGCGCGCGCATTAGAGCGTTTGACCCCGTGGCGATGGACGAAGCCAAGCATCTGTTGCCTGATATTGAATATGCCGACGACGAATACGATGCCATCAAAGATGCGGACGCATTGGTTTTTATGACCGAGTGGAATCAATTTCGCGCGCTCGATATGGAAAAGGTAAAATCGCTTTTGAAATCGCCGAAAATTGTCGATTTGCGAAATATTTATGAACCAAAAGATATGCGCGAAATGGGATTTGAATACGTCGGCGTTGGAAGATAAATTCTAGTGGCGAATGATGAATGATTAGTTTTGGATTTTACATTCACCATTTACCATTCGCCATTCACCGTTAAAAAAAATGTCAATCACTACAAAAGTTTTAGTTACCGGCGGCGCAGGATTTATCGGTTCTAATCTCGCCGGAGAATTAATCAAACAGGGCGCGAAAGTTAAGATTCTCGACAATTTGATTACCGGATTTCACGAAAACCTAAACGAAATCGAAGGCGATTTTGAATTTATCGAAGGTGATTTAAACGACGACGACAAACTCGAAAAAGCTGTCGAAGGCGTTGAAATTGTTTTTAACCAGGCGGCTCTGCCGAGCGTTCCGCGTTCGATAGATAATCCTGTGGAAACGCACAATGCGTGCGTCAACGGAACTTTCAACGTGCTTTTAAAATCCAGAGAAGCGGGCGTTAAGCGCGTAATTTACGCCGCATCGAGTTCGGCTTACGGCAATCAGGAAACTTTGCCGAAAGTTGAAACGATGCGTCCCGAACCGCTTTCGCCGTATGCCGCAGCTAAGCTGATGGGCGAATATTACTGCCAGGTTTTCAATAGCGTTTATGGGTTGGAAACGCTCTGCCTGCGCTATTTTAATGTATTCGGTCCGCGCCAAAATCCTTCGTCTCATTATTCAGGCGTGATTTCGCGTTTTGTCGATGCGCTGATGGGCGATAAAACTCCAGTCATCTACGGCGACGGCGAAACATCCAGAGATTTCACGTATGTTGCAAATGTTGTCAACGCGAACATCAACGCGGCGCAGACGACGAAAGGCATCGGCGAAGTAATGAACGTCGCCAACGGCGAACGCATTACTTTGAACGAGCTTTTGGATGTTCTGAAAAAAATTACCGGCAGACCTTGCGTCACAGCCGATTACAGAGACGAACGCGCCGGTGACGTGAAACATTCGCAAGCCGACGTAATCCGCGCCAAAGAATGGCTCGATTATCAAAAACTGGTCGGGCTGGAAGAAGGTTTGCGGAAAACGATTGACTGGTGGAAAAATAGTCGTTTCGCCTCGTAAATAATCATTTAATTTCCAACTAAATCATATCGCCTTTTTCTTTCGAGCTTTCATCGAGTTCCCAGCGGTCGCGGTCGCGCTTTTCCATTTTTTCTAGTAAATCCAGCGGTTCGTTGTCTTGGAAATCAATGCCGTAAGCGTGAGCGTTGGCTTCGGTGTCGGATTGGTCAGGTGTCGGATTATGTCCGGCGAAGGCTTCCGCGCCGTCGTCGTTCGCGTCTTCCCAGGTCGCGTCTATGTCGCCGCCCGAATCGGCGGGCGAAGTCGAATGATGCTCGCGCAGGCGTTCGCGCAATTCGCTCGGTGCTTTCGGCGCGCTCTGAATTTCCTCGTCCATCAAATTTTTTACATCATTAGTAACAGGCGAATCTTCATAACGCTCTGGATTATTATTTGTTTTAGTCGGCATAAATTTCCCCTCAAATTGTTTGGAAAAAGAATAACATAATCGGATAGTTGATAGTGATAACTGATAATCGATAATCAAAAAACTATCCATTATCAACTATCAGCTTTTAGTTAAATAAAGACGATTGACTGCGAGTTCGGTATCTCGAAACGCTTGCGGCAGCGCATATTCCGGCACATCAGCATATCGTCAATCCGCACCATATAATCGCGCGATTTTTCAAAACGGGCGCGGTCTTGTTCATTCAAATGGCGCGGCGAATTTCGCTTTTTGGTGCGCCGCATCCAGCGCACTTCGTAATCATTTCGCTCGCGGCAAAACGGACAGGCGAAACTCATTTTTTTCGTTTCCTGCCGCTCGTCAAAAATATCTTTTTCCTGCATAACATTAAAACGCTTTTCAAAAAATAAAGCGGATAATTATTATAAACTATCCGCGCCTCGTTTGTTTTAATCTAAAACCCGATTTATTTTTCGGCGATTTCCCGCAAATACTTAAAACTGTAAATTCCCGTGTCGTGTCCGTCGCTGAAATTAAAGTTTAGAGCATACCGACCGACAACGGCGATACTCGAAAAACTTAAATCGTCGGCGACCGTTTCGGGTTTCAAAGTCCGTTCGCCATTCCATTCGTTGACGCATCCGGCGCACGGGCAGGCACGCCGCAAATCCGCCGCCGCATAGGAATTTTCCCGCGCGTCCGACCACGCAATCGTGATTTCCGAATCGCTTTCCTCGATAATTTGCAGCGGCTCAACCATAAAGATGGAAAATGGAAATTTGAAGAAAAAGCGTCTTTCTATTTTCCGTTTTCCATTTTCCGTTTTCCATTACTATTATTTAATTTTGCATTCACGTCGTCTGCCGAAATGTCGTAATGCGCGGCGTGATAGACGGGCTTGCCGTGTTCCAGCACGATTGCCTGCGGCGATTCGTGACGCAAGCCGGTTTTCGCGGCGACTTCACTAGAAACATCGCGCGCCGTCTGCACGACGATTAAATTAACCGTGCCGTCAACATTTTTAATTTCCTGATAAACGTCCGCGCTTATCGGGCAAGTCAAGCTGTGTTTGAAAATAAACTGCGGAGTTTCGTTCGATTCGGTGAAAACTTCTTCGAGTTGTTCGACGGAATCGAGATGATTAAATTGAGCTTTCATATTACAAATTGTAACATTTTCAAATTAAATCGCGCGACCCGCATTTTGAAAAGCACTGGGCGACGGCGGAATATCCAACGGCGAAATGTTAAAATTCCGAATATCCGGCGACGGAAAAACTCTCCGATAAACGACGAGCGCGCCCGCAAACATAATCGGAAGCGTTAAATAAACGCCGACGCAGAAAATAAAATAACCGACGATGCCGAGTGCCAATTCAGCCGCGATAAATCCGACAACACCGCCGAGATTTTTCAGCGCGGCGCGCGCGCTTAATTTAAAAGCCTCGATGCCGGAAAGTTTGTGTTCGACGATTAACGGAAACGCGAATATTATCAGCGCGTGAATCGAACCGAGAACTAGCCACAAGACAAGCATTTCAACCGTGAACAATGAAAAATAGCTTTTCATATAAGAAAAAACTTCTTCGGGATTCTGGTTACGATTTTGCATCATCGCAAACTGCATTACTATCAATGGAATATAGGCGATAAGGCTCAAAACAACCGCCGGAACGATGAGAAAAAGCGAGGCGACAAACGCCGGTTTGAAATAATCGAAACCTTTGAAAAGCGATTCAAATTTTACCGGCTGCCCGTTCATTTTTTGAAACAGACAAAAATAAATTCCGCAAAACATCGGACCGAGCAAAATGCCGAAAGGCACAAAACCGGCAATCAACATTCCGACCAGCGTGACGGCAAAAATCAGCCAATACTGGTCTTTAATCAATTCCCAGCCTTCTTTTAGACATTCGATTGGGCGAATCACATCTGTTTTAAATTCAATCGGCGGCATATTTTTACCTCAAACTATTGATTTTTACTGTAAATAAATTTGTTCGATATAATCTTTCAGCATACGGTCGCTGGAAAACTGCGGCGTTAAAGTTTCCAGCGCGCGGCGCATTTTCCGAATCCAGATTTTCGACATTCCGTTTTCGACTTCGCCGTAAAAAGCCGGAATCACTTCTGTTTCCAAAACCGTGTAAAGCGACTCGGCATCCCGCGCGTCAATCAAATTTTCGTCGTGTTCCGAATCATCAGACGTGCCGATTGAAAAACCGTTTTCGCCGTCAAATCCTTCAATCCACCAGCCGTCGAGAATCGAAAAATTCAAACCGCCGTTCATCGCAACTTTTTGCCCGCTCGTGCCGGACGCTTCCAATGGACGACGCGGAACATTCAGCCA
>JBPCRW010000003.1:0-4388 GCA_050996405.1 Pyrinomonadaceae bacterium | reverse complement strand
ATGTTTGGCGGTCGAGGCGATGAATTAATCCGGCGCGAATATATTTCGAAGCGTTACCGATTATTTGCGCTTCGGTTTTTATTTCCGGTCGCTGTTCATCAGTCATTTGTAACTTGTGATTCAAATGATAACTGAGCGCGTTGAGCAGAGTTCCCTTTTTCACGCCTTTCGTCGGATGAACGAGCATTCCGACCTGTTTGTTGACGACGATGATTTCTTCATCTTCGAAAATTATCTCAAGCGGAATATTTTCGGGCAGCATCGAAGTTTCCGCCGTTAAATCAACTTCGATTTGGATTTCGTCGCCCGCTTCCAAACGCTCGCCCGCAGTTCCGCGTTTTCCGTTGAGCAGGCATTTTTCCTTTGCTATTAAATTACGCAGATACATCCGGCTGACGGCGCGGATTTTATCGAATAAAAATTCGTCGAGCCGCATTTTTTTTTCGGCTTCCGTAATCTGAAAACAAAAATTTTCCGTCATTTCGAGTTTATGAAACCAGCAGTCCCATTTCGGCAAAACTTTTTAGATTTTTCTCTAATTGTTCGGGCAGTTCAGACAAAATGCTTTTTTTGAGTTCCGACGGTCGGTCGAGTTTCGGAGAATTTATAAATTCCGTCAGGTCATTTTTAATTTGAGCGTGGTCGCGCGTTCCGTCGAGCAATTTTAACACCTCTTTGCCGAGCGCGTCCTGTATAATCAGGCTCGTCGAGAGCAGCGTCGAAATCGATTCGCTGTTTTGCGCCTGCCAGCGAGCAATCGGGCTGGCAAACGGTTTTGCGCTGACTTCGGTCATATATTTCGGCTCGCGCGTGTGAAATCGCAGCATTCCCATGCAGAAAATCTGAAAAAGAATGTCGGTTAAAATCTGCTCGTCTTTTTCCGTTATTTCGACCTTCGCGCCGCTTTCGTCAACCAATAATTTTCGGCTGGCTTCGACCAGTTCGCCGAACGTCGTCGTGCGCGTCCAGATTTTGCCGAGATGATAAAACGCGGCTTTAGTCAACGGATGGTTTATTTCTATTTTTTCGTCTTTTTGTCCGGTAAATTTTTCGTGTTTTTCGGTTGCGAGTTCCGGTTTTTCCGAAACGGGCTGAAGCGGTGAAGCGATTCTGACGGAGCGCAAAATCTGCAAATCCGGCTGGTGATTGATTTTTAATTCTTTATGACATAAAAGCGTCTGGCGGAAACGCCGGTTGTTGACAAAATCCAGATATTGTTCGAGCGCGATAACGTCGCCGTCGCTGATTTCTTCTAAAATTTCCAAAACTTCCTTCGGATAATTGATGTCTCTGGTCGTAAAATGCTCGACTTCGGTCACAAACTGCAAATCGTATCGGGCGGCGTGCGCGGCGAATTCGTGAAAATAAACCGGATGATTAAATTCGGATAAATCGTCGTGAAAAATGTTTTCGTAATTGCGCTCGCTCATTTTTTCCAATTCCTCGCGCAGCACCGAATGATAAATTTTATCTTTTGCCGCAGAATCCGCGACGAACTTTAAAAGAGCCATTGACTGTTTAACTTTCTCCGTCGGCGATTCGATATTCTTCGAGTGGAAAAGCATCATATCGCGCGTCGTCTGCCGAACGCGACAGCCCGGCAGAGCGTTGTAACTGACAAACGCTACGCCGCGCGTCGCTAAAGTTTCGCGGCAGATATTTAAAATCTGGTCGCGGGCAAAATCGGGAATCCACGAATAAAGTCCGTGCGCGATGATGTAATCAAACTCGCCGAATTTTTCGCGTGTAATTTGCATAATATCGCCTTGCAGTAATTGAAGATTTTTCAACCCGACGGCTTGGATGGCGACGTTTCCCAGTTCGATTTGTTTTTCCGAAAGGTCAACGCCGATAAATTCGCTGTCCGGCAAATCATACGCGAAACTCAAAAGACTGCTGCCCGTTCCGCAGCCAAGTTCCAGCACGCGGCAGTTCTCGACCGATTTCGGATTCACGCCGAAAAATTTTGTCATCGTCGCCAGACGGTCTGGATGCGTCTGCGGGTGCAGATAATTCGGATACAAAACCCGGTCGTAGGCGAAAATTGACTGTTCGGACATAATTTTATTTATCTTTGAATAATTTTAAGATTATAACTTTTCGGAATCTGTTTCGTCTTTGTTATATCTTACGACATCGAAACTTTTTTTTGCCTCGTGCGGTTTGATAACGGTGCGGAATATGAAATTATTGTTTTGCGAAATCTAATTTTATTCTTAAAAATTATCACGAATGTCATTAAACGAATCTGCGAAGGACTGGGAAATAGAAAATTTTCTCGAAACGAAAAACGGACAACTTTATATTGACGGAGTTTCGGCAATGAAACTTGCCAAAGAATACGGCACGCCGCTTTTCGTGTTCAGCGAAGGGCGAATCCGTCATAATATCGAGCGTCTGAAACGCGCCGAATCCGTGATTGACTGCCCTCTGAAGATTTGCTACGCGGCGAAAGCCAATGCAAATATGGCGATTTTAAAAGCCGTTAAGGATGCGGGCGGGGATTTGGAAGTCAACAGCGGCGGCGAATTATGGAAGGCTTTGAAAATCGGTTTCACGGGCGAGCGGATTATCTTTAACGGCACGAGCAAAGAAGCATGGGAAATCGAAGACGCGATAAAGGCTGGAATTTACGCGATACAGGTCGATTCGCTTTACGAATTATCTTTGATTGCAGACGCGGCGCGTCGTCTAAATAAAGCCGCAAACGTCTCTTTGCGGCTTGTTCCCGAAATTGAAACGAAGACGCATTCGGGTTTGCAGACCGCGCTTTTAACTTCCAAATTCGGGATGATGCCGGATGAAGCGTTGCAGGCGTTTCGTCAGTATAAAGATTCAAAATTTCTCAATTTGTGCGGAGTTCATTTGCATATCGGCTCGCAGAATCCCGAATCCGAGCCATATACGGACGCATTTAAGATGCTGTTTGAAAACCTCGTTCAGGTTTATGAGGAAACGGATTTGAAACTGTCGCATATTAATTTGGGCGGCGGTTTTCCCGTCAATTACCTGCGCGATAAATCTCAAGTCGGAGACTTTCCCGCCAAACAGCGCGAGATGTTTTCTGCCGACTTTGAGCCAGCCGCCGCGATTGCAGCCGCCTGGAATGCGGTCAAGAAATCGGCAAGAACTTTGAACGCCGAACATCTTCTGGAAAATATCACTCTGCTTTTAGAACCTGGCAGAAGTGTTATTGCCGATACCGGCATTTGTTTGACGACCGTTAGAAATCATAAGAAAAGACCTTTAATCAATGGTGAGTGGAAAATGGTGAGTAGTGAGTTAAAAGCGAAGAATGAAGAATTAGAAGCAGAAAGCGCGAAGGTAGAAAATAAAAATGCTTTACTCACTACTTACCATTCACCACTCGCCGTTGACCACTGGCTGTTGACCGATGCGGGCTTTAATATTCTGCTCTCGATGGAAACTTATAAGTGGTATTATCATCTAATTTCGGCTGAACGCGCGGGAGAAGCGCATAATTTTCCGTATAAACTCGCCGGACCTTTGTGCGACGGCGGCGACGTTTATTTTGACATCGAGCGCGCAGGGCGACTTCCCGATTATCGCTTGCTTCCCAAAAATGTCGCGGCGGGTGAAGTCTTAGCATTATTAAATTGCGGCGCGTATTCCATCTCGCAGATGTTTCAATATAATGGACGTTTTTTACCTGCCGTCGTTTTAATCAACAAAGACGGAAAATCTGAACTCGTCAGACAACGTGATGTGTTTGAAGACTTAATTGCCAACGATATTTTTTAAAGTTCCGACGCTTATTCATAATTATTCCCGGTATAACTTTTTTTAAATAAACGCGAATCTGAATCAGAAACCCGCGCGTGAGCAATGGTGAAATAGTCAACAATAGTATCAGCCAAAAAACAGAAGGATTCGTTTTTCAGATTTTAACTGTCAATTACCGTTACTTTTTGTCGGTTTGAAGAATCACCCTTGCTCACGCGCGGGTTTCTGATTCGGATGTGAAATCTGTCTTTGCTCGCGCGCGGGATGCTGATTCGGGCGCGATTTTTTTGGCGGCTGGCTTAAATGTTGAATAACTTGCCTTTAAATGCGTTGAAGCAGTCTTTTGTATTGTAAAACTTGACTTTTGTATCGTAAATTTCGATTTCGGGACTGCGATTCTGTCGTCGGGGATTGCAATCTTGAAGTTAGAATGCGCGATTCCGAAGTCAAGAATCGCAATTCCGAACGCATCTTTTTTGGATTTTTCGTGATTTTATGTACTGGATAACACCTGGCGGCGATGTTTGGTTTGATAAATCGCGGTTAATGCCCCGAATACCAGTCATAACCTTGTTCAGCCCAGTAATCCGGCGGGCGGTTGTTTGTAAATTCGATGCGACCGATGCGTTTCAGCATCTTGATGC
>JBPCRW010000301.1:0-19862 GCA_050996405.1 Pyrinomonadaceae bacterium | reverse complement strand
ACCGCATTGATGTCGGGACGCATATTGTAAATCAAAAGGTGCATTTTGATTTCCGAAGACATTTTTTTATCGTTCAGCGCGTTGCCTTCCAAATCAACCAACGCCATCATATCTTCGGTCATTCTGCCTTTTGAAACCTGCGTCGGCGTTGCCAAAATCAGATTTTCGCCCAGACGACAACTGATGTTGCCGTCCGACGAAGTGACATAACCTTTGTCATACATCAGCTTGCCGATTTCGACGATTAGTTTTCCGGCGGATTGTTCGTCCATAAACAAGAAACCACAGATTAGCACAAATGAACACCGATAATAAATCTTCGCTCATTTATATTAATCTGTGGTAAATATTTTTCTATCCGATAAATTATCGAACGCGGCGCGGCGCAACGGGCAACGGCGGCGGCGGCGGAACTAATTCGTTGATGTCTCCGCTGAAATCCGGGTTTTGCCGAATATCATTTTCCGCTGCCTGCTGTCTGAACCGCAAGTCTTCTTCTCGAAATCTTTGATTTTCCATCCGCCAGCAACTGCGATGTTCAGTGCGCCGCAAACCGTTTCCGAAACGAAAACTTGGCGCGGCGACCGTAACGAAGAAACTTGCGATTAACATTCCAAACGCGAAGGTTGCGAAAAACGGAACGAATCTTTTTAAAAGTCCTTTGCTGCAACACATAAATTTTACCTCTTTTATTTCCCTTGTTTTTTGTGAAACTCTGCCTACTTTAACTTACGCATTCGCGGCGATTCCGGTTTCGAGTTTTTTTCCAAACCGTTTGCCGCCGAAGGCTGCGCTAAGAAATATGATAAACTTTCGAGCGAAATCGTCAAATCGACGGTTTTTAATTTTGTGCCGTTTTCGGTTTTCAGCGGCACGGGCGCGAAATTCAAAACCGCTTTGATTCCCGCTTCGACCACTTTTTCCAAAACCATCTGGGCAAATCGCGCGGGAACGGCAAGCACAATTAAATCAATCTTTTCCCTTTCGGCGATTTCGGCAAAATCTTTAAAATCGTAAATTTCCACGTCGCCGACTTTTTCACCAATTTTTTTCGCGCTCGTATCAAACAATGCGACGACATCGAAATTCGACTGCTTAAAACCATGATAATCGGCAAGTGCCGTTCCCAAGCGTCCCGCGCCGATTATTCCGACGCGCCGATGTTGGTCGAGTCCGAGAATCTTCGTCAGATAATCGCGCAATTCTTCGACGTAATATCCGACCCCGCGCACGCCAAATTCGCCGAAATACGCCAAATCCTTGCGAATCTGCGCTGAATTTAAATGAAAGCGTTTTGCCAGCGCGTCTGAGGAAACGGTTTTCGCGCCTTCTGCCATTAGCTCGTTCAAACAGCGCAGATAAACGCTCAACCGGCTGGTTGTCAATTCAGATATTTTCTCGACCTTCATTTTAATAGAGTAATTATATTCCCAAACTTCAAAAGTGAAAAAGTTTGTTAAATTGAAGATGAATGAAACCTTTTGCGGCGTTGCCCTTAAATCCATCTTCGATTACAATTTATGTTTCAAGTGTGAAACAATGATTGCATATTTGTCAGGAAAACTTTTAGAAAAACAGGCGACTTCGGTTATAGTCGATGTCGGCGGTGTCGGCTAC
This sequence comes from Pyrinomonadaceae bacterium, assembly GCA_050996405.1. Taxonomy (GTDB): domain Bacteria; phylum Acidobacteriota; class Blastocatellia; order Pyrinomonadales; family Pyrinomonadaceae; genus JBPCRW01. The sequence goes on along the minus strand of JBPCRW010000301.1, from coordinate 18,245 downwards.
GAAGTAACGATTCCGCTTTCGACTTTTTACGAAATTGGCGAGCCGGAATCCGGCATCGCGCTTCGCATTTACACGCACGTCCGCGAAGACGCGCTCCAGCTTTACGGCTTTAAAACCGAGCGCGAACGCGAGCTTTTTACGATGCTCATTTCCGTCTCTGGCATCGGCGCGAAAAGCGCGATTTCGATGTTGTCGGCAATGAACGCCGACGAATTTATTTTAGCCGTGCGGACGGACAATCTGGCGCGGCTGACTTCGATTCCGGGCATCGGCAAAAAAACCGCCGAGCGAATGCTCATCGAACTGCGCGATAAAATTTCAAAACTCTCGGCGACATCCGGCGGCACTGCGAGTTCCGTTTCCGAAATTAAAACCGCCATCTCGCAGGACGCGATTTACGAAGATGCGATTTCGGCATTGATAAATTTAGGTTATCAGCGAAACGCGGCGGAAAAAGCCTTGAAGCAAGCCGTGCAGGAAGGAACGGAAATGAGCGTGCAGAAACTTTTGCGAAAGAGTTTGCAGCTTTTGGCAAAAGGGTAAATTCCGCGAATCGGCTTAAACTTTTCGCGGCGGGATTCCGTCTAACTCTCGAACGTTCGCAAGGTTCAAGAGAGGATGAAGTTATGAAAAAAATTTTCTTAAATTTAGAGCAGTTTTTTACTTTCTGGTTCGTCGTGTTAATTTTTTGCGTGTGCGCTTTTGGTCAGAAAACAGAGCTTATTCCAAAATCCGCGATGATTCTCGAAACGCAAACCGTTACGCCGAAACGCAAAATGGTTTTGTGGATGCCGACTCCAGAGAAACATCCGAACGAAACGCCGGGCGAAGAATACACTTGCCCGGACGAAACGCGCGGCAGTTATTACACCGGAAAACTTCGCGTGACATTGGTTAATTCGGAAACGAATCGGCAAATCAGCACGCTCGAAGTCAAAGACGATGATAATTCAGCCGCCGAAATTGATATTCCTTACGCCATCCGCGGCGGTTATTTCTACGTCGTTCCGAACGGAAGCCGCACGCAGGAGCGCAAGCCGCAGATTATGGCTTTAAAGGATTATAACGGCGACGGCAAAGCACAGGAATTCGCGCTTTACGATAAGGAAGCGTGTCAAGGTTTGGCGACGATGCTTATCGGATACGACGAAAAGGAAGATAAAATTATTCAATATCCGATTGAGTTAAGCAACAACGGAAAAACTGAAATTATTTATTGGGCTGATCTTCTTTTCTGGATAAAACCTATTTCAAACGGCGTTTGGAATTACAAAATTGATTATCGCGGACGCGGCGGAACGCTCGACAAATACGAAATTCGTTACGACAAAAAAAAGGAAATGTTTGTCGGCAGTTTAACGTCAACGGCTTCTGAAAATGACTGAAAATTTTGAATCAAACGATAATCGAAACGGCTCTCCGATGGATGAGGAAAAGCAGTTTGAATTGTCTCTGCGTCCGACCAATCTCGGCGAATATATCGGGCAGCGCAAGGTCAAAGACAACCTGCGAATTTTTATCAAAGCCGCGCTCAAACGCCGCGAAGCACTCGACCATATTCTTTTATTCGGTCCGCCCGGCACGGGAAAAACGACGCTTTCAAATATCGTCGCCAACGAAATGGGCGCGGAATTGAAATCAACCGCCGGACCGATTATCGAAAAGGCGGGCGATTTGGCGGCGATTCTAACGAATTTAGCCGAAGGCGACGTGCTTTTTATTGACGAAATTCACCGCCTGAATCCGGCAATCGAAGAAGTTCTCTATCCGGCGATGGAAGATTACAATCTCGATTTGATGATTGGACAAGGCACGGCGGCGCGCTCTATAAAACTCGAACTTCCGAAATTTACACTCGTCGGCGCAACAACCAGACCGGGTTTGATAACCGCGCCTTTGCGTGGTCGTTTCGGGATAGTTTTTCATCTCGATTTTTACAACATCGAAGATTTGCAGACGATTATCGAACGCTCGGCAAAAATTTTAAACGTCGAAATTGACGACCAAGGCGCGAAAGAAATCGCCAAACGTTCACGCGGCACTCCGCGCATCGCCAATCGCTTATTAAGACGAGTCCGCGATTATGCCGAAGTTGATTATGACGGGCGCATTACCGAAGAAATTTCTAAAGACGCGCTCAACCGGATGGAAGTCGACACTTTCGGACTGGACGAAATTGACAGAAAATTACTCTTAACAATTATCGAAAAATTCGACGGCGGACCCGTCGGTTTGGGAACAATTTCCGCTTCGATTTACGAAGAAAAAGATTCGATTGAAGAAATCATCGAGCCGTATTTAATCCAAATTGGTTTTTTAAATCGCACCCCGCGCGGGCGGCTGGTGACGCGCCTCGCGTATGAACATTTCGGACTTGATATTCTCACCAAGCCGCACATCGCGCCGAATTTATTTGAATAAGAAAGGCGGATTTAATTTCCGCCTTTTATTCTGGTTTATTTATTTTAACGCTTCGATTCGCCAGCCGAATTCTTCAAGTAAATTATCAGAGCCGCCGACTTTTATAAACGATACTTTGCCTTTTTTATCAACAAATAAAGTAGTCGGGAAAGCGACACTGTTGTCAAAAAAGATATTGCTTACGTAACTATCCCCGATTAAAACTGGAAACTCATATTTTTTATCGGCGATGAATTTTCGGACGGTTTCGAGTTCGTCACTCGTATCCATCGTGATAATCGCCACGTCTTTATCGTTTTCGTATTGCTTGTAAAGTTGTTGCAACTGCGGCATTTCTCCAACACACGGAGCGCACCACGTTCCCCAAACATTGACAACGACTATTTTGCCCTTTAAATCGGCAAGCGAAATTGCTTTATCGTCAGTTGTTTTAAGCGAAAACGGTGCAGCGTCTTTCGGATTTTCGATTCTTGAAGCGACAATGCGTTTTCGTCCGGCAACCTTCATTTTCGATTTAATTTCGGCGTAGTATTCTTCAAAGCCTTCTTTTTTCCCTGTCTTCTCTTCATAAAATTTGGCGAATATTTTCCTGTCCGCTTGATTGTCGTGCGCGTCAATTAAATAATATTCCTCGGCTTTGTCGTAATCTTTTTTTGCAGTGTAAAGTTGAGCTAAATAATAATTATTTAGTTCGCTCGTCTCAATAATCGGAGGAATGGTAGATTTTGGATCGAGTATCTGCTTCGCGTCAAGCAGTATTCGTTCGGCTTCGTCCAGCTTTCCTTCCTTAGTCAAAATATATCCAAGCGTATTTAATGCTTGCGCGTTTCTGAAGATTTTTAAACTCGGAGAAGATTTTTTGTAATTATTTTCTGCTTCGACAATTCCGGCGCGAGCATATTTTTCGGTATCTTTGTTTAAACTACTATCGGGATAGAGTGAACTGCGTGTTTGTATAGCAAGAGCCGCATCGGAATTAACATTGGCAAAGCCGGATGCTCTGAAAAATCCGATTTCGTTTATCCCGTATCGAATCGGTTCGCTGACTCTATATTTTAATGCGCCGTTGATTGCTTTCGTAAATTCTTCGTCCGTTACATTCTTGTCGTATTTGAGATACTGAAGCAAAGTGTAATAAATGTCGCCAAGTTTGTTTTCGTCAAAGTGTTTAGGTCTTTCTACATATTCCCGATACATTCCGATGAGCGCGTCTCGACTTTCCGGTTTTCCGGCTTTTTCAATCTCAAAAATATGGATTCGACTGTAAAAAACTTCTTCGGCATATTTCGTGTCGTCATAATTCTTCAGAATTTGATTTTCATAAAACAGTTGTCTTTCGGCGTTTTTCATCTCGCCGTATTTCTGCGATACAACAAACAAAGCATACGGAGAATTCTTCCGCGCTGTCAGAAAAATATTCAAATCCGCGACAATTTCCGCATTTTTCTGTCCGTCGGTTTTATTCGATTGATTACTTGCTGATTTCCAAAATTCGCGGTGAATTTCCAAAACTTTTGGCGAAAGCGCGACGGCTTTTTTCAATAATGGATAGGCTTCCGCATAGCGTTTATCAATGTTCAAATATGTTCCATAGAGATAATTGGCGTTGACCAATTGCGGCGCAATTTTGACGGCTTCGGCGAATTTATCAAAACTTTGTTTTCTCATCGGCTCGTCAATTTTGTCAACCGAGATTTTTGAACGGTTGTATAAAATCAATGCCTGCAAATACGCGATTCTCGATTTGTCATTAAGTTTCGCCGAGTTTTTTTCGAGATAAATTCCGGCTTCGTCATATCTTTTCTGCGCCGATAAAGCCTGCGATTTCGTGAAAATAAATTCTTCGTTGTCGGGTTCGATTGCGAGAGATTTTTCGATTGAATCCAGAGCGTCTTTACTTTTTTGACTCGAAAGCTGCGCGTTTGCCAGCGCGAACCACGACCAAGCGTTTTCGCCGCGCTCGTCCGCGAGTTTTTGCGCCGCTTTTAGAGCGTCTTCCCTTTGCTCGGCGATTCGTGATTGGCAAGCAATCGTCCACGCTTTTGCCTCGACGTTAGCGGAAATTTTTGCGGAAAAATTTTGACCGATTTTGGCGCAGGCTTCAAAATCGCGCATGGAATATGAATCGCGCAATTTTTTAACGACGCTTTTTTCACTCGTCCGATTTTTTGCGGTTTGCGCTTTGACCGTGATAAGAAATCCCGTCACCGATGTTAAGAAAATCAATAAATAGACAAAACAAGTTTTCAGTTTCATTTCGAGAGTCTCCGTGTGTAGAAATTTCGCTAATGATAACCTAGATTCGTTTGTCCGCAAAGATTTTTTTCAAACAAAAAGCCGACGTTTTTCAGACATCGGCTTTTTACGGATTGAACGAAAGACAATCTTATTCTTCGCCGTCTTCTTCCGCCGCTTCCAGTAATGATGCGCTGGTTACGAGGTCGTCTTCGCCCGTGCGAATCAGCATTACGCCTTGAGTATTTCTGCCTACTTCGCGGATTTTATCAACGCCGATGCGAATCAGTTTCGCCTGTTGGGTGATAATCATAATTTCCGAATCTTCTTCAATCGGAAATGACGCAACGACTTTGCCGGTTTTGGCGGTGGTTTTCATATTGATAACGCCTTTGCCGCCGCGCTTCGTCAGCCGATAACTGCCAACCACGGTTTGTTTGCCGTAACCCTGTTCGGAAATCGAAAGAATTCTCTCTGTGCCTTCCTGCGAAACGGCGAGAACCGACACGACAAAATCGCCTTTCCGCAAATTTACGCCGCGCACACCGCGAGCGACTCTGCCCATCGGACGAACGTCGGTTTCATTAAAACGAACCGCCATTCCGTCGTGCGTCGCAATAAAAATCTGCTGTTTGCCATTGGTGCGGATAATGTCCAAAAGCTCGTCGCCTTCGTCAATATTGATGGCGTTGATGCCGTTGATGCGGATGTTTTGATAATCGGCAAGCGACGATTTTTTAATTACGCCCTGTTTCGTGACCATCGTTAGATAGGTTTCTTCCGAAAAATCTCTGACCGCCATCACCGCGACGAGTTTTCTTTCGCTTGATAACTGGACAAGATTAACCACGGCTTTGCCGCGAGCCGACGGGTCGGCTTCGGGAATTTCGTGGACTTTCATTTTGAAAACCTGTCCGTCGTCCGTAAAAATCATCAGATAAGCGTGCGTCGAGGCGATAAAAAGATGTTCGATAAAATCTTCATTTTTCGCCTTTCCGCCGAGCCGACCGACTCCGGCGCGATTTTGTTTTCTGTAAATCGAAACCGGCGTGCGTTTGATGTAACCGGCGTTGGTGACGGTAATCGCCACTTCTTCGTCGGGAATCAAATCTTCGATTGTCAATTCGATGCCCGCGTCAACGATTTCCGTTTTCCGCGCGTCGCCGAAATTGCGTTTGACTTCCTGCAATTCGGTGATAATAACCTGACGCAGCAACTGCTCATTTGCCAGAATCGCTTCGAGTTCGGAAATAAATTTCAGAATCGTTTCGAGTTCGTCAATAATTTTCTGACGTTCCAACGCTGACAGCCGGCGCAATTGCAAGTCTAGAATCGCCTGCGCCTGAATATCCGAAAAGTTGAGACGCGAAACCGTCTTCTGAAAATCCTGCAAAAATCCGGCAAGCGTTTTATCGCTCGAAACGCCTTTCCAGTTTTTAATTTCCGCGAGCGTCGCAAAATTTCCGGTCAGCCACGCTTTCGCTTCGTCAATCGAACGCGAATTGCGAATCAGCGGAATAATGTAATCGAGCGCGTCAATCGCTTTGTGCAAACCTTCCAAAATATACGCCCGCGCCCGCGCTTTTTTCAATTCGTATTCGGTTCTGCGTCTGACGACTTCGCGGCGAAACTCGATAAAGGCTTCGAGCATTTGCTTGATATTCAAAACGCGTGGCTGCCCGTCAACAATCGCCAGATTGATAATCCCGAAGCTGGCTTGCATCGGCGTTAGTTTATAAAGTTTATTTAAAACAACCTGCGGAATCGCGTCACGCTTGAGTTCGATGACGATTCGCATTCCTTCACGGTTCGATTCGTCGCGCAGTTCGCTAATGCCGTCGAGTTTCTTTTCATGAACAAGTTCGGCGATTTTTTCAATCAGCCGCGCCTTGTTCACCTGATACGGAATTTCCGTCACGACGACGGCATCACGCTCGCGCTCGCCGCGCCCGATGCGGTCAATTCCCGCCCGCGCCCGCATCTGCACAATGCCGCGTCCTGTCCGATAAGCGCGGTGAATTTCTTCGCGCCCGTAGATAAATCCGCCGGTCGGAAAATCCGGTCCGGGAATAATTTTGATAAGCCGGTCAACCGAAACTTCAGGATTTTTGACGAGTTCAATCGTCGCATCCAAAATTTCCGTCAAATTGTGCGGCGGAATTTTCGTCGCCATTCCAACGGCGATGCCTTCCGAGCCGTTGACTAAAAGATTCGGAAAACGAGTCGGTAAAACCGTCGGTTCAGACAAAGATTCGTCGTAGTTCGGAATAAAATCAACCGTTTCCTTTTCGATGTCGGCGAGCAAATCGTTGGTCAGCTTCGACATCCGCACTTCGGTATAACGCATTGCCGCCGCGTTGTCGCCGTCAATTGAGCCGAAATTTCCCTGCCCGTCAACCAGCGGATAGCGCAGCGAAAAATCCTGCGCCAGCCGCACGACCGTATCATACACGGCGGTGTCGCCGTGCGGGTGATATTTGCCGATGGTATCGCCGACGACGCGCGCGCTCTTTTTATAGGCTTTATTATAAGTGTTGCCGAGTTCGTGCATCGCCCACAAAACGCGGCGATGCACGGGTTTTAAACCGTCGCGCACGTCCGGCAAAGCCCGCCCGACGATAACCGACATTGCATAATCGAGATACGAACGCCGCATCTCGTCTTCGATATTTATTTGATTACGTTCTAAAGTTGTGTCCATTTATTTTTAAACCTTATTATTCAATCCTGATTTATCTCGTTAAATTATTTTTGCCGAGCGCATTTAAAAGAGTGTGCGGCGCAATAAAAATTTGGAAATAAAGTGACTTTAATGCTATATTAATTTTACAGGCAAAAGCCTGCTTTGGCAACCTGCCGAAGACACCTGCAAGGGCTTTTAAGTCGCTTTTCTTACTATTATTTACAATTATCTTAAAGCCTTTTCCCGAACCCGAAATTCATCTGAAAATTTTATCCAGCGAGGTCATTTATGTCCCAATCTCCGACAACCGAAAAAGAAACCCGCCGCATCAACCGCATCGGCTTGGCAGTTCCCGTTCGTATCGAATGCAAAATCAATCAAACCGTCGCCTGGAATGAAATCACGCGCTTGAGCGATGTTTCGATGTTCGGCGCGGGTTTCAATTTATCGCGTCCGGTCAAACGCGGGCGTTTAATTCAGATGACCATTCCTCTGCCGCGCCAGCTTAGAAGTTACGATTTTATCGAGCCGCAGTATCGAATCTGGGGACTGGTCCGGCACTGCGTTCCGTTTCGTAAATCGCCGGTCGCGCCGGAAATATATGCTATCGGAACGGCTTTTATCGGCAAATATCCGCCGAACAGTTATCTGGACGACCCTTCAAAGATCTATGATGGCTCGGAATCGGACGGCGAAGGTTTCTGGAAAGTAACCGAAGCTGACCCGAATCCGAACGAAAGCACCCTGCCGAAGGAACACCGGCGGCATTCGCGTTACGGGATTCCGATTAACGTGATGCTCGAATTACTGGACGACGAAGGACAGGTCAAAGCGGGAGAAATTTCCGTGACGGAAAATATTAGTCTGAGCGGAGCTTCCGTATTTACGACGATTGATGCCGGAATCGGCTCTTTCATGCGCTTGACCAGCGACCAGTATAACGTTTCAATTATGGCGGTCGTGCGCGGCAAACGCGCGGGTCAAGATAGTTTTCCGCGCCTGCATTTGGAGTTTATCGACCGCTATTTTCCACTCGAAGGAATCGAATAATAGTGGTAAGTGGTGAATGGCGAGCGGATAGTGGAAATCCGAAACTCACCACTCACCATTCACCATTCAACACTATTTCGACATATCGCACCAAATCGCCAAGCCTTTCCACTCGTTAAAACGCGCGTAAAAATTTTCGATTTCCTTGTCGGCGCAAACAGTCTTTGCGTTGCGCTGTTTATAAAATCGTCCGCGAAGCATCGAATCAAGCGCGAGTCCGTCGTAACGTCCGACGAGTTTCAATAAATTCTCCGCCGCATAATCGCCGACTCCTTTGGCCTGCTTCATTTGTTTTTTCAGTTCGCGCGTCGGCAAATCCGTGTCGAGCCACTGTTCGGGATTCAATTTTCCGCTCGCAACTTTTTCGGCAAGTTCGGCAAAATACGCGGAACGATAACCGGCGCGAATTTCGTCACGATAAAACGCGGGCGGCATCTCCGCCATTTTTTCCGCCGTCGGAAAAGCGTGTCTTCCGTCTTTTGACGCTTCGCCTAATTTCGCCGCCAGATTATTCACCATATTTTTCGTCAACGCCCACGAGCAGTTTGTCGTCGCAATAGTTTTAACCAAATCTTCAAAAACCGTCGGCGAGCGAAGCAGCCGACCGGCGTTTTGTTTCGCAATCCACACAAATTCTTTTTCCTTTTTAACCAAGCGGTAAAAACCATTCAAATCATCGTCAAACCGTAAAATATGGCGGACGCTGTGCAGAATTTTCGCCTGCGCTTTGGACGAAATTTTATCGCCGGAGATTTCGATTTTCAGCTTCTCGTCTTCTTCGCCAATAACAGCCGCGACCGGATTTTTTAAATCTTCGCCGCCGAAAACATAGCTTAAATTGCCGCTTGTTTCGTCGTATTTAAAAGGCGCGAGACTGCGCCAGCCGTGACTGTTGACCGTTCGATTAAAGTGAAAATTTCTTGGGATTTCGAGATATAATTTCATAAGAAAATAAAGCGCGTCTGAAGTGAAATTTTACTTCAGACGCGCTTTATTTTCTACAAACAGGAAACGATTATTTGTTTATCGCCGCTAAAAGTTTAGCGGCTAGATTGGCATCGATTTTCGCCAGCGCGTCGTATTGCTCGCGGGCAGCATTTTTGTCTCCGATGTTGGCATACAATACGCCGAGATTGTAGCGCGCTTTGACAAATCGAGGGTTTAATGCCAGACATTTCAGATACGCGCCGATGGCTTCTTGTTTTTGTCCGGCGGCGTAATAGGCATTGCCGAGAAGATAAAACCCGTCGCCGTAATTCGGATTATTTTTTGTAAATTCGATTAGCCCGTCAACCGCTTTTTTATAATACGGTGTCGCCATGTCCGGCTTTTTCTGCAAATCGTAAGCGCGAGCCAGATAGAAATTCGATTCGCCGTCAGCAGGGTTAATCTGCAAGGCTTTACCGCATGCTTCAATTGCCAAATCATACGCCTTCAATTCGTTATAGGCGCGGCAAAGATTTGTGTATCCAATATATTTGTCGGGCGACAGTTTGACGGCTTGCTGCGCGGCGACGACCGCATCCTGATTTTTGTCGGCGAGACTATAATACCCGCTCAAATTCGCATAAATGCTGCCGTCGTTCGGAAATACGAGCAAGGCTTTTTTGGCGGTCGCAATCGCATCGTCAAAGCGGCTCATACTTTGATAAACAGCCGCCAGATTATTATAGACTTCGTAAAGGTCGGGTTTAGCTATCAACGCCCGTTCGTAGACATCAGCGGCTTCGTCCGGTTTGTTTTCGGATTGCATCGCCTGTCCGATTAAATTCCAGGTTTCTCCAGGGTAAGTCGTATTCGCTTTGATGGCTTCCGCTCCGGCAATTTCCTGCTGCGTAAAATCGCCGCTCTTGTGATAACTTTTCGCCAGATAATAATAAGCATTAACGTCGGTTGTTTTCAGGTCGATGGCTTTTTTGAAAGACGCGACGGCGTTTTGATAATCGCCTTTCTCGTAATAAATCTGACCGGACGCGAGATAAAAACGCGGTTCTGCCGGATTCAGCAGAATCGCCGCCTGAGCGTTTCGCAAAGCCCCGTCATAATCCTTTTTCATCAAATACGCCTGCCAGCGAATATCATAGACATCCTTCGGCGCGTAGCCTTGTTTGAACGCGGTATCCAGAGCCTCAATCGCCTGTTCGTATTCTCCCAGATTGTAATGCGCGTATCCTTTATCGAAATAAGCTAAGGAATATTTTCCGTTGAATGTTATCGCTTTATCGTATTTTTCAATCGCGCCTCGATAATCTTTCTGACGAAATAAATCATCACCTTGAGCAACCAATTGCCTTGCGGATTCCATTTGTTTTTTGCTCGATTGGGCTTTGACCGGCGACGGAAACACGGAAAAAGCGGCAGCCAGAAAAAACACGCTTAAAAATTCAATGGAAAACTTTCTTAACATTTTTTACTCCCGACAAATTATTGAAGAATATCCGTCCGATCGGTTTTGACCGGCGTTTTCTGCGCGGCGGGTGTTTTTGCCGTCGGCGCGGGACGCGGCGTTGTCAAAACTACGATTCGCGGCGTTGGCGTTGCTCTCACCGGAACTGTCTGAACCGGCTTGTCATTTTGCGGGCGCGTATCGTTGACCGTGACATCCGTTTTCACAAGGTTTGTATTAGTGTTTGACGAATCCGACGTAACCACATCGGAAGAACTATTTGAATTTGTCACGGCTTCGACGGTCGGCTCGACAGTCGGCGAAGCAATCGGGGTCGGCGTTGATTCAACTACCGGAGTCGGCGTTGAAGTAACCGTCGTGGCTGCCGACGGTCGCAGCACATACCAGCCGATTGCCGCGCCCGCGATAACGATAATGGCAAAAGCGGCAATGCCTCCGCCAACCGCCAACGCTTTCCCGCCGGATTTTTTCTGTAACGCGGACTGAACGGGCGGCGGCGCAACATTTTCCCGACCCGAAGCGGCGGCTTCGACTGTCGCCACAGCCGGAGAATAATTATCCGACGGAGTATAAATTTCTTCCCCTTCGACATCCGCGTTAAAGTTCGGACTCGCCGACGGTTTCGCGCTTTCTTTATCGAAATTGATTAAAGGAAAAGTGGCGTTCGGGTCAAATCCTTTTTCTTTGCCGGACGAAAAATCGTCTTCTGGGGCGAAGGAAAAATCATCCGCCGCAGATTCTTTTTCCTGTGTCGAAGTTGGAGAAACGTTAAATTCATTTTCCCGTGTCGAAGGCGAAGCGTAATTTTCGGCGCGCGGCATTTTTTCAAACGGCAAAACTTCGGTTTTTATTCCAAATGATTGCGGCGCATCTTTCATCGTTGCGTCAAAATCGTCCTGCGCGGCAAAATTCTGCGCTGCCGGTGCGGAGGAGATATTCGGCTGCGTCAAAGCCGGAACATCTTCCGTTTTCGACTGATAATTATTCCGCGCCGAAGTTTGACCGCTCGCCGCCGGAAGATTTCCGATTGGCGGCTGTGATTGATTCTCCGAATCCGATTTATTAAAAGCGACGGTTTGCGCCGACATCGCGTTTTGCATACCGGCATAGGCTTCGCGTAGGGCTTTCTGCATTTCGCGGGCATTGGCGTAACGCTGTTCCATAGCGAGCGACATTCCTTTTAAAATCACGTCCGAAATCATTTTCGGAATTTCGGAATTTACTTGGTTGAGCGGTTTTACGGGGTCGGGCAAACCGTTCAAAACGCTGTCGGCGCGGGTCAAAGCGTCGGGCGGAACGGTGTTTGTCAAAAGCTGATAGACGGTCGCCGAGAGCGAATATAAATCGCTGCGCGGATTCGTTCCCGTGCCGCGAATTTGTTCCATTGGCGCGTAATGCGGCGTATAGCCAACAACGCTGCTGCCGGTCGAAGTAACGCGCGTGTTATCGATGGAATTTTTCGCCAGTCCGAAATCGAGCAGCACGATATGATTTTCGTCTGTCAATTTTAAATTCTGCGGCTTGATGTCGCGGTGAACAATCGGCGGCTCGTATGAATGCAGGTAAGCGAGCGCGTCCAGAAGCTGGTCAGACCAAAATAAAACCCAGCTTAACGGAAACGGTTTGTTGGTAATTTCGAGCCGTTTCGCCAAATCGTCGCCCGAAATATGTTCCATCGCCAAATACTGTGTTCCGTTTTCGGTAAAATGGTCGCTCACCTTCGGCAGCACCGGATGACGCAGACGCGCCAGAGTTTTAGCTTCGCGCTCGAAAGCGTTGCCGAGCATTTCATCGTCGGAAAAAAATGTGCGCTTTAAAGCGACCGCGCTTCCCAATCGCTGGTCAACCGCCAGATAAACTTCGCCCATTCCGCCTTTGCCGATAAGCTGGACGATTAAATAACGATTCTGCAACAAAGTATTCGGTGTTAATGATTTCATCTTGAATTTTTCCGTTCGCGTTTAGAAAACTTTTTGACTCTTGTTTGATTGAACGCGAAACGCTGGAAAATGTTCCGCAACGAACGGCATTTTAATTTTCACGTCAATCCGATTCGCGTTTGCGCTGACGAGCGGAAATTTTCCTTGCATCGTAGCACTGTCCGCACGACTAAACAAGCCGATTTACCGGCTCACAAGCAATTTTTCCGGCGGCAGAATTGCCGGCTGCCCTTGATGCTGCCAGCAGCGTCCGCCGCCTTTGACGCGCCGCAGGCACGCCGTTCCTTTCTTTGTTTGCGCCCCGCAGATATATACGGCTTCGGTCGCCGGATTTTGCCGATTTTCACCCGAATTTTGTTTAATCGCCGGCGTTTTTTGCGCGAAATTATTGGTTGATGTTTGCTGATTCTCCTGCGCCGCGACGAGATTATTCGTTTCCGTTTTCTGCGCCGGTTGAACGCCGACATTCGACGAAACCTGCAAATTCGATTGATTCGGCAAACTCTGATTTTTATTCGACGCATTCGCGCTCGTTTCCCGCGTCGTTACCAGATTGACGGGCTTTTCAGGCTTTTTCAAAAAACTTCCGAACCCGTAAATAATTCCCGCCGCGCCGAATATAATCCAGATTAGCGGTAGCCATTTCTGCCATTTATAATCGCCTTCGCAGTTCTCGCAAAATCGTCGGTTTAATTTGAAATTCAAATTATCCGGCTCGATTTCGCCGCCGCACTCGCCACAGTATTTCGGTGTGTAAAACATATCGTCCTCTTTTAAAGATGAGAATTTTCCTGCGCTTGAAGCCGATTATAAACCAATTTCCCGGCGTTGTTAAGAGTTTTTAAAAAACGCGCGCCTGGTGCAACCGAATTTTACGAAATCGCGTCTGATTGTTTAAAGTTTCATTATGTTTAATTCAAAGATCTGTTTTCTGATTTTCTGCATTCTTTTCGGAGCTATCAACGCGGCGGCGCAGCAGGACGATGTTATCAAAGTCGATTCTTCGATTGTCCGGCTGAACGTCGGCGTGGTTGACCAGAAAGGGCGACCGATTACCAATCTCGGACAACAGGATTTCACCGTTTATGAAGACGGCGTGCGGCAGCCGGTTTCGCATTTCGAGCCGACGGTCGCGCCATTCAGCGTCGTGTTGATTCTCGATATGTCCGGCTCGACGCTTGGATTTCGTGAAACCATTCGTCAATCGGCGTTTCGCTTTTTAGATGCGCTCGCGCCCGAAGACCGCGTCGCCGTCATCGAGTTTTACGATAAAGTAAATTTGCGAAACGATTTTACGACCAACCGCAAAACAATCGCTAATTCAATTAACGTTGCCAACGGGCGCGGCAAAACACAGCTTTACAAAGCTCTGGATTTCGCGCTCGACAAACTCTCGAAAGAAGGAACGCGCCGCAAAGCGATTATCGTTTTAACCGACGGCGTGGACACCGCCCTGCGCGACAAAGACCACGATTTCCTTAGCAATCTCAAAGATTCCGACATCCCGAATTCGATTCAAGCCGAAAACAATGAAAGTTTAAACCGGATTTTGAATCGCTCGGACGCGCAGGGCGTGACGATTTATCCGATTGTTCTGCCGACCGGCGACCCCGCGAAACTTGCCGACCCGACTCCAGTCCAAACCGAGATTTACAGCGCGGCGCAAAAACGCCTGAAAATTTTGGCGACACGCACTGGCGGCACCTGGAACGCCATCAACCGTCTGGAAGAGATGGGCAGAATTTACGCGGAAGTGGCGGCGGATTTGCGCGCGCTTTACACGGTCGAATATCAACCGTCCAACGCAAAACGCGACGGTAAATTTCGCACCATTAAAATCGAAGTTGACAATCCGAATTTAATCGCCAGAACGCGGCAAGGCTATGTCGCCAAATGAAAAACTGAAAATTGAAAATGGAAAATGAAGAACTCGGAAACAAATCTTTCGTTTTCAATTTTCCATTTTCAATTTTCCGCTGTCCGCTAATGACGCTTGACACTCGCGCCGAAGATTTGTAGTCTATTGATTCGCGTTTTACGCACTCGTAGCTCAGTTGGATAGAGTACATGACTACGAATCATGGGGTCGCAAGTTCGAATCTTGCCGAGTGTATTCAAATTTAAAAAGACTGCTTTTACGGCAGTCTTTTTGATTTTCAAATTCTTTTCCAGAAATCCATTACTCGATAGCCAAAGGATTTTCCGCCGAAGAAGTATCGGTCTTCCAGATGTGCGGCGTTTCCAAAACATCTTCCGGGCTGTCTTTTTCGAGAGCGAGTTTTAAAACTTCGTCAATCATTTCGACCGCGTGAATCGTCAAATCGTCGCGCACCTCGTCGGGAATATCCGCCAAATCTTTTTCGTTATCCTTCGGCAGGATAATTGTTTTCAGCCCGAAACGGTGCGCCGCTAAAAGTTTTTCCTTCACGCCGCCGATTGGCAGAATTTTTCCGCGCAGAGTAATTTCGCCGGTCATTGCCACGTCGTGACGCGCGCGTTTGCCCGTCAGAGCCGAAACCATCGCCGTCGCCAGCGTGATTCCCGCGCTCGGACCATCCTTCGGAATCGCGCCTTCGGGAACGTGAACGTGCAAATCTTTTTCGCGGAAATCATCCGAATTGATACCGAGTTTGTCGGCGCGCGTGCGAACACAGGTAAGCGCGGCGCGGGCTGATTCCTGCATTACTTCGCCGAGTTTTCCAGTTAAAGTAACTTCACCTTTGCCTTTAACCAAGGTTGCTTCGACTTGCAGAACGTCGCCGCCGACTTCCGTCCACGCCAGACCGTTGACCAAACCGATTTCGCTTTTTCGCGCGACATCTTGCTTGCGAAAACGAATTATTCCCAATAATTTCCGCACTTTTTTCGCGTCAATCACTTCGCGGAAATTTTCCCTTTCTTTGGTCGCAACATAATTTCGCGCGACTTTCCGCAGACACGAACTGATTTCGCGTTCGAGATTTCGGACTCCGGCTTCGCGCGTGTAATGCCGGATAACTTCCAGCACGCCGTCATCTGTAAAACTAAATTTTTCCGCGCTTAAGCCGTTGGCTTCAGCTTGTTTCGGAAGCAAATGGCGTTTGGCGATTTCGACTTTTTCGCGCTCGGTGTAGCCGGACAGATTCAGAATTTCCAAGCGGTCTTGGAGCGCGGGCGGAATCGTGTGCAGAACGTTTGCCGTCGCAATAAAAAAGACCTGCGATAAATCGTAATCCACGTCGAGATAATGGTCGCGGAAAGTGTTGTTTTGTTCGGGGTCTAAAACTTCCAGAAGCGCAGCCGACGGATCGCCGCGAAAATCACGTCCGAGTTTATCAACTTCGTCCAGTAAAATTACGGGATTAACCGTTCCGGCGCGTTTCATCAGTTGGACGATTTGACCGGGCAGCGCGCCGATATACGTCCGGCGATGCCCGCGAATTTCGGCTTCGTCGTGAACGCCGCCTAAACTAAGACGAACAAATTGCCTACCCGTCGCCCGCGCGATTGATTTTCCAAGTGAAGTTTTACCGACACCGGGCGCGCCGACGAAACACAAAATTGTGCCTTTCGGATTTTTGACCAGTTGCCGCACGGCGAGATATTCCAAAATGCGTTCCTTGATTTTTTCAAGCCCGAAATGGTCATCGTGCAGAATTTTTTCGGCTTCGGATAAATCGTTAATTTCGTCGGAACGGGTTCGCCAGGGAACATTCACCAGCCAATCGATATAAGTGCGCGAAACGGTGCTTTCGGCGGACATCGGCGGCATTGCTTCGAGCCTTGATAGTTCCTGCAAAGCCTTGTCTTTGGCTTCTTCGGTCATTCCCGCGTCTTCGATTTTTTTGCGAAGCTCGTCAAAATCCGCCTTGTCATCCTTGCGTCCGAGTTCTTTATGAATCGCCTTGATTTGCTCGTTCAGATAATACTCGCGCTGCGATTTATCCATCTGGCGTTTGACGAGCCCGTGAACTGTGCGGTCAAGCTGTTTTTTCTCGATTTCGTTTTCGAGAATTTCAATCAATTTCTGTAATCTTTCCTGCACGGAAAAAATTTCCAAAAGCCGCTGTTTTTCTTCGACGGGGATTTTAAGATTTGAACTCATCGCATCGGCAATCTGGGTGGCGGAAATTCCTTTTAAACTGGTATGGAGAGCGTCCGTGTAAATATCCGGCGAAACGTGCTGAAGTTGTTCGACCAGCCCGTGAATTTTCTGTAAAAGCCCGTCGGTTCGGTAGCCGGATTCGTCGGCGGTCGGCACGCGGCGCACCAGCGCGGACAGCGTTCCGTCCGGCGATTGCTCGACGCGAATCGTCGTCGCGCGTTCTCTGCCTTCGACGACGACTTTGATTTGCCCGTTTTCCTGCTTCTGCGCTTGAAGAATGCGTCCGAGCGTTCCGACATTATAAATTTGTTCGGGCAAAGGTTCATCGACGGTCGCATCGTGCTGCGTCGCCAGAAAAATATTTTTGTTGCCCGCCATCGCCAGTTCGAGCGCGCGAACGCTGCTCGGACGACCGATTTTAAAAGCGACTTTGGTAAATGGAAAAATGACGACATCACGAATCGGCACCATCGGAAAACTTAGAATGTCGGCGGGCATTTGGTCGGAGAATTCTTGCATAAATGTTAAAATCCAACTTTGGCAGATGTTTTCTACTATCTACTATAGGTTCTAATTTTAGAACATTTCCGATTTTTTTTGCTAGTTTTGCCGAAGATTTTTATTAGTGCGGAATTTTCGGCAACCGCCGCTTCTGAATTTCTAAGCAGGTTCTTAGCTGAAAGACAAATTTTAAGTTTTCAAAAATACCAAGACTTTCTTAAATTAACCGGAGACAATTAGCCGAGTCTTTCATTTGTTGAACCGGATAATCCGGTGGTAAATCCTGCTTCAACCGATACGCCATTTTCCCGATTTTGTCAGCCCAGCCAGCCGCCCGAAAATCCGGCGCGTCTTAAACCCGCCGCCAGATATGGGCATCGGCGCATTAACTTCCAAAAACGTCCGGTGCGGTAATTTTCAATCATCAGGACAATCGGACCCTGGTCGAGCGCGTAATAGCCTTGCGAAATCCAACCGTTGATGCCTTGATTGCCTCCCGTAAAGGTCGGATTAAAGCTGCATTTCAGCCCGTATTTGCTGGTCATATCAGGATAAGTATCGTTGAAATATTTGATGGCGGAAAGCACAATCTCCGGCGCGAATGGCAGGGACGCGACCGCCGCCCAGGGCGCAATCGTGCCGTCGTCCGGTCCGTGCGGAATTTTCCGCGCTACGTAATCAAAAAATTTTCGCCTCCTTCCGTCTATTTTCTGCACGGCGGGACCGGGACCGTCGCTTGCCGTTACGCCCCAGCAATTTTCATTGTAACCTTTATATTTTTTCGGATTGCGAACCGCGTATTTTTGCTGAATATAGGTTGCGCGGCGGCTGTTTTCAAAATAATCGATACCCTTCGAGCGCATAAAATCGTCCTGAATGCCGCGAAAATCTATCCAAACGTGCGAAAGTTGATGAATAAAAAGC
>JBPCRW010000271.1:0-49143 GCA_050996405.1 Pyrinomonadaceae bacterium | reverse complement strand
TCGGCTTCGTCACATCGCCGGAAATCAATAGAGCCTGCCGCCCTTCGCTTTCAATTTGCCGCGCCGTTTCTTCCGCGTCAACTTGTTCGGCTTTTAAATAAATGATTGCGACATCCGCGCCTTCGCGCGCGAAAAGCGTTGCCACCGCGCGCCCGATTCCCGAATCGCCGCCCGTAATCAGCGCGACTTTATCTTTTAATTTTTCCGAACCTTTATAATTCGGCGCGAGATACTGCGGGCGCGAAATCATTTTCGCTTCGATGCCCGGACGCGCCTGATGCTGCGCGGGCATCGGCGATTTCGGATGTTTAACTTCGTCCGTCGAATACGTTTCGGTCAAAACTATTTTCTTCGCCTTTGCGTTTTTTGCCAATTTCTTTTTGCTTTCCTTTTTCACTTTTTTCGCCATTTTTTTTCATTCCCCCGAAAATAAAACGGAAAGCCAAACCTTTCGATTTACGCTTTCCGGCTAAAATTCTTTTTCTGCTCTTACAACACCGACGACGATTTTCTTTTGACTTTATTTTTCGTCACTTCCGGCTCGGTTTCAGCCGCCGATTTTCGCTTGCGTCCCGAACCGCTTAAATTCCCGCCGCCCGATTCTTTATTGACGGTTGACCATGCGATTTCTTCCGCCCGTTCTTCGGACAAGCCTTTTTTCTCGTAGCTTTCTTCGATATGTTCAGTCTGTCGTTTTTGCTTATCGGTATATTTTGATTTATCTCCTCTCGGCATAAAACTTTCCTCTTATAAAATGTTTGAAGAACGATTTCTCAGTCGTTTTTTCAAACGGTTAAAACGAACCCGGACATCTAGTTTTTCCGAGATTCTTTCGACCATCGAAGTTTCTTCCGTTTCCGATTTAACCGAAAGATTCATTTCCGAATTTTTCTGAAAACGAATCGTCGGCAAATTCATCGCCGGTTCTAAAATTTGCGCGCCGCTTTTAACCATAATCATACTCCTTGTTCTAAAACCCTTTTCCCTTAGGCAATAGTTTGCGACTACAAGCCCTGAATTTTTCGATAACTTAGCATTACACAAAACCGCCAAAAAAATAAAGTATTTTTTGACAAAAACCGATTGATTTAACAGAAAATTTACATTGACACTCCGCAAGCCTTTTAGTAGCCTCGAATTGTTATAGAAAAATAATTTTTACCAAAGGATTTTTATTAGAATTTGAGCGAATTAAAAAGAATCGAACTGCCGCCGCGCGGACTTGAAACGTTGTTCGGCGTTCACGACGCGAATATCAAATATCTCGAATCAATTTTAGACGTGCGCGTCAACGCGCGCGGGCAGGATTTAACGATTGACGGCGACCCGAACGATGTCAAAACCGTCGAAAATATTCTCAAAAATTTCGGCGAGCTTTTCAGCGAAGGCAACACTTTTACCGACAAAGAACTACGCGATGCTTTCAAGCAAATCGCCGAAGACCGCGCCTATTCCTTCAGAGATTTTTTCACCAAAGCGCGTTTTAATCCGTCGGGCAAAAAACAGGTCGCGCCGAAAACCGCCACGCAGCGCAAATATATTGACGCGATTCAGAATCACGATTTAACTTTCGGCATTGGTCCGGCGGGAACGGGAAAGTCGTATTTATCCGTCGCGCTTGCCGTCCAATCGCTTTTCGCCAAACAGGTTGACCGCATAATTTTAACCCGTCCGGCAGTCGAGGCGGGCGAAAAATTAGGCTTTCTGCCCGGCGATTTGCAGGACAAAGTTGACCCTTACTTAAGACCGCTTTACGACGCTTTATTTGATTTGGTTGATGCCGAGCGCGTCACGAAAATGCTCGAAAAACGCATTATCGAAGTCGCGCCGCTGGCTTTTATGCGCGGCAGAACTTTGAACAATGCGTTTATCATTTTGGACGAAGCGCAGAACACGACCGGCGAGCAGATGAAAATGTTTCTGACGCGCATCGGCTTCGGCTCAAGAGTCGTCGTCACGGGCGACGTTACGCAGATTGATTTACCGCGCGGACAAAAAAGCGGCTTGAAAGAAGCCGAACGGGTTTTGGAAAACATTCCCGAAATCGAATTTGTTTATTTTACGAAAAAAGATGTCGTCCGCCATCGCCTTGTGCAGTTGATTGTCGAGGCTTACGAAGAACAATCGAATAAATCGGATGAGAATTGATAAAACTAAAATCGTTTTTCAAGTTGCCGATTTTATTGGTGCAGTATTTTCAGCTTTAAACTTAGGTGTTGTATTTATGGCGGGTGGAGTTTCAGGCGGATGTCGCTCCCTTTCAGATGGAACGAATTACGAAATAGCTTTTATTCTTCTCTCGATTTTAAGTTACATCTTCGCTTTTATTTTTGTTTGGAAGATTTACGATAAAGTTTTAAATCCATTCTTCTTGGGAATATTGAGTTGGCTTTTCATTTCAGTCATCGGTCTTTTCACAGCATCAATATTTTGGGGCATATTAGAATCGCTTCAGTGTTCAGAAAATATATTAAATGGAATCAGCGAAAGTTTTTTAGGCGCGGGCAGAATTTCCGTATCTTTTATTCCAATTATGTTTGTAACTTTCGTTATAGGTTTAACAGTGAATCTGGATATTAAGTTTAATAGTGAATCTGGATATTAAGATTGAAAATAGCGAAAAGCCCTTTAAATAAATATCAATGCCCGAAACCATCAATCAACAGCGCAAAATCAAACTCGAAACCGGTGATTTTCAAATCTTCACGGAAAAAGCCATCGCCGCGATAAACGAAGCGCAAGGAAAAGATTTAACGGTCGCGTTTGTTTCGGATAGAAAAATTAAAGAACTCAATAAAATTTTCCGCGACAAAAATAAAACGACCGATGTTTTGTCGTTTCCCTACGAACCCGACCGTTACGATTTTCTCGAAACCGAAAATTTTTTGGGCGACATTGTTATCAGCGTCGAGCAGGCGCAGAAACAGGCGAGCGAAAATAATCTGTCGCTCGAAACAGAAATCAAACAGCTTATTCTGCACGGCATTCTGCATCTTTGCGGCTACGACCACGAAACTGATTCTGGAGAAATGAATCGGCTCGAACTCAAACTTCGTGATAAACTCAATATCTAATTGATTCATTTAATCATTGGTTCATTGAATCATTTTTTCAATAACCAAATGAACCAATGAATCAATGATTAAATTTCACTATGGAAATTGAGATAGCCGTCGCCGTTTTGATTCTGTTCGCGCTGGTTTTTCTGGCGACGGTCGATATGGCGTTCACGCAGTTGTCGGACGTTTCACTGCGGCGACTGACGGCGGAAAGCGAGGAAAAACCGGCTTCGCGCTCGGTCATATTTCTGCACCAGATTTTGGAAAATCGTCCACGCTTTCGTTTCGCGCTGTCGGCGACGATTCAGATTTTGCTGATTATTTTCAGCGTTCTCGTGACGCTCATCGTCTATAATTTTTATCAAAATCCATCCGAACTTTTAATTGTTTCGCTCGTCGTCGGATTGACTTTTTCCGGTCTTTTTCGACAGCTTATTCCGCGTTTTATCACGTGGCGCAATCCTGAATCAAAATTGCTTTTCCTGTTGCCGTTCACGCGCCCGCTTTACAGTTTTATGTCGTTTTTGGCTGACCCGTTTGAGCGTTTTTTAAAAGATAAAGAACAATTAAAACTTGAAACTACGATTACGCCAAACGACGCGGAAGACAGAGACGAAGACAACGCCGAGCATATCGAAGCATATATCAAAGTCGGCGAAGCGGAAGGAATTGTTAAGGAAAAAGACCGCGAGATGCTTGAAACGATGTTCGAGTTTTCGGAGACGCGCGCCGGTGAGATTATGACTCCGCGCACCGAAATTTGCGCCCTGTCGATTGAAGCGACAATCAAAACGGCGCGTGATTTAATCATCGAAGAAAAATATTCGCGCCTGCCTGTTTATCGTGATTCGATTGACAATATCGAAGGCGTGATTTACGTCCGCGACCTTTTAAACTCCTGGGCTGAAGACAAAGAAAACGAAAAAATCGAAACGCTTTTGCGCCCCGCATTTTTCGTTCCCGAAACGAAATCCGCCGCCGAACTTTTAAAGAATATGCAGAAAAGTCATACTCAACTAGCGATTGTGATTGACGAATACGGCGGCGTGGCGGGCGTTATTTCGCTCGAAGATATTATCGAGGAAATCGTCGGCGAAATCGAAGACGAAGACACGGCGCAGGACGAAGTTATCGAAATCGTCGAAGGCGAAAATAAATCGTATTTCGACGTTTTAGGTTCGACCGAAATCGGCAAAATCGAACGCATTTTCGATATGGAAATCGAAGACGACGATTTTACGACGATTGCCGGACTCGTCACCAGCGAAGCCGGGTATGTTCCAAAGCGCGGCGAAAAACTCCGCATTCGCGGGTTGGAAATTGAGATTTTAAAAGCGGATGAAAAAAGATTAAACCTTTTAAGATTGCGTAAATCCGAAACCATAAATGGAATCAGTAATCGGGAAGCGTCGGCGAGTTCTTAGACATCCGCGCAAAGTCGGCATCAGAATTTTCATTTTTTAAACCGGCGATTACGGGCTTGACACATCATCGAGTATCTTGGTAAATTGCAAGTTATTGATATGAAACTTTACAAAAAAGTTTCGGCGTGGCGATTTAAGGAAACTTGCTCCACGTAAAAAACTGCTAAAGAACCGCGAGAAATTTTTCAAACTCTTGTGCTTCAATTAGCACGGGAGTTTTTTTATTTTGAATAGGACTCGCTTTTTTGCAGAAGCCCGCACGAAGTAAGGGCGCATTTCCGCGTCCGACAACACACTTACTTCGCGCGTATTTCCGCATTTTGATGAGATAAATTTATGAGCGATTTTTCGATAGATACTAAACTCGTTCACGCCGGAGAAAGGCGCGAGCCGCCGATTGGACAACCCGTCGCCACGCCCGTTTATGCGTCTGCGACTTACACTTACGATTCGATGCGGGAAATGGACGCGGTTTTCGCGGGCGAAGGCGGCGATTATGTTTATTCGCGTTACGGAAATCCGACGGTCGGCGCGCTCGAAAACGCCTTAGCCGCGATTGAAAACGGAAAAGTTTCGGTTGCGTTCGCCTCTGGAATGGCGGCGATTCACGCTGCGCTTTTTGCCTGCGAACTCGCGCCGAATTCCGTCGTTCTCGCATCGCAGGATTTATACGGCGCGTCGTTCGATTTATTAAACAAAATTTTCGGCGCGTTCGGCGTGAAAACACGGACGGCGGATTTTAACGATTTGGACGCGCTCGAAACAAAAATTGAAGAAATAAAACCGCGCGCGCTTTTGGCGGAAACGATTTCCAATCCGCTTTTGAAAATCTGCGACATCGCGGCGGTTGCGGAAATCGCGCATAAACACGGCGCACGTTTGATTGTTGACAACACTTTCGCTTCGCCTTATTTGTGCCAGCCTTTAAATTCCGGCGCGGATTTTGCGGTTCATTCGGCGACAAAATACTTGAGCGGACACGCCGACGCGACGGGCGGCATCGTCGTTTCAAATGATGAATTTGACCGTGCCGCGCTCGACGGCGTAAAGAAATTGGTCGGCGGCGTGTTGAGTGTCTGGGAAGCGCATCAGATTTTGCGCGGCGTGAAAACTCTCGGTTTAAGGCTCGAAAGACAATGCGCCAACGCCGAAATTTTAGCCGAAACGCTGTCGAAAAATGAGTTTATTGGAAAAGTTTATTATCCAAAGCTGACGGACGATAAAGATTTAACACGACGAGTTTTACGCGAAAATTTCGGCGGCGCGCTGGTTTCAATAAAACTAAAAAACGATACGACGGAAGCGGCTTGGAAATTTATGGATTCTTTGAAATTGGTTGTCCGCGCGACGAGTTTGGGCGATGTTTATACCCTCGTTTCGCATTCGGCTTCGAGTTCGCACCGCGAGCTTTCGCCAAAAAAACGCGCCGATTTGGGAATTTCCGACGGGCTGGTGCGAATTTCGGTCGGCATCGAAGACGTGAAAGATATTATCGCAGACATCGAACAGGCATTGGGAAAATAATTGTCCACAGATGAATATGGAAATTGAGAATAATCTTTAAAAATTTGATTTTATTTCCGGTTTATCTGCGGACAGAAAAAATTAAAAATGATTTCGATAAGCGAGATTTTAGTAGAGCAAATCAAGAAGCACGGCGAGCGGATTTATCCGAACGAATGCGGCGGAATGTTGATTGGTCGTTTCGAGACAAACGGCGCGAAAACCGTTGTCGAAATTTTTCCGCTTGAAAATTCCAGTCTTGAAGATCAAAAAAATCGCGTGTTGATTTTGCCGAAAGACGTTTTGCGAGCCGAGCGTTACGCGCGAGGAAAAAATCTGGATGTCGTCGGCTATTATCATTCGCACCCGGAAGATGTCGCCGTGCCTTCGCAATACGATTTAGACCACGCGCTGCCCGTCTGGTCATATATTATTGTTTCGGTTTTGCAGGGCAAAGCGGATAAATTGCTTTCGTGGGAGATGGAAAACGACCGCTCAAAATTTAATGTGGAGTATTTAGTGACGAGTGAAAAGTGATAAGTGACGAGTGATAAGAGACATAAAATTTATCATTCATTATTTGAAAGGAGAAATTTATGGCAATAACAATTATAGTTCCAACGCCTTTGCGCCAATTTGCGGGCGGAAATTCGGAAGTTGAAGTCGAGGCAAAAACGACGGGCGAAGCGTTGGAAAAATTAACGACGCAATATGCGGATTTGAAAAAACATCTTTATAACGATGCCGGAAGTTTGCGAAATTTTATCAACGTCTATGTCGGCGACGAAGATATTCGGGATTTGGATGATTTGGAAACCAAACTCAAAGACGGCGGCGAAATTTTGATTGTGCCTTCGATTGCAGGCGGAAATTCGGCGGGCGGAGCAAAAGCCGAAAAAGAATTGCCGACGCTTTCAAATGAAGAATACGCCAGATATTCGCGCCATTTGATTTTGCCCGAAGTCGGTTTGGAAGGTCAGCGAAAATTAAAAGCTGCTCGTGTTTTGATGATTGGCACGGGCGGTTTGGGTTCGCCTTTGGGTTTATATTTGGCGGCGGCTGGCATCGGCACAATCGGCTTGGTCGATTTCGATGTCGTGGACGAATCGAATCTTCAACGCCAGATTATTCACGGCACGAAAGATGTCGGGCGACCGAAAATAGCATCGGCGAAAGACAGATTAAACGACATCAATCCGAATACGAAAATCGAAGCGTTTGAAACTAAATTGACAAGCGAAAACGCGCTCGAATTATTCAAAGATTTCGATGTCGTGGTTGACGGAACTGATAATTTTCCGACCAGATATTTAGTCAACGATGCCTGCGTTTTAACCGGAAAGACAAACGTCTACGGCTCGATTTTTCGTTTTGAAGGTCAGGCGAGCGTCTTCGATGCGAAACGCGGCGCGTGTTATCGCTGTTTGTATCCCGAACCGCCGCCGCCCGGACTCGTTCCGTCGTGCGCCGAAGGCGGAGTTTTGGGTGTTTTGCCCGGCATCGTCGGCACGATTCAGGCGAACGAAGTCATCAAAGTTATTTTGGGCGCGGAAGGAATTTTGCTCAATCGACTGCTGCTTTTCGATGCCTGGAAAATGCGTTTCCGCGAATTGAAACTTAAGAAAAACGCGGATTGTCCGATTTGCGGCGCGAATCCGATGATTAAAGGATTGATTGATTACGAAGCGTTTTGCGGCTTGAATCAGACGGTCGTCGAAGAAAATAATTTGGAAGAAATTACGGCGACTGAATTAAATGATTTAATCAAAAATAATTCTGAAGTTCAGATAATTGACGTGCGCGAGCCGCACGAATTTGAGATTGCGCGAATTCCAAATACGAAGCTAATTCCGCTTGGCGAAATCGTCAAACGCGCAGATGAAATTGATTCGTCGCGGGCGGCGATTATCCACTGCAAAGCGGGCGGGCGCAGCGCAAAGGCGATTGCGGCGTTAAAAGAAAACGGTTTCGGCGGAAAGTTAATAAATTTAAAAGGCGGCATTACGGCTTGGTCGGATGAAGTTGATTCATCCGTGCCGAAATATTAAATCTAAGCTGAAGAATTTAACCGCAGATGAACGCAGGTTCACACAGATTAAAACAAACAGATAAATCAAAGTGTTTTATCTTTTCTTAATTTATCCGCGTTTATCTGTGTAAATTTGCGATAAAAATTCTTAGAAATATTAAGGAGTTAAAAAAATTATGTCAGTCAGAATTGGAGATGACGCGCCGGATTTTACGGCGGAAACGACCGTAGGGAATATTGATTTTTACGATTATTTAGGCGACAGTTGGGGCGTTTTATTTTCGCATCCGCGCGATTTTACGCCGGTTTGCACGACCGAACTCGGCGTGGTGGCGCGCCTTAAACCAGAATTCGATAAACGCGACGTGAAAGTTATCGGTTTGAGCGTTGACCCGTCCGATTCGCACGAAAAATGGGCGGCGGACATCGAGGAAACGCAAGGCGCGAAACTGAATTTTCCGGTTATCGCCGACACGGATAAAACGGTCGCAGACCTTTACGAAATGATTCATCCGAACGCGAGCGATACGGCGACGGTGCGTTCGGTTTTCGTGATTAGTCCCGATAAAAAAATCAAACTTTCACTGACTTATCCGGCAAGCACGGGCAGAAATTTCGACGAGATTCTGCGCGTCATAGATTCCTTGCAGCTGACGGCAAAACACAGCGTCGCAACCCCAGCAAACTGGAAAAACGGCGACGACGTAATCATCGTCCCGTCCGTTACAAACGAACAGGCAAAAGAAAAATTTCCCGCAGGCTGGAATGAATTAAAACCATACTTGCGCGTCGTCAAACAGCCGGACAAATAAAGTTCTTGAAATAATCCGGCACGAATTTTAGTCTTTTAAAGTTAATCGAGATTGAAATTCGTGGTATTTTTATATTTGGTTTTAAGATGAGTTTCAACGATAAAATTACATCCAAAAACGTTTGCGAGTTGTGCGGCGAAAAATTTTCGTGCGGCGCGAAGGAAGGCAAATGCTGGTGTTTTGAAGTTGAAGTCGCGCCCGAAGATTTAGAAAAATTGAAAAGGGAATTTAAGAATTGTTTGTGCCGTGATTGCCTTGCGGCTTCTACATATCGCTGCGAACTTTATCCGAATAATTTATGAAACTGATTGCCGAACTCGGCGACGAAAAAATCGAAATTGAAATTCGCCGCGAAGCCGAAAAAGTCTCGGCGACAATTGACGGGCGCGCTTACGAACTCAAAGCGTCGGAAGTCGAACCGAATGTTTATCTGCTCAAACACGATAATAAAATTTACCAGATTTACGTCGCGCCGCATGGAATCGTCAACATCGGCAATCGTCAACTCGAAGTTAAATTGATTGACCCGAAACGCCTGCGCGCATCCGCCGCTTCGGGCGCAAACGCCGACGGCATTGCCGAAATTAAAACGGCGATGCCCGGCAAAGTAGCGCGCGTTTTAGCCGAACAGGGCGCGGAAATTAAACAGGGCGACGGCATCATCATTGTCGAAGCGATGAAAATGCAGAACGAAATGAAATCCCCAAAAGACGGCATCGTCAAAGAAATTCGTTTTGCCGAAGGCGCGACCGTCAACGCCGGTGACGTGCTGGCGATTATCGAATGATTTTTCGGAAAATTTAAAACTTGAATTCAATGCACGACTCAAAAAAGGTTAATTCGACAATCCGCATTTCGCATTCCGAAATTCGCATTTTGCTCTGGGATATTGACGGGACGCTTTTGCAGTCAACCCGTCCGGGCGGATTTAGAGATTATTTTGCCGCGACGCTGGAAAAGGTTTACGGCACAAAAGGCAGAATCGCCGAAGTCAAAGCGGCTGGCGCGACCGACACGCAAATCGTTTTCGAGGCGTTAAAAGGCGACGGTTACACAATCGACCAAATCTCCGAGCGGATGAATGAATTCATTGAAGTTCTATGCGTCGAGATGGAAAAATATATCGGCAGCCACGAAAACGTTTATGAGATTCTTTCCGGCGTGAAGGAAATTTTACGGGCGACCGATGAAAGTCCGCATTTTGTCAACGCGCTGCTGACGGGCAACGTAAGCTGCGGCGCGGAGATAAAGTGCCGTTACGTCGGCGTTTGGCAATACTTTGAAAATTCGCTTAATACCTACGGCGACATCTCGCACGACCGCCGACGGCTTGCCGTTAAAGCCGGAGAAATTTTCAACGCGCATTACAGCACCGCGCTCAAACCCGCGCAGTTTATCGTCATCGGCGATACTCCGCACGACATCGCAACCGCGAAAAACTTCGGCGCGAAAATCCTTTCGGTCGAAACTGGTAGGGGCGTTGACCGCGCAAAATTGGAATCGGAAAAGCCGGACGCATTGATTAAAGATTTAAGTGATACCCGCAAAGTCTTACAGATTCTCGAAACTCTTTAAACATGATTTTTCGCCGCAAAAACTTGCCGGAGCGGGCTTTGCATCTCGCGCATCATTTCCGCAAAGTTATTAAATGTAAGCTGCTGCGCGGCATCCGAGAGAGCCTTTTCAGGCTGCGGATGAACTTCGACAATCACGCCATCCGCGCCGACGGCGATTGCCGCTTTCGCCAGAACCGAAACCAGACTTCGTTTGCCGCAAGCGTGCGACGGATCAACAATCACGGGCAAATGCGATAATTCTTTGACGAGCGCGACCGATGCCAAATCCAGAGTGTTTCGCAAAGAATTATCGAATGTTTTGATTCCGCGCTCGCATAACACGACCGATTCGTTTCCGCCCGCCAAAATATATTCCGCCGCGCAGAGCCATTCTTTGACCGTCGCCGACGCGCCGCGCTTCAGCAAAACCGGTGTTTTCATTTTTCCGATTTTTCTCAAAAGCGAAAAATTCTGCATATTCCGCGCGCCGATTTGAAACATATCCGCGTATTCGGCGACCTGTTCCACATCGTCCTCGCTCATCACTTCGGTAATGACCGGCAATCCGGTTTCGTCGCCCGCTTCGCGCAAAAGTTTTAATCCTTCCGTGCCGAGACCTTGAAATTCATACGGCGAAGTGCGCGGTTTGTATGCGCCGCCGCGCAGCATCACCGCGCCCGATTCTTTGACGGCGCGAGCCGTTGCCAAAACCTGTTCGCGCCACTCGACCGAACAAGGTCCCGCCATCACAACTGCCGCCCCTGCGCCGCTGATTTCGACGTGCTTTACTTTGACCACGCTTCTTTCGGGATTCATCTGCCAGCTTGCCAAAACGAACGGATGTTCGGGAGTTTCAATTTTCGCCACACCTTTCGCTTCGCGCAAAATATTCCAATCAATCGCGTCGCCTTTGCCGAGCGCGGCGATGTGAACGCGCCCGTTGACGCGCGCGCGCGGCGTGTAATTTTTCGCTTCCAGATGTTTTATTATGTGGCTGATTTCTTCGCCGCCAGCCGTTTCGTTCATCGTGATAATCATTGTTTTATCCTCAATTATTGCCGTTCTAAAAAATTATTTTCGTAATAAATAAAATGTCGTTTGGTTGTCCGCGTCGTCCGCGATGTTTTCCCGTAAAATTTTCGCGCCGTAAATTTCCGCTGCCCGCCTGCTTCCGATTGCCGAATTTACAGAATTGTTTTTTTTGACAATTTGACGAACGCTCGAAGCCGTATCCGCGCCGGAAATTTTTTGCAGTTGCGGGTTGCTCAATAAAAAATTTTCGCATTGCTTGAGAGCCTCGACGTGCGAGCAAACCGTTTTCAGATTCTCAAATTCCGCATTTTGCATTCCGACCAAAACGTGCCGGATTTCTAAATTTATTTCATCCAGAATTTTCAGATTCGTATTTTTAAAAAGCTCGTTTGGCACTTCGATATTGCCGACGATTTTGTTTTTAAACGGGATAACCGCATATTCCGCGCGATTTCGCAAAAGCGTCTGAAAAGCGTCCGTAAAATTTAAACACTCCAAAATTTCGACGTTCGCGCCAAACATTTTCGTCGCCGCTTCCTCGCTGTAACTTCCTCTTATTCCTTGAATCGCTACGACGCTCATTTGTTAAATCGCCGCTCCGTTTTCGATTATTTTTTTAATTGTTTCGTTTTGAATTTGCTTTGACGAGCGGAGAATTTCTCTGAAAATTCTGACAATCGTTTCGTCTGTGAGATTGCCTCGATTCAAATTGCAAACGCCGCGCAGAATTTTTTCTTCGCGCTCGGAATCTGTAATTGGCAAACCCGCCGTCGCTTTTAAAGTGCCGATTTTTCGCGCCAGTTTCGCGCGCTGATTTAACAAACAAATAATTTCCGCGTCTATCGAATCAATTTCATTTCGCCAATCTTCAAGTTTCATCTTTACCTCCAAAAACAAAAAAGCCGTGATTTTCGCATCACGGCTTCGGGTCTAAAAAATTTTGCTTTCTGTCTAATTCGTTTTATGCAAAACTCCGCCTTTAGCCGTTACGCTATAGTAAAAGCTAAAATAAAAATAAAATTTGGCGGTCAAATTCTGCATTTTCGATTTTTCGTTTCCGAAACGATTTCGGAAAGTTTGATAAATTTAACTTATCTTAAAACGATTGTCAATAACATTTTTCAAGTTCGATGAAATCCGCGTTCGATGTCGCGCATCGTGAGACGCAAAATAACAGGTCGTCCGTGCGGGCAAGTCGTCGGCGAAGAAGTAGTTAAGAGCCGGTCAATGAGCCACTGCATTTTTTCCGTCGTGAGTTTCATATTTATTTTGACGGCGGCTTTGCAGGCGAGTGAAGCCGCGATGTGGTCGCGCAAAAATTGTTTCGCGCCGCCGGATTTTTCTTTGTCAATCGTATCCAAAACTTCCGCCAATAAATTTCTAATTTCCGACGGCGGTAAATCCGTCGGCACGCTTTTGACGGCGATGGTTCTGCCGGAAAGACGCATCAAACCGAAACCTAAATTTTCCAATTCTTCTTCAATCAAATTAAACGCGGCGGCTTGCGCCGGAGTCAAATCGAAGGTTTCGGGCAGCAGTAAATTTTGCGATTCGATTTTTCTTTCCGTTTCCTTGCGGCGAAATTTGTCGAACAAAATTCTTTCGTGCGCGACGTGCTGGTCAATTAAAAGCAGCCCTTCGTCGTCGGTCGCAATAATAAAACTTTCATGAAGTTGTCCGATTGGACGGATTTTTCCCGACGAAATCTTTTCAGGTTCAATTACTTTGGGAATTTTTTCGGCGGAATCAACCGGCGGCAAAATATCATAATTGCGGATTTCAGGATGCGGAATGCGGAGTTGATTTTGCCCGTCAATTGCTTGCGGCTGTTCGTGATTCGGCGGCAATTGAATCGAAGATTCTCCCAGACGCGACTGCACAGCTTGTTCAAAATCGTTTGAGAAAACTTCACTCTCAAAATTATCTTGGGCGGTTAAAATCGGCGCGGTCGTTTCAGATTCTTTTTCAATAGCCGATTCCCGTTGTCGTTCAATCGGCTGTTCTGTTTGCAAAGATCCATTTGAAGAAACCGACTGAAAATTATTGTCTGAAATTTGAAATTCAATCTGTGGCTGCTCAAAGTTTGCGGTTTCAATATTCGGTTTTTGATTTTCGATTTTCAATTCCGTATTCCGCATCCCGAAATCCGCATTCGGAACAATTCCGGCGTTTGCCAAAGCCGCGCGAATCGCTTCGGCGATTACTTCCTTGACGGCTTCCGAACGGCGGAAACGCACTTCGGTTTTTGACGGGTGAACATTCACGTCCACCTCTTCGTGCGGAATTTCCAGAAACAAAAACGCGACCGGATAAACGCCGTGCGGCAGAACTGAACGAAAGCCTTCGAGTAGTCCGCCCGCGATTATTTTATCTTTGACAAAACGCCCGTTGATAAAAAAATACTGCGCGTCGCGCGTCGTCCGCCTCTCGCGCGGCGCGGAAACGTAGCCGCCGATTTTGGCGATGTATTCGCGCCCGCCCGCAACCGGCAAGAGACTTTCTATCAGATTCGCGCCGAAAATTTGAAACGCTCGCTCGCGCAAATCTTTTGCCGGAGACAAGCGTAAAACTTCCCTGCCGTTGCTCGTTAAAGTAAAAGCGATTTCGTGATTGGCGAGCGCGTAATGCGTGACAATCGAAGTCAAGTGATAATTTTCGGTCGCTTCCGAACGCATAAATTTTCGACGCGCCGGAGTGTTGAAAAATAAATCGCGGACGGTGATGGTCGTCCCTGCCGGACGCGCCGCGTCTTTGACATCAATCAATCGCCCGCCTTCAATAATGACGCGCGCCGCCGCCGTGTCTTCTTCAGTTTTCGTGATTAACTCGACTTTGGCGACGGACGCAATCGAAGCCAGAGCCTCGCCGCGAAATCCCAAAGTTTGAATTTTCGATAAATCTTCGAGCGTTTTTATTTTCGATGTCGCGTGGCGTTCAAACGACAAAATCGCGTCGTCGCGCGTCATTCCCTCGCCGTCGTCCGAAACGCGCATCAAACGCCTGCCGCCGAGTTCTACGTCAATCTGGACACGCCACGCTCCGGCATCCAAAGCGTTTTCCAACAATTCTTTAATCACCGACGCGGGACGCTCGACGACTTCTCCGGCGGCGATTTGATTTGAAAGATTGTCGGGTAAAATTTTGATTTTGCTCATTCGACTATAAATTTCGGAACGGGCAGATTTCTTTCCAGCAAAACTTCTACATGCAAAGCAACGGCTTCCTTGATATTTCGCAGAGCCTCGTCGCGCGTCTTGCCTTGATTTATTACTCCCTGCAAACTCGGAACTTCCGCCACTATGACATTATCTTCCCCGCGATACAACACAACTTTTCTATTCATAAAAATCTCCATCAATCAAAGATACATTATTCGATGTTCTTTTTCGTCCGTGTCAACCGCATCGTAAATCCAGTTGATAAAATTTTCGCCGTAAAGATTGAGAAAATATGTAACATTTAAACTGCGTTCCTGCAATGCTTTGTGCGGCAAAAGCGAAGTAAATAAAAATTCGAGCCTGCGCCGCGTGTCGTCGTTTTTACGCATTTCGACGCGCTGAAATTTTTTCATCAGAGCGTTGACGTGATAAATAATTTTACGGCGGCGCGTGTTCAGATTTGTTGATAAAGTCGGCTCGATTTCACTCAAGATTTTATCCAGACGATTTAGTTGAGAGTTTATATTTTCTTCAACTTCGGTAAATTTTCGCGCCGCGCCGCTTGCTAAAAATTCATTGACGACGCGGGCGAAAATTTCTTCGCGCCCATTGAATAAATCGCTAAATTTCAAATGATATTTTTCGAGCGTCCGGCGATTTTTCGGTTCGATAATCGTCAAACTCGCGCGGTGTTTGATAGGGGTTGCCGGACGATTTAAAATTTTGTAAATCTCGGCATTCTGCGCGAAATAAGCAATTTCCGCCGCGCCGCCGAAATAGATTGCGGTCGGCAAAAGATAATCCTGCGCGACGGGACGCATCAGCGCGTTCGGACTCAATTTCTGCGGCTCGCGTTCGGCAATTTTTATCAAATCTTCGAGCGAAAATTCGAGTTTTGTTCCTTTCGCTTGATATTTTCCGTTCTCTTTTTTTTTCAACGCGAAACGCTCGTTTTCTTCAATCAAAAAAAATGGAAAAAAATCTTTTTCGACCAAAACCTGCGCGTGATAGTTTTCCGCTTCGAGATGTCGCGTTCTGTCGAGCAAAGCGACGTGGATTTCGTCGGATTTTTTGACGGCTTCCGAAAAAATCGGTGCGGAAAGTTTTTTTAACTTTTCGTCAAGCGGCGCGAAAATTATCAAGCCGTATTCGCCGAAAATTTTCGTCAGAAATTTGGCGAACGCGGTCGAAAAGGTTTCACCCGTTTTATAAGTTTCGCGCAGAAAAATTTTTAATTCGTCCGTAAATTCGGTTTGCCGCAAATCGTCAAAAAGTGCGCCCCGCGTTTCTTCAATCGTTTCGTCCAAACGCACAAATCCGACCGGAGAATTTTCTTTCAACTCGCGCGGCGTATTTTCAATTTCCGTCAAATTTCCCGCGCGATTTATGACAAAAGTTTTTTTCACTTCGTCAAAATCGTGGTCTTCTCCGGCAATCCAGAAAACCGGCACGGCTTTGACGTTTTGTTTTCGTAAATCTTCCGCTAGACGAATCGCCGAAAACGCTTTGTAAATCGTGTAGAGCGCGCCCGAAAAAAGTCCAGTCTGCTGCCCAGTCACAATTGCGACGCAATCGTTTTCGCGCAAAAGATTTATATTTTCTAAAGTTTTTTCAGACACGCCGAAATTTTTATTCGACTCTTCCAAAGCATCGCACAGCGCATCTCGGTCGGTTTTATAATTTGCTAAAACTTCTTTTATAAAACCTTCGGATAATTTTTGCGGATAAAATTTGCGGACGGTCGGCGAATCTGCCTGAAAATCTAAAAAAAGGCGCGACTGATTCGGGATTTGCTCGAAAGGAATTGTTTCAACGCAAAAGGATTTTTTTTCTGAAACGCAGGCGGATTCCGAATTCATTTAGCAATTATAAAATCACCGTGTCTAAAAGACCAATTGATACCGCGCCGCCGGAAAGAAAAAGGCGGCTGTGACGACCGCCTTTAAAACATTTAACCGTTTTACAATTCTAATTGCCCGAAGCGGTAACGCGCGGGCGGGTTATGGTTTCGGAAGAACCGGAACTGGAATTGGAAGCCGCCAGCGGCGTTCGGTCAACTTGGAAAATTCCCGAAGAATGCGTTCCGGCAAAGATCCGGTTCGGATTATTCGGGTCGAAAGCCATCGTCCAGACGCGGCGGCTCGGCAGATTCGCGTCCTTGCCGTCAATTCGTTTCCAGCTTTTTCCGGCATCGAGCGATTGATAAATTCCGCCGTTCGATTCCAGCGCGCTGCCGACAAAAACTTCGTCGGGGTTTCGCGGATTGATAAGAATGCTGTTGTAATTGCCGAGCGGAAGATTGCCGCCGCGCCGCGACCAGGTTTTTCCGCCGTCGCGCGACAGGTAAAGCGTCTGAATCGTGCCGACATAAATGTTTTCGGGACGAAGCGGATCAATCGCAATCGACGCGATTGGAATCGCGTCGGGAACGCCGGAAACTTTTTCCCAGGTCGCGCCGTCGTCTTTTGAGACGATAACGCCGCCGGTCGAAGTTCCGACCCAAATTGTATTCGGATTTTCAGATGAAACCGCAACGGCGAAAACCTGTGAATCGAAACCGTCTCCAAAATTCATTCTGTCCCAGCCTTTCGACGGGTCGTAGGTTCGATACAAACCTTTCGCAGTTCCGGCAAACATTCCGTTTTTGCCGTCTTCGGTGCGGGTCAGAAAGTTTATTTTGTCTGTCAGCGCGGCGACGTGATTCTGCGCCGCCAACTCCGCCGCTTTTTCCGCCTCGATTTGTTCGGGAGTTTTTTTAGCGGCAACCGCTCTCCTGCTTTTGGATTTAGTTCTGCGGACTGCCGCTTTGCGCCCTGTTTTCACCGTCGGAGCAACCATCTGCGCCCATGAATTTCCGCGGTCGAGCGATTGATACATTCCTAGATTTGTGGCGAGATAAATTGTGTTCGGATTCGCTTTATCCTGCAAAATCGTGTATGGAATGACGCGAATGACGGGAATATTTTTCATTGACGGAGTCCACGTTTGCCCGCCGCTGTCGCTGACGAAAATAAATCCGCCGCCGGTTGCCGTGTTGATGGTCGTCGCATACAGGCGATTCGGGCGTTCGAGGTCGGGCGTAATCGAATATGTCAGGCGGCTGCTGAAATTTCCGTTGGTTTGCGCGAAATTTTTGCCGCCGTCGGTGGAAACCATGACACCGTAATTATTTGTTCCGATGTAGATTTTATTCGGCTCGTCGGCGTTGACGGCGATTGAATTGATTTCAAGTTCGCGCTGCGTTGTTAAAGCCCAGGTTTTACCGCCGTTGGAAGTCATCCAAAAACCTTCGGTGGTGGCGGCGTAAATCGAACCGGGCAGAGCCGGATTTTGAAGAATGTCGCGCGTGCGGCGTGACTGCGACGGAATGCCTTGAACTTTTTTCCAGAGTTCGCCTTTATTTTGCGTTTCATAAATGCCGCTGCAAGCCGACGCGATAATGTGATCTGGATTTTTTGAATCTATTTCCATCGCAAAAACGTCCGAATCGTCAATCATTCCACTGGAAATAAGTTTCCAGTTTTTGCCGCCGTCAACCGTTTTATACGGTCTCCAGAATGTTCCGGCGTAAAAGGTGTTTAAATCGACCGGGTCAATCGCCAGCGAATCGACGTTTATCGGCAATGTCGGCGATTCGATTTTTTTCCAATCGTCGCCCGCGTTGTTTGAAATCCAAACGCCGGTTAATGTTCCGACCAGCATCATATCGGGATTTTTATCGGATTGAACCATCGCGTGAATCGCTTCGTTTTTTAGCTCTTTCGCTTCTTTCCAGCTTTTACCGCCGTCAGTAGTTTTGAAAAAACCTCCCGTGTTCTGGCGATAGCCCGAAGTGTAAATTATATTGGAATCGCGCGGGTCAATCAGCAGTTGGTCAAGCACTAATTGCGGGCGGTTGAAATTGGCGACCAGTTCCCAGCTTTTGGCGGCATCCGTAGATTTATAAACCTGCCCGTCGAGCGTGCTGATAAAAAGACGATTTTTGTCTTTCGGGTCGACGACGATTGAACGAACGTCGCCACCGCTCGGTCCGACGGTTCGCCATCCTTCAAAATGATTGTCCGGTTCGGCGGCGCGGGTTATCGCAGCCGCGAAAAATACCGAACA
Organism: Pyrinomonadaceae bacterium; assembly: GCA_050996405.1. GTDB lineage: Bacteria > Acidobacteriota > Blastocatellia > Pyrinomonadales > Pyrinomonadaceae > JBPCRW01. The sequence goes on along the minus strand of JBPCRW010000271.1, from coordinate 30,463 downwards.
CAAGCAAACCACTTTTATTAAATTATAAAGACTTTTTTGTTTTGACAGCATTTCCATATTTTTGGGTAATTATTTTAATTCGGACAAAGTGTTTCAAATTACAAGAAACAACAGTTTTCAGATGATATTCAAAGGATTGAATGTTGTCTGCGACAGAATTTTATTGCAGAAGAGTGAATTGATTTACCGAGCAGAAAATCAATTCAATTCATTCTAAACATAATTTCTCTGGTCTGTAAAGAAAAAAGCGAAAGCGGGTGAGAATTAACTCACCCGCTTTGGAAATGGTCACGTTTTTATCAAACGCGAACTGTTATGGAGTCGGTTCTGGCGCGCCAGCCGGAACAAAGACCAGACGAGTGCTGACTCCCGGCGTGGTGCTGCCGCGAACAAACGTTATACGACTTAAATCAAAGTTGCGGAAAGCCGCCGCTTTTCTAATATCCGCTTCACGTTTTGCAACTTCCCTATTCGTTCCAGAAGTTATGATTACGCCGTGTGCAGTCGGATCATTCTGTAACTGAGTAAAGAAAGTATCGAGATTGGCTTTCAACTGATCCGCCGGAACTTTGCCGACAACAGTTTCGGTAGAAGTCAGAGGTTGACCAACGCTGCCCGTTCCCATAGCCGTATTAGTGGTGCAGGTTGTGCAAGTAATTCCGCCAATCGTAACGGTTGCCACAACGTTCTGACCAGCCATTGCCGATGTAGTCGCCACCGTGATGGACGGCGTTCCCTGACCGCTGGTAATTGTTCCGTTGGAAACAGTCCAGTTATATGTATAGCTGGCATCCGTGTTTCCGCCTGAAACGTTAGCCGTAAAGGTCATATCCGCTCCCGGAGAAGTGACTGATGTAGGTTCGGTAACCGAAATCGTCGGGCAGACGCAAGCAACCGGCGGGGCTACACAGTTCGGACAATCAACAACCGTAACGCTGTTGGTTTTCGTTGCTCCGCAGAATCCGCAGCCGTCGTCAACTGCCGACGTAATCGTATAAGTTCCGGGTCTCACGCCGGTCAAATCCCAGGTAACGTTAGCACCCTGTCCGGTGATGCGTCCGCCTGACACCGTATAGCTGTATGTCAAAACGTCGCCTTCCGGGTCAACCGCCGTCGTTCTCACGCCAACCGTTTGAACATCGGTCGGACAGCTTGCCGAACTTGTTCCCGCCGGACACGGCAATGTAATCGTGGTCTTATCCAAATCCAGAGCCGTCACGTTCGCCGGTTGATTTACTATATCCGGCTTGCCGCGCGCGTTGCGATGACCGGCGAAAAACTGAAAAATAAATCCGTGCGGGTCGCTCGACGTTCTGAAAGCGTTTAGCAAAGGTCCGCTCGAAGTAGTTGACGACGCGATGACGTTAGCACCTGTATTCGTCGATGACGGGGGTCCCAAAACGTTAACCGTTTGAGAGAATGTTACATCTCTGATGCTGTTGCGGTCTTGCTGATTAAAGTTATAGCGGTAAGCTAAACCGAAACCGAACCAGCGTCTCGGAAAGATGCGCGTTCCCGCGATACCGTCCATCGGATCGTTTTCAAAAGCATTCGGAGTGTGTCCGCCGACATATCTGGTTTGTCGATATTCCAAAATCGGTTGAAAGTATCTGTTCACCGGAAAATCGAGTCCGACACCGTATTGAAATTCGTCGGGGCGGTCAAGTATCGTAAATTCTCCGCTTGGGAAGCTGCCCTTAACGCTGCTGTTGTAAATATAACCAACGTTGCCGGATACATTAAGCCATTTTCTGGCACGATAATCCGCCGCTACATTCAAACCAACGTCGCCGTGCAAACGTTTCGTAAAAAAGTTTCCGCCGCCGCCGCCGCCGCCCGGACTTGCGCCGCGTTGTAACTGATTAAATCCGCTGGCACTGTTCGCGCTATCAGCATAAAACCGATAAAACGGAATCACTGCCAGACCAAACGCGCTTTTAACGCTGTTAAGACGGAATTTTCCGCCAATTACAAAAGTGCTGAACGAAGATTCACCGTATGTGCGACCGATAAACGGCGCGTCTGGTAAATAGCTCGGCGCGGTTGTATAAACAACTGGCTGTGTCGTTGTTACGCCTCCCGAATTCGGGATGGCTATCGATTGGGTTGAAAGAACAACGCCGGGCAGAATACTTCCGTAAATCGAACCAAGTCCCGGAAAAGCGGCTGCCGAGTGTCCGTGTCCGCCAACCGGCGCGCCGTATGTAACAGCGGTTCCCGACGGGAAACCGAAAGCCGACCCGATGGAGACATTTCCAATTCCGGCAGCGGTTGTAAATCCATTATTGCCGAAATTTCCGCCTACAAAAGGAAACGGAACGAACGGCGCGCCCGCCGGTCTAAAGACCGCGCCGCCTGTTAATCCGCTGCTGCCCGGTCCCTGCGGAGCAAGCACAATCGCACCCGGAGTAGCCAAAGCTCCGTTTAATGACGGAATATTAAGCTGCGTATTTGGCAAATAAAAGCTTGATAAATTAAAAGGCGAGTTGACCTTTAATGCACGATAAGCGTCCGTATTGAAAAATAATTCAAGGTGGTCGCCAAGTCCGATTTGAAAGCTGGTCGGAACTTCAGTAATATCCACGTCGCCCGGGTCACGGTCGAAATTACTGTAAGCAATACTAAAAGTAAATTCTCCTTTTCTTAAAGTTTGACCATCATAAATGGTAAATAGTCCTGTCGGACCACCGACCGGACCTCCTGTTCCAACGGTCGGCGCAATATTTCTATTGTCTTTGCCCGACCTTAAAGTTTGAGCCGACATTGTAAAAACAAATGCCAACATTAATAGCGCGATTGGAAGCGCATTTTTAGCGAGTCTCATCACATTCCTCCGCCGAAAAGTTTATTAAGAATTTTAATTTCTATTTTAATAGTAATTATAACGAACCTGTAAAATACAGATCTACGCCATTCATTACCTCATCATTGCATAACCGGAAAAAAATAATTTTTACAAATCTCCGTTTTCCGGCAACGCTAGTAAATACTACATATAGCGTGTTATTTATACGGGAGTATCTATCAAAAGTCAAACATTTTTTCCAGATTATAAAAACTCCGCCTTAAACATTACTTCAAAATTTGTTTAAAATCAAACACTTTCTTCAATTTACATTTAATTTTAAAACAAATTTTTACGCATAAATCCCGCGCATTCGGGTATCGTATGCGACGCGGTCAATCGCCAGCATATAAGCGGCGGTTCGCGTATCTACGTCGTGAACTTCGGCGTAATGACAAAGTTCGTTAAAACTGGCGACCATTTTATCTTTTAATCGCTCGTTGACTTCGTCTTCACGCCAAAAATATCCCATTCTGTCCTGCACCCATTCAAAATACGAAACCGTCACGCCGCCCGCGTTGCATAAAATATCTGGAATCACAAAAATTCCCTTGTCGTGCAGAATTTTATCGGCTTTCGGCGTGGTCGGACCATTTGCGCCTTCGGCTAAAATTTTGCATTTGATGCGGTCTGCGTTTTCGCTCGTTATCTGATTTTCCGTCGCGCACGGCGCAAGCACTTCGCATTCAATTTCAAGCAAATCTTCATTGCTGACCATTTTAACGTTCGGATAACCTTCAAACGTTTTATGGGCGTTCAAATAATTCAGCGCGTCTGGAATATCAATTCCCTTTTCATTGTAAATTCCGCCGCCGACTTCCGAAATGGCGATAATTTTATAACCGCGCTCGTGCATCAGAGTCGCGCCGATGCCGCCGACATTCCCCGAACCCTGCACGACGACGCGCGTTTTTTCCGGTTTCAATTTGAGACGTTTAATAGCTTCGTCAACGCAGAATAAAACGCCTCGCCCCGTCGCTTCGCGCCTGCCTAACGAACCGCCGAGTTCAATCGGTTTGCCGGTAACTACGCCGGTGACGGTGTGCCGCGCGTGCATCGAATAAGTATCCATAATCCACGCCATCGTTTGCTCGTTGGTGTTCATATCCGGCGCGGGAACGTCCTTTTCAGGACCGATAAAATCAATCAATTCCGACGTATAACGCCGCGTCAGGCGTTCGAGTTCGCCCTGCGACATTTGCAGCGGATTGCAAATCACGCCGCCTTTCGCGCCGCCGAACGGAACGGTGACGACCGCGCATTTCCAGGTCATCCACGCCGACAGAGCTTTTACTTCGTCCAAAGAAACATCCGGCGCGTAACGAATTCCGCCCTTTGCCGGACCGCGCGCGAAATTGTGCTGAACGCGAAAACCTTCAAAAACTTCGATATGTCCCGAATCCATTCGCACCGGCACATAAACTTTTATTTCACGATTCGGAACGCGCATCACTTTATATAAATCCGGGTCTAAACCCAGCAGTTTGGCAGCGCGGTCAAACCTTTCGCTCATCGCCTCAAACGGATTTTTTTCGTCGGTCGCTTTAAAGCTCCGCACTTCATCAGCCATCGGATTAGCCATTTATTTTTCTCTCCACTTTTCGATTTACGAATTTTTATCCAAAATTTCGTTCATCGCTCCACTCCGATAACCGTGCAAATCGAGCGTTACATAACGAAAACCGAGACTGCGGAAAAATTCCGCCAGACGTTCCGTCATTTCCTTAGGCAACGCGCGTTCCAGTTCTTCGGGAGCGATTTCCAAACGAACGAGTTCGTCGTGATGACGAACTCTGAATTTTTTAAAACCCAAATCTCTTAAAAATTTTTCTCCGCGCTCGATTTTGTCCAACCGTTCGATTGAAACCGGAATGCCGTAAGCGATTCTCGACGACAGACACGGACTCGACGGTTTATCCCACGTCGGAAGATTTTGTTTTTTGCTCAATTCACGAATTTCGTTTTTGCTCAAACCGACTTCGACGAGCGGGCTGCGAATATTATTTTCCCGCGCGGCTTCACGCCCGGGGCGATAATCGCCCAAATCGTCGACGGTCGAACCGTCCAAAACAAATCGCAGATTTTTTTCTTTCGCCATCGGCACGAGTTTTCCGTAAAGTTCGGTTTTGCAGAAGTAACAGCGATTGGTCGGGTTTGAATTGTAATTTGAATCTTCGAGTTCGGCGGTTTCGATTGTTGCGTAATTGAAATTGAAATCGGCGGCGATTTTTGTCGCCATGTCGCGCTCGGCTTGGGCGACGCTCGGCGAAATTCCCGTGACGCACAAGGCTTTTGCGCCGAGTTCCTGCGCGGCGACGAGCGCAACGTAAGAACTATCTACGCCGCCCGAAAAGGCAACCAACACCGACTGCATTTCGCGCATCTTACGGCGTAAGTTTTGTTCTTTTTCGAGAGCGGCGGTGAGTGTCGCCGTCGGCGCGTAAATTTCTTTGGGCTGTGCCGTCATTTGATAGTTTCCGCGTTTCGGGTTTCTGCTGATTTTGCCAGCCGAAACTTTAAAGTCCAAATTTTATCGCAGTAAAACTCTAAAGAGCAAACGCCGCTTTGAGAATTATTGCAGTAAGTTATGATTTCATAATCTTTATTAAATCACTCTCTTATGCTAAAGTTTCTATGTTTCAAACCATTCGGAAAAACGAAATGAAATTTGCTTTGGCGGCTGTCTTTTCTGCTCGCAACAAACAATTTCTTCCGGCGGTTTTCGCCGTTATTTTAATTTTTGTCTGCGCTTTGCCGCTCATTGCTCAAAATGAAACTCAACCCGCCGATGACCCCGTTAAACTTTTTAATCAAGGTCAGGACGCGCACGAAAAGGGCGACTTTCAAACCGCGATTAAATTTTACGACGAAGCGTTAAAAGCCAACCCCGCATTTCCCGAAGCCGAATACCAGCGCGGCGCGGCGTTTGTTTCGCTCGGCAAACGGGACGAAGCCGAAAAATCTTTTCGCCGCGCCATCGAACTGCGCGAAAACTGGACGCTGCCGATGACCGCGCTCGGCTCGATTCTGGCGCAGAAAAATAATTTTGCCGAAGCGGAGAAAGTTTTGACGAAAGCTATCGAACTCGACGCGCAAAATCCAGAAGCATATGTTTCACTCGCCGAATTATATTTGCAAACTAAACCCGCGCCGGAAATTCTGAAAAACTTTTTGACGAAACTTCAAAATTTTACTTTGCAGCCGAAATCTTCAGCTTCAATTTGGGCGGCGCGTGGCGCAATCGAACTCGTTTTGCAGGAAAAGGAAGCCGCGCGAAAAAGTTTGAATACCGCATTAACAATAAATCCGAACGACGATTTCGCTTTAACGGAAAGCGCGGAATTTTTTCTTGAAAGCGGCGATTTCGCGCGGGCAGTTGAAACGGCGGAAAAACTCGTCAAAGTTTCGCCGAATTCCGCTAACGCGAAAATTCTTCTCGCCCGCGTTTATGCGAAAGACGGCAGAACGGCGGACGCGCTGAAGATTTTGGACAATCTCGATTCTGCAAACGCGGAAGTCGCCGCGCTGCGAAATTCACTTTCGATAAACGATTCGCAGGATGCCGCCGCGCTCGAAAAACAGCTTGAGAAAGAGCCGAAAAATGCTGATATTCTTAGCCGTTTATGCAATCTGTCGCGCGTCTCAAATCCGCAGCAGGCACTGGATTATTGCCGCCGCGCCGCAGAAATCGAACCGAATAATTTGAATCACATCATTGCTTACGGCGCGGCTCTCGTGCAGGCGAAACAGTTTGAAAACGCCATCTCGCTATTTGGCAAAGTTCTGCAAATCGCGCCCGATAATTATACGGCGCGCGCTAATTTGGCGACCGCGCTTTTTGAATCCAGACGTTATCAGGACGCGAAAACCGAATATGAATGGATAGCCAAAGCCAAACCCGATTTGGCTATTACCTATTATTTGCTTGGCATCTCGCACGACCAAATGCAGGAATACGCGGAAGCGTCGGAAAATTACAAAAAGTTTTTAAGTTTGGCGGACGACAAACAAAATCGGCTTGAGATTGATAAAGTTAATCTGCGTCTGCCGTTGCTGGAAAAACTGATAAAACAGAAAGGAAAGAAGTAAGGAGAAAATGGTAAATGGTAAATGGTAAATGGAAAATCCTTTCGTTTATTTTCCGCGCGGCGACAATTCTGCTCACTGCTTACTGCTTACTGCTTACTGTTTCGGCGCAAACCGATGAACCGCCGAAAGATGCCGCGCCGCCGCCGATGAAAGCCGTTCCGAAAGACGAACGCAAACATCTCGAAGCCGAAAAAGATATAAAAAAGCGCACGCAATTATCTCTGGATTTGATGGAAACGCATCTTTCCAAAGCCGAACAATTGACCGCGCAAAACGATTTTCAGAGTGCTTTGGACGAACTCGGAGATTTTCACGGAATTCTCGAAAACGCTTTGAATTATTTGAACAGCCGCGACGATGGCGGAAATAAAGTTGACAATAATTTCAAACGTCTGGAAATCGGCTTGCGGAAAACCGTTTCGCGGCTCGAAATTCTGCGGCGCGAGATGCCGTTCAGCTACGGATACTATGTTCGTGAACTGCAAAAAGCCGTTCGGGACGCGCGCGCCAAAGCTCTCGACCCGCTGTTTGGTAATTCGGTCGTGCCGGAAAGGAAACCACAATGAATTCAAAACGCAAAGTGCAAAATGCAAAATTAAATGACCGGAAAAAACTTTTCGTGTTTTTCGTTCTACTGCTCGCCGCTTATTTCCTGCCGACGACGATTAAGGCGCAAAAGCTCGACAATTTGACCGACGACGAAGATGCGGCGGTGCGCGACGCGCAGGAAATGGACGAGCGAATGAACGTTTATGTTCATGTTATTGACCGCCGTTTTCTGGCTCTTTCGGACGCAAACGCCGAGCAGTCGAAACAGGCGCAAAAGGATTTTGAGAAATACGGAAAACTCCGCACCGGCGCGCCTGTCAAACTCTATTCCGACATCGAAAGAACTCTGACCGAAGCCATCGGAAAAATTGACGACGTGGCGGAACGCGACCAGAAAAATCCGCTTTTCTCGAAATCGGTTCGCATTTTGTCAAAGGCGTGCGAACGCTGGATTCCGCAATTAAAAACTTTTCAGGATAAAGCCACCGACGAATCCGAAAAAGTTCCGCTCGCCAACGCCGTCGAAGATTGCAATGAAATCATCGAGGCTTCGGCAAAACTTCCGAAAGACGCGCCGAAGGACGATAAGAAAAAGAAATCGAAAGACGATTCAAATTAAACTTTTAGATTAGCGCAATAAAATCCGCAAACAAGTTTTTCTCATCTGACCGTTTTTGACACTCGCAAATTGTGAGTGTTATTTTTTTCCTTTACACTTCTATAAAATATGTCAACGGAAAATTTAAAAAAAACGCCGCTCAACGAAGTTCATCGCAGCTCCGGCGGAAAAATGGTTGATTTCGGCGGCTGGGAAATGCCCGTGCAATACGCGGCGGGCGTGATTGCCGAACATCTCGCCACACGCGAAAAAGCCGGACTTTTCGACGTTTCGCATATGGGCGAAATCTGGGTCGAAGGCGAAGACGCGATAAAATTTGTCAATCGAATCACAACCAACGATGTCACGAAACTCGTTGACGGGCAGGCGCAGTATTCGGCTTTGACCAACGAAAACGGCGGCGTGGTTGATGATTTATTAGTTTATCGTTTTGACGAAGGAAAACTTTTGTTAGTCGTCAATGCGGGAACGACCGAAAAGGATTGGGATTGGATTACGTCGCACAAAGGCGTTGAAAATTTTACTTTGACAAACGCTTCAAAAGATTATTGTCAGATTGCGATTCAAGGTCCGAAAGCTGTCGAAATCGCGCAGAAATTGACGGACGAAGATTTAAGCGAAATAAAATATTATCATTTCACGGTCGGCAAATTTGACGGCGCGGACGACGCTATAATTTCCCGAACGGGCTACACGGGCGAAGACGGTTTTGAAATTTACGCCGCCGCAGAATATGCAGAACAAATCTGGAATAAATTTATCGAAACCGGCGAAGGATTCGGAATTCTGCCGTGCGGTTTAGCGGCGCGAAATACTTTGCGGCTCGAATCGGCGATGTCGCTTTACGGTCACGAATTAAGCGACGAAATTTCGCCGCTCGAAGCAAACTTGGGCTGGATTTGCAAATTGAACAAAGGCGATTTTACGGGGCGCGAAGCGATGTTGAAATTAAAAGAAGACGGCTTAAAGAAAAAACTCGTCGGCTTTGAAATGGTTGATAAAGGCATCGCCCGCGACGATTACGAAGTTTATGCGGGCGATAAAAAAATCGGTTATGTGACATCGGGAAGCCCCGCGCCTTACTTGAAAAAAAATATCGGCTTGGCTTTCGTGCCGCCTGAATTTGCAAAAATCGGGCAAGAAATTACAATCGATGTGAGAGGAAAAAAATTAGCGGCAGTAGTTGTGCCGACTCCATTTTATAAACGAGAAAAATAATTTCCGGTAATTGGTAATCAGTAATAGGTAATTAGTCAAAACCTATTACCTATTACTGATTACCAATTACTAACCAAATTATGGCAAACGTTCCAGAAAATTTACGATACACCAAAGACCACGAATGGCTTTCGATTGACGGCGACGCGGCGACCATCGGAATCACGGATTACGCGCAGCACGCACTCGGCGATGTGGTTTACGTCGAACTGCCGAAAGCGGGCGAAACATTTCCGGCGCACGAAGCGTTCGGTTCGGTCGAATCGGTGAAAGCCGTCTCCGAAGTTTTCACGCCGGTTTCGGGTGAAATAACCGAAGTCAACGAATCTTTGAATGACACTCCCGAAGTTATTAACAACAACCCGTATGACGGCGGATGGCTGGTAAAAGTCAAAATGAGCAGCACGGGCGAGGCGGATGCTTTGCTGAACGCCGCCGAATATGAAGAGTATCTGGCGGCAAATGGCTGATTAAATTGTTTGCGCGGCGGGCGGCATTACTTTTTTAACTCTTTTTTCAGCCAGGCTCTGGCAAAACTCCAGTCGCGTTCGATTGTCGCTGCGGATTTGCCCGCCGCGCGAGCAATTTCTTCGGTCGTCAAACCGCCGAAAAATTTTAGCTCGACGAGGCGGCTTTTCCGCTCGTCAATTTTTGCTAATCTCTCTAACGCTTCGTGCAAAGCGAGCAGGTCTAAATTTTGCGCCTGAAAAAAAGTCGTTATCGCGTCCGGCGTTTTCTTATACAACATATTCGCTGTATCATCGTCGCGGCAAATCCAAAAACTGTTCCCGATTTTCCCAATTGACATTTCGCTGATTTCTAAGGCGTGGATACGCTTCATGAACGAGCGCGGTCGGCTAAAGCGCGCAGTCAAGAGCGTTCGCGGCGCAAATAATTCTTTGCCAAGCGGCGTAAATCAGCGGAAATTTTTCGTCGGGCGCGTCATTCCTGCCTTTTTTAATTCCCTTCCAGAATTAAAATCATTTTCCATAAACTTTTTGAGCGAAAATCGGATAATTTTCCGCGTATTTTAGCAGAAGCTGAAAAAATACGCCTTAGATTGAACAAGGAAATTTGGCAAGGACTGACGGATTTATTTTACGAATCATCGCCACCGAAAGCCGAAATTTACCAATAAAAGCGGCGCGACGGAGATTTGGACGACGAACGCCGACGGCTCAAATCCGCGTCGACTGAAATTTTCCGGCAAAAACGCCGTCACTCAACGTTCTTCTTTTTCACCCGATGGGAAGTAATGTGATTAAAATTTTCCAAAGTTTTTGATGGATTTTTCGCAAATTTCCCGCGTTAGCTAATGGATATTCTTTCTGCCAGCGCGAGATGATAATTATGCGATAAATCTTTTCTGTTTTACTTTCGGCTTTAAATGAATCTTTGATAAGGAGATACCAATTTAAATGAATCTTTGATAAGGAGACACCAAAATGAAACAAAAAATTTATCTTTTAACGACTAGTTTTTTAATTTTATTCGGCTTGGCAAATTTCGCTTTTGCCGATTACAAAATCAAACAACAGATGACGGCGAGCGGGCAGAGAATTGAATCTACCGTTTATGTCAAAGGCTCACGCCAGCGCACGCAGAGCGGCGGCATGATGGGAATGGGCGCGGACGTGGCGACCATCGAGCAGTGCGATTTGAAGCGCAACGTCCAAATCAACGACAACAAAAAACTTTATTTCATCGACCCGTTCGCAGCTTCGGAGGACGATACGAGCGGCGGCGGCGCGGCGACAAATGTTTCAAACGAGAAAGTAATTCGCGGCGGCGTGGTCACGATGACTTATTCGATTAACGACACGGGCGAGCGCAAGCAAATGTTTGGGCTGACGGCGCGGCACATCAAAACCGTGATGACGATGCAGTCTTCGCCCGACGCTTGCTCGAAAGACGATATGCGAATCGAAACCGACGGCTGGTATGTCGATTTACCGCAGTTTTCCTGCCCCATCCAAGTGCCGCGCAATCCGGTGGGCGGAATGGGCGCGCGCGGCGGCTGCCAAGACCGATTCGTAACCAAGCAAACCGGAAGCGGTAAACTCGGTTTTCCATTGACCGAAACGCGCACGATGAGCGGAATGGGCGGCAGCGATATGACTTTTACGCAGACCATCGAAACGCTCGATTTTTCTACCGCCGCGCTCGATGCCGGATTGTTTGACGTTCCGAAGGATTACACTCTGGCGAAATCGTCGGAGGATTTATACGGCAAACCCGACATGAGCGCGATGATGCGAAATATGGGCGGCAATAACAATAATAGTTCGATGCCGACGCAAAATACTTCGATGCCGGTCGGCGCGAAATCCGCCGGAGTGACGCGCATCGGCGTTTTGGCAATTTCAAATTCGAGCGGTCAATCGGTTTCAACCGAAAATTTGCGTCAGAGTTTGATTGGAAGTTTGACAAGTGGAAACGTCGAAGCCGTGCCGGTCAGTTCCGACGACGACGCGAAAATGAAATCTTGCGATTACGTTTTGTCGGTTGACGTTTCCAAATTAAAGCAATCGGCGGCGAACAAAATCGGCGGCATGTTCGGCAGGGCGACGGGCGTTCCGACGGGCGCGACCGGCGACAAATTTGAAGTGCAAATCGATTACAAATTGACGATGCCGGATGGACAGGTCAAAGCGCAAAATAAAGCCGTGCAAAAAGCGGACGGCAGCGCGGACACGGCGACGCAAGCGGTTCTCGCGCAAGCCGCGCCGAAAATTCTCGATGCGGTAAATCAGAAACAGTAAATTCGATAATTTTATAGCGAATTTCAAAATTGCTGAAGCGTTTTGAGTTCCACCTTTTGCGCGGCTTGCGCTGAATTGTCGCGCCAAAAGCGGAACTCAAAATTTTGTCCGAGTGTGTCTGCGGATAAAATCCTGATTAATTTTGTCCGGCTGCTTCGCTTTCAATAATTTTAGCGCGCCGTCTGGAATTAGAAATTTACAAATCCGCGCCGTTTGACTATTTTTCGCATATTTACGAATAATAATCTTTCGGCGAATTTTTATTTACGGCGGTTGACTTTCGGCAGACTTTTTTCACCATTAAACTTTTAACTTTTCAAAACTGATTTTATCAATCAAAACACCATGAGATACATTCCAAATTCACCCGAAGAGCGCGACGAAATGCTGAAAATCGTCGGTTTAAATTCGGCTGAAGAGCTTTTTCGTTCGATTCCGCCGGACGTGCAATTAAACCGCGCCTTAAATATCACCGAACCGCTTGCCGAGCCAGAAGTCATCGGCGCGTTGGAAAAACTGGCGGCGAAAAATACCGCGACCGCTAAACCGAGTTTTCTCGGCGCGGGCGTTCATTCGCATTACAGCCCGACGGTTGTTGACCATTTGATTCAGCGTTCGGAATTTTTTACGAGCTACACGCCGTATCAGCCGGAAATTTCGCAAGGCACTTTGCAGTATATTTTCGAGTTTCAAACGCTGATTTGCCAGTTGACCGGAATGGATGTCGCCAACGCTTCGATGTATGATGGCTCGACGGCAATGGCGGAAGCGTTTTTGATGGCGCAGCGAGTTACCCGAAAAGATAAAGTCGTCATCGCGCAGACGGTTCATCCCGAATATCTGGAAGTCGCCAAAACTTATACGCAGCACGGCGATTTGCAAATCGAAACCGTCCATTTCGACAAAGAATCAGGACAAATTTCGATTGATGAATTATCGAAACTCGACGATAAATGCGCCGCGCTCGTCGTCCAGTCGCCGAACTTTTTCGGCTGCGTCGAAGATTTGCAAACTCTGGCTGAAAAAGCTCATTCGGTCGGCGCGCTCTTTATAGTTGTCGTGGCAGAAGCGATTTCGTTCGGGCTTTTAAAATCGCCGGGCGCGTGCGGCGCGGATATTGTCGTCGGCGAAGGTCAATCGTTCGGCATTCCCGCGTCGTTCGGCGGACCGCACGTCGGACTTTTTGCGACTAGAGAAAAATACGTTCGCCAGATGCCCGGCAGACTTTGCGGCATCGCGTATGACAAAAATGGAACGCGCGGTTTCGTGCTGACTTTATCAACGCGCGAACAGCACATCCGCCGCGAAAAAGCCACGTCGAACATCTGCACGAATCAAGGTTTAATCGCGCTCGCCGCCACGATTTACATGGAGACGATGGGCAAAAAAGGCTTGCAGGAAGTCGCCGTTCAGAACGCGCAAAAGTGCGCCTATGCAGCCAAAGAGATTTCAAAAATCAAAGGTTTTGAAATTCCCTTTTCCGCGCCGCGTTTTAACGAATTCGTCGTTCGCGCCCCGAAAAATGCCAATGAGATTTTAGAAAAGCTGCGCGTCGAGAAAAACATCATCGGCGGCTTGCCGCTTTCGTGGCATTACTCGGATTTCCCGAACGACTTTTTGGTTTGCGTGACGGAAACGAATACGAAAGAGCAGATTGATAATTTGGTCGAAGGATTAACAGAACTTTCATAAGAGATTCAAAAATGTTTGCAAAAGTCGTTTCGGTATTTTTGATTATTCTTTTTGCGACGGTTGTTTCATCGGCTCAAACAACCAAAAAGCGCGTCGTGTTTTTCGGCGATTCGATTACCGAACTCGGCGTGAAAGAAAACGGCTACATCACGAAAATCGGTTCTTTGCTGAAAGAAAAAAATCTCGGCGATAAGTTTGAATTGATTGGCGCGGGCGTGAGCGGCAACAAAATTTATGATTTGTATTTGCGCCTTGAAAACGATGTGTTGAGTAAATCGCCCGATGTAGTCGTGATTTTTGTCGGAGTCAATGACATTTGGCACAAACGCCTGCTCGGAACGGGAACGGACTACGATAAATTCGGAAAGTTTTACGAAGCACTCGTCGCCAAACTGCAAAACGCGAAGATAAAAGTCGTGCTTTGCACGCCCGCCGTCATCGGCGAAAGAACGGATTACACCAACGAATTTGACGGCGATTTGAATTTATACAGCAATTGGATTCGGGATTTTGCAGCGAAAAACGGGTTGCCGATGGTTGATTTGCGAAAATCTTTTTTGGATTACAATTTGAAAAACAACAGGGAAAATAAACCTTCGGGAATTTTGACGGTTGATAAAGTTCATCTGAACGAAAAGGGAAACGAATTGGTCGCCGAAGAAATTTTGAAGGTTCTGCAAAAACTTTTCGCAGCCGGAAAATAATTTTAGAAATTTTTATTAAACACCGATTTTATGGGTATCAAAAAAGTTACACAACGTCCGTCGCAAAACGAAGGCTTGATTTTCGAGCGTTCGCATAGTGTAATTTTTGGCGATTGCTCAAATATCTTGCCAAATTTAGATTCCGAAGTTGATCTAACATTTCTCGACCCGCCGTTTAATCAGCAAAAAGATTATGATTCCTGTTGTGATAACTTACCCGAAAATGAATATTGGAAATGGATGCAAGAAATTTGCGAGCGAGTTTTTCAGTTAACTTCAGACGGCGGCGCGATTTATTTTATGCAGCGCGAGAAAAATACGGAACAAGTTCTTCGCGTTTTGCGCGAAACGGGCTGGACGTTTCAGAATTTGATAATTTGGAAAAAGATGACTTCCGCCGTGCCGTCGGCGATGCGATTCGGCAAAGCGTTTCAGATTATCGCGTTTGCGACAAAAGGAAATCGTCCGCGTGTTTTTAATCGCCTGCGAATCAACCCGCCGCTTTTAAAACATTATAAATACGAGCGCGAAAACGGAATGTTCGTCACCGACGTTTGGGACGATATTCGAGAATTGACAAGCGGGTATTTTGCGGGCGACGAGGCGATTAAAAAAGACACGGGCGAGCGTTTTCATAAACAACAATCACCGATTTCTTTGCTTTTGCGAATCATCTTAACGTCCAGCAAAGTCGGCGATTGCGTCTTCGACCCTTTTGCAGGAACAGGAACAACGGCGATTGTCAGCAAGCAACTAAACAGGAATTCCATCAGCATCGAAATTGACGAAACAAATGCGAAAAGTATAAAGAATCGTTTGGCGAAAATACGTGAAGCCGATAAAATCGAGAAATTCTATAAGGATTATAGTTGCACGGAAAATCTGAAAACTATTTGGGGCAAAACAGACTCCGAAACAGTTCCGCAAATCAAACAAGCGGCAGCTTTGTTAAATTTATGAGTTCTTCGATTTTCCATTTTTTCAAAAATTTGGTTGAGAACAAAAACGCTCTCGAATCAATCGCCAAACTTGACGATTTTCCATTTGATGAAAATCTGCTTTCGTGCAAGCGCGTCGGACAATTTCCTGATTTAGCAATCAGAATTTCCAAAGACGACGAGCTATTTTCCGGCGGCGAATTAGTAGAATTAAAAGATAGTAAAAGTTATACGGTTTCCTCTTTTAACTCGACGATTCCAACAGGCAAGAAAGAAATTGCGAAAGTTATCAAAGGCAAAAACAGCGAAGTTTTGCGGCAGATGATTGAAGCAGGCGATGATATTTCGGCTTTGCCGGAACGAGAAGTTTTTTATCTGATTCGTGGTAAAAGTAAAGCTAACAGTAAGATTGTTCTGGTTCACGGAAGTTTCTTTGAAACCATCAAAGTTAATGAATTAATTGCTAAATCTTTCAGCCAAGTTCTGCGGGAAACGATGGAAAGCGGTCAGACAAAATTTGACGACTCAACGAAAATAATTTTGGAAACGCTTTTTTCTGAGCAGACGAGTTTTAGCAAAGTAAGAAATGTCGAAAACGCTTCGATTAAACTGCGGTTTCGGATTATGACTGAAGTAAAAGCCGAAGGAAACATTTTGAATGCGAAAAAATACCCCGAAATTTCCGGCAACACTTTAAATTTTATTCTTCCGTCGCATAGTGAAGATGATGACCGTCTGAACATTGATAGAATGAATGTAATTTTCGATGACCTGAATTCTTTTGACATTTTTAAAATTAAGCACCCTTTCAACGGCAATTTTTTAGTTTTCCAACAAACGATTTAAATTTTATGAGCATTAAAAAAGTTACACAGCATCCGACACAAAACGAAGGTTTGATTTTCGAGCGTTCGCAGACCGGACGAGTCGGCTATAAACTGCCGAAACTCGACGTTGAGGAAACGAATTTGGACGAAATTATTCCAATCGAACTGCGCCGCGATGACGATTTGGAAGGCGTGCCAGAAGTCAGCGAAGTTGACGTGATTCGGCATTTTACCAGAATCTCGACTTGGAATTATTCGATTGATTTGGGAATGTATCCGCTCGGTTCTTGCACGATGAAATACAATTCCCGCTTGAACGAAAAAGTCGCGCGAATTGCGGGTTTGGCGAACCTGCATCCGCTCGCGCCGGAACAGGAAGCGCAAGGCGCGTTAGAATTAATTTATAAATTGCAAGAAGATTTGGCGGAAATTACGGGCTTGCCGGGCGTTTCATTGCAGCCCGCCGCCGGAGCGCAGGGCGAGATGACGGGCGTTCTGTTGATTCGCGCGTTTTTGGACAAACGCGACGGCGCGGAATCGAAAAACCGGCGCGTGATGCTGATTCCAGATTCGGCGCACGGCACGAATCCCGCTTCAGCCGCGCTTGCCGGATTCACGGTCAAAACCGTTAAATCAACCGCCGAAGGTTTAACCGATTTGGAACATTTGCAAAAACTCTGCGACGAAGGCGGCGTTGCCGGTCTGATGCTCACGAATCCGAACACGGTCGGAATTTTCGAGAAAAACATTAAGGAAATCTGCAAAATTATTCACGACGCGGGCGGCTTGGTTTATATGGACGGCGCGAATATGAACGCGCTCGTCGGCGTGGCGCGTCCGGGCGATTTCGGCGTTGACGTGATTCATTTAAATCTGCACAAAACATTTTCGACTCCGCACGGCGGCGGCGGACCGGGCTGCGGACCTTGCTGCTGCACTTCGGAACTCGAACCGTTTTTGCCCGTTCCGCGCGTCGTCAAAACGGGCGAAAATTATAAATTAGATTTTGATTTCCCCGAATCAATCGGGCGCGTCAAAGCGTTTTACGGCAATTTCGGAATGATGATTCGCGCGCTGTCATACATCTACACGCACGGCGCGTCGGGTTTGCGCGAAGCGACCGAAGCGGCGGTTTTGAATGCTCGATATTTGTCGCATTTCTTACAGGAAGATTACGAAAAACCTTTTGCCGCCGACCCGATGCACGAAGTCGTTTTTTCGCACAAAAAGCAATCTAAAAAAGGCGTTCATACTTTGGATATTGCAAAAAGGTTGATTGATTACGGCTTTCATCCAATGACGATTTATTTTCCGCTGGTCGTCGAAGGCGCGATGCTGATTGAGCCGACCGAATCTGTCGGACGCGCAGATTTAGATGCGTTTATCGAAGCGATGAAGGACATCAATGCGGAAGCGCAGGAAAATCCGCAACTCGTTATTGACGCGCCGCATTCAACCAGAATCGGCAGATTGGACGAAGCGACCGCCGCGCGCAAACCCGTCCTGCGCTGGAAGCCGGATATGGAAACTTTATCGAAATCGGCATGAAATTTTTACAAATTGCAAAAAAAGAATCTGCAAGCGATATTTCGCGGGCTCTTTTTCTTTACTTTTCGCATCAAATCGGAGTTATTGATTAGACGGGCATTTTTTGAGGAGTTAAAGAGATGGAAAATTGCAGTAATGAAAAAGCCGAGTGCGGTGGTCGCCGCGAATTTCTGGTCAAAGCGAGCGCGCTGGCGGGCGGCTTGGTTTTAAGTTTGTCGGGCGCGGCGCGCGCAAATGAAAAAACCGGCGCGGCGGATGAAGTCGTTTTAAAACTCGACGCGAGCAGTCCTCTAAGCAGAGTCGGCGGATTCGACACAATTGACACTAAGGCGGGAAAAGTTATCGTCGTCAGAATCGGCGACGGCGAATTTAAAGCGTATTCGGCGGTTTGCCCGCACAAAGGCGGTCCGATTTCGTATGACGAAACGTCAAAACAACTCGTCTGCTCGTGGCACGGCTCGCAGTTTGATATGAACGGCAAAGTCGTCAAAGGTCCAGCCCGCGCCGATTTATCGGCTTACGCGGCGGAAAACGAAGTCGTCGTCACGCTCACAAAATCGCCCTCTTAAATCGAGATATTCGGTCTTTGATAAATTCTCTTTCGCTCGTAAATTTATGCTATCATATTCGGCGAAGTTCAAAGTTTCGAGTTCAAAGTTCAAAGTCGAAAAACAGCTTTCAGCTTTGCGGTTGCGGCTTTGAATTCGTTTAGTATGGCAAACGGTCTCATCATTCACGTCACGGTCGGAGCGGAAAAACGCACGGAATTTTTTTCCGCCGAACGCATCAGTTTTGGCGCGTCCGACGCGAGCAATTTGCAAATCCGCACCGCTAAAATCGAAGATTCCGGCATCTGGCTCGAACTGGAAAAAACCGACGACGTTTATCGCGTCCTCAACTTTAAGGAAAATTTAAATTTAAAATTTAACGGCGAACCGCTCCGGCGTTTCGTCGCTGTCCGTGACGGCGATGTAATTGCGATTGAATCCGCCGATATTTCGTTTGCCTTTTTCACGCTTGCCGCAAAATCTTCGCTGGTTGCCGCCGGAGAATCGCACGTCGCGCCGTTTATCGAAGATGCCGCGCTCGAATCCGCCTATTCGCCGAAGCGCGACGATGCCAAAACATTTCTGCGCCAGTTCGTCCGAGAGCTTTCGCGCGAAATAAATTGGGCGACAAAGCTGATTGTGCTTGCCGTCGCCGTCGCCTTCCTGGGCGGAATTTTATATCTGGGTTTCGAGTTTAACCGTGAACTGCGCGAAACCCGCCAGCAAGCCGAACAACAAAATCAGATTATTAAAAATCTCGAAGATAAAATTGGGCAGACCAATGACCAACTCGGCAGTCTTGACAAAAGCAACAAGGACATTATCAAAACCGTTTCGCTCGCGCCGAATCTGCGCGTCGAATACGGCAACGGCGTGTGTCTGATTGTCGGCGTTTATGATTTGGTTGACCGCAAAAGCGGAAAAATTTTGCGTTATCCAGACCCGACCGCCGTTCCGCAAGACCCATATGAACCCGCGCCGCCCGAAGACGGTTCGACGAAAACTCCTGCGCAGCCAGGTTTGACGACTGAAGGCAGCGGCACGCCCGTCGAATATGATTTTATCGGCACGGGATTTCACGTCGGCGGCGGATATATCGTCACCAATCGCCACGTTCTACAGCCCTGGGAAGAAGACGATATGATTAAACAAATGATTCGCGCGTCGAACGGCAAGGCGCGAATCAAACGCCTCGTCGTTTATTTTCCGAATCTGCCGCAGCCGATTCCGCTCAAAGTTCAGCAGGTCGGAACTAAAGAAGATTTAGGAATTGCGACGATTGACCCGACGCAGGTGTCGCCGGATATTCCGGTTTTGCCGCTCGACACTTCGACCGATTCGGTGGCGATTGGAAAAACCGTTGTGACGATGGGTTATCCGAATGGACCCGACCGCCTGCTCGCAATGGTTGACGACGACGAAGCCAAATCAATCAACGCGCGTTTCGGAAATTCGCGGCAGGCAATTTTGAATTATTTATCGCAGTCGAAAAAGATTGTTCCTTTAACGACCATCGGAGCGATTACCGATTTGGACTCTCGGCGCATCGTCCATGACGCGAAAACGGCGGAAGGCGGTTCGGGCGCGCCGCTATTCGGTCAATCAGGCAAAGTCATCGGTGTAAATTTCGGCGTGTTCACCGAAAACAATGCGGCGAATATGGCAATACCCATTAAATACGCCATCGAACTGCTAAAACAAGCCGGATGGAAATCGCCCGATGAAACGAAACCGGAAAATACACAGACGCAGACGGCAAGCGCGAATCCAAATTCAAATACTTCATCGCAAGGCAAAAATCCCTAGAAATGGAAGTTCACCCGCACGCCGAACGAATCGCTCTTGAGCGAAACGCGCGTCGGTCCGCTGGAAACAAAGCCCACTAGTCCTGTTGCTCCAAGTCCTGATCCCCCAAATCCATTAGCATCGCCGTGTGTTTCAGGACCTGTGTTGACTACCGTCCCGTTGGTCGGCGAGAAAGTCTTCGAGCGGAGATCGGTGTGGCGATATTCGAAGCCGATACTGAAACGCTTGCCGAACTTTTGCTCGAAGCCGCCCCCGACATTCCAGCCGCGCATGTTTTTGCTTTGGCTGGCGGTAATAATGACAGGTCCTTCCGGTCCTGAATTGAAGCATACGTTCGGCTGAGGTCCGCAGTTCGGTGGTGTGATTCCGCCCGGATTGGTGTAAGAATCAATATATGAAACTTTTGCCCGCACATTGCTGTATCCGCCGGTTCCATAAACGAGCGAATTTCCGAACGCGACACCCGCCCGCCCGCGAAGCGAGAATTCACGACTGAGCCGGGTGTCGCGCCGCGCATTGATGGTCTTGATAGGCTCTAGTAACGTTGGAGGAATCTGAAAGCTCTGCGAAACGCTGGCGGTGCGGTGAAATGGATTGAAATCGCCTTCGCCGCCAAAGACGAACCTGCCGGTTTGCCACTGATAGCCGGCTTGAAAGCCGCCGCCGCCGTTGGTTTTGCGCCTTGACGCGGCAAACGGACGGGTAGTGCCGGGGATGACGACGATGCCCCGACCCGTCACGAACAAGTTAGTAATCTGTTGGATATTTAGAGTCGCTGCGGCATCGGCATTGTCGCTCGACGCAAAACCGTTCCCGCCCGCATAGAAGCCGCTCCAATCATTCGGTTTCGAGTTTGCGGACTGCGCCAAAGCCGACGAAGCCGCGAAAAAAACAAACAAAATTATAAAAACTATTTTAGACATAAAAAAATCTCCTATAATGAATTTCTACTCCGAAGGCAAGATTTTCCTCTGCCGATACAGACCACAAAAAAATCGTTTGAAAATCTATCCGTCCTGAGCCTTACGCATCCGCCAGCCGAGACTCATCAAAAGCACTCCAATGCTAAGTAGCCGCAGCAGCGCGAAGAAACTTGCGCCGCCGAGCGTCGCCAAGACACCGCCGAGAATAGAGAAAATCCCGAAAAGGAAGCTCACCCAACCGAAAATCCTTTTAAACATAAAAATCTCCTGACACTTTTCCGAAATAAAATTCTTTTCCAATTACTATCTGCGGAAAGCCGCCGGAAAAACGGACATTTTTTGTGAAATAATTGCGAAAGAAAAAACACGGAATCGGAATTTTATTTTTTAACATTTATAGGACTTTCTCAAAGATGCAGAAGCCCGCGCTTTAGTTCGGGCGCAATGACGCAAAACACACTTACGGGCGCAGCGTGTTTCTGCATCTTTGAGAAAAACACACTTACTTCGTGCGTGTTTCTGCACTTTTGAGAAGAGGGCGCAAAACACACTTACTTCGTGCGTGTTTCTGCACTTTTGAGAACTAAGTCTCAGGATTCTTCCATTCATTACCGCAATTATTGCAGCGAAGCATTCTTTGCGGTCTGACTACCGGAATCTTCAAAAGTGCTAACGCGCCTCTCCATCCGATTTCGTTTCGAAAAGGTTTGAGGTTTTTGCAATGACATTTCGGACATTCTCCCCAACCCGTATCTTCATTTTTATCGTTGTCGCAAGCGGCGTTTCCGGCTCTTACTTCTGCGACAATTTCCGAAGCGGCGGCGGCGTTTTCGGACAGAACTTTTATCTTTATTCCGCCGAGCGCGTTCGCTAAAAGCACGTCCGCGCCTATCAGATTTTCGTCGGCGAGAAAAACCTCGATGCCTTCGTCCTCAATCTGACTTTTAAAAAGTTCAGCCTCGATTATGTCGGGTGTCGTCGCAATCGTAACTAATTCATCATGCATATATATATTATTTTTCGACGGTTGAGTTTTTACTCGCTCCCGCCGCAATCTCATCGGTTGATTATTTGCGGCAGCCTAGAAGTGATTCCAGTAGTTTGGATTTTGATTTTATTCGTTATTTTCGCGCCAGTTTGCTTTACCAACCTGAATCAGCCTTTTACCCTGCAATCTGAATTTTGCCGTTTTAATATATTTGACTGATTCGGGCGCGGAATTATCTTTGCTGTATCCGGTTTGCAAGGTTTTCACCAGCAATAAATTTTTTACAACTCTGATTTCCGTCAGATAGCCGTTGGATTTATCGCCGCCGTTAATATTTGTCAAAAAAATCGACTTGTTATTTTTGATTGTGAAAATCATTCCGGCGGCATACTCGTAATTCTTTCCGCTTTCACATTTGTATTGGATAATCGCTTCCTCTTTTCCATCGCCGTTCAGGTCGGCAAATTTTATTTCTGAAATGACAAGATGAACTTGCTCTTCACGTTTAGGACCTTGATATTCGCCGTTTTTGACCGTCACAGGTTCTGGAGAATCGAAGTTTCCGCAGCTTAAACTGTAAGTAAAATTCTTAAAATCAACTTCACGAATATTCTTGGACTGTTGTGCTGAAGCCGATAAAGCAAAGATGAAAATTATTACTAAAGAAACGCTGACCATCAGTAAATTATTTTTGTCGTTGGCGATATTCGTTAATAGTTTCATAAATCCCTCCATTTATTTTTCAGGCAAAATTATTTGAACCCTTTCCGGTTAAGAAGCTGTTTGAAAACTCGAAAACTGCGGAAACACGCACAAAGTAAGTGTGTTTTTTACGCCCTTCGCCCCCTTACTTCCGTAGCGCGCCTTCTGCATTGAGCGGAGTTTTCAAACAGCTTCTAAGATTTTTCTTTCGTTCGAGTCTCACATCCAATAGGCAAAACAATTTAATATCTGTCCTTTCCCATCAGGTCTTTTTCCCTCTCATCGGCAATACCCGCAACAATCCCGATTGTGTAAAAAAACTGTTCATAAGTCAGGGTGGTCGGAACTTTTGCCACATATAAAGCGATATATTTATTCTTTTCTACCTTGTTAATTTCCCAAGCTCCGATTGCCGGTCTTGCGTTATCCGCCAATAATATATTTGCCGCGTCAATCGGGAAAAGACCTTTCGCGTCATACCCGATTGACGATATTCTTCTGACTTCAAACCCCTCATAAACTTTGGTTTTCGATTCTATAAAAACTGTCTGGGTTCTGCCCTGCGTAGTGTTGACGGTAATTTTAAAATCGCCGTCGTCTTCATTTACTTCATATTTAACCTTTCCTTGTTCCAACATTTTTTTAACGCGAATATCTTCTTTTTCGGACGCATCTTTATTTTTAATCGCAGGTGCTGAAACCTTATCCGGTATTATCTTTTGACCGGAAACAAACTGGCACGCCAGCATAAAAATTGCGGCAGCCGCGATTATTAAATTTAGAACTTTCATATTTTCTCCTTATTTCTAAACCAATCTCAGGCAATCCATAAAATTATTTCTTTGGTCCTTTATTTTTTGCTCTTTTTATCAGCGCGTAGGCAAGAAAAGCAATTATGAAAATAATGATTACTGTCGGTATGCAGCAAAAACCGATACTGCGTCCTATTTCATAAGCCCTGTCGGGCTCGGCTGAATTTTTCTGCCAGAACATCATTAACGTCGAAAATAAATTGGTTAAAAAAAACATAAAAATTGATTCCTCTCTTAACTAATTCCGCATAACACTAACGCGCCGCTAAAAATCCGGTTAGTAAATCGTGAACGAGTATTCGACTACTTTCGCAATCTCGTAAGGCTTGCCGTCTTTCATCGCGGGCGTAAATTCTATATTTCGGGCGGCGTTCATCGCTTCGTCCAGTAATCCGAACGGCAAACTCGACATCGGCGAAACCGCGCCGATTTTGCCGTTCGCCGAAAAAGTCACTCTCAATCGAACGCTTCCGGTAATTTGATAAAATCGCGCTAAATCCGTGTAATTCGCTCTCGGATTTGATAAAAGTTTTAGCGGAACGGTTTGAGTTTGCGGCGGTTGAGAGTTCGGCGACGCGACGCGATTTTCACCGTTTCCGTTTCCCGTGCCGTTACCCGTTCCGCGACCGATGCCCGAACCTAATCCAACAGGATTCATTACTCTCGGCATGATATTAGATTTGCCGCCTTTTTTGTTTTTCGTCGGGCGCGCACCATCGGCATCGGTAATTTGTTTATCGAATTTAACACCGGCGAAAAATCGTTCGACCTGCGGATTATCATCTTGATGACTGGTAGTTTGAAAAATGTAAATGCGCGTTGGTGTCTTGACGGCTAAAATCGTGTGATGATAACCGTCCGCGCCTTTGAAGGCGAATTTTCTGCTTTGAAAATCGCCTGCGGGAAGCGACGCTCCGGCTTGAAAACGCGCGGCGAAATCCATCACCGTTTTGCTCTGAACCGGCTTGTCTGCGGCATCCGAAAAAATAAAAAAATACGTCCCGCCGGATTCGGCTTTGTAACGACGACTGTTGTTCTCGCTTTTATCGGATTCGTCAAAATCCGTCGCTTCCGGCGAGACTGGAAATTCGGCGGAAAATTCTTCCGCAGAAGGCGTAATAACTTTCCAGCTTTCCGCGTTTTCAGTTTGGGCAAACGCCAAAACCGAAGTTATAAAAATAAACGAAATAATCAAACAAAATCTTTTCATAGTTTTTCTCCTTTTTCTTTGCTGGTTTGTATCAGGCTTTTAACTTCCGATGAAGTCAAAATCCACCACATATAAGCGCATAATCCCAGTTGGACGATAATCGTCCACGAAATAAAGCCGTTAAAAATCGAATAGACGCAGGCGAAAACATTCAGCGCGATAATGACGAATCCCAGTTTTCGCGCCCATTCTTTCAATTTTAATAATCCGTAGCCGAATGCAATGGAACTGACAATCGTAAAAATGGAAGTCGGCGGGTTGATTCCGAGCCGCCCGAAAAAATTCATATAGACGTTAAAATAACCGCGCCATCTGTGCAGGAAAGAAAAATTATCGTCAAAGACCGAGCCGCCGCTTGAATTAACATCGGCGAAAAGCATCGAGCTTACCGACAGGAATTGGAGATGCCCGTAAATAAAAAAAATCCCGATGGTCGTTCCCAGAAAAATAAAAATTGAAGCGATGACGATAATGTGTTTTTTCATAATATCTTTCAAATAAATCCGCGCTTTTAATTACTACTTGCGAAAAGTTTTGGAAAAACCGGACATTTCCAATTAAAAAATTTTCAATTCAACCGTTTTAAGCTACAATCGCCGTGAAAGATTTATGTCGGACGAAAATACGCACGAGGTAACGGAGATTTTGCAGAAATGGCGCGAGGGCGACTCGAAAGCGGCGGAGCGACTGTTCCCGCTCGTTTACGATGAACTCAAACGCCAAGCTCGCGCATATTTGCGCCGCGAACGCCCCAACCATACTTTGCAGCCGACCGCACTGGTTCACGAAGCCTATTTGCGGATGGTTGACCGGACGGCTTTGACGGCGGAAAACCGGACGCACTTTTTCGCTCTCGCGTCCAGAGTGATGCGGCAGATTTTGGTTGACCACGCGCGCCGCCGCAATGCCGGAAAACGCGGCGGCGCGGCAGAACTTTTTTCTCTCGAAAATATGGATATTTTGCCCGCGCAATCCGCCGCCGATTTGCTCGAACTCGACGAGGCTCTGCAAAAGCTGGAAAAAATTGACAACCGCAAATGCCGCGTCGTTGATATGCGTTTTTTCGGCGGGTTAAAAGAAAAAGAAATTGCCGAAGTCTTGGGCATCACGGAAAAAACCGTCCGGCGCGATTGGCAGTTTGCCAAACTCTGGCTGTATCGGGAACTGTCGCAAAGCGTTTGATTTTTTACCACAAAGACACAAAGGACACTAAAACTTTTAATTTTCTTTGTGTTCTTCGTATCTTTGTGGTGAATTATTTCAATGAATTCACAATGGCAAAAAATCGAGGAAGCAATCGCTTCGCTTTCGGAAATTCCGACCCGCGAGCGCGAAATGTGGCTTGTCGAATTTTGCCGCGATGACGAAACGCTCAAACACGAAATCGAATCGTTACTCGCGTTTGAACAAAACGCTGAAAATTTTTTAGAAAAATCCGTCTCGCCTTACGCGGCAAAAGTTTTGCCTGAAAATGAAACCATTTTTTCCGGCAGGCAATTCGGTAATTATAGAACCGTTCGGGAAATCGGGCGCGGCGGAATGGGCGCGGTCTTTTCGGCGGAACGTGCCGACGGAGAATTTGAACAGCAAGCCGCATTGAAAATTGTGCGCCAGACGATTCTCGACGCGGAAACGGAAAATCGTTTCAGGCGCGAGCGTCAGATTCTCGCTTCGTTAAATCATCCGAATATCGCGCGACTGCTCGACGGCGGCGTGACAGAAAACGGAGAGCCGTTTCTCGTGATGGAGTTTATCGAGGGCGAAACGCTTCTCGAATTTGCCGAAAATCAAAATTTGACAATCGAAGAACGATTAAAGCTGTTTGTGAAAATTTGTTCGGCGACGGCTTTCGCGCATCGCAACCTGATTGTTCACCGCGATATAAAACCGTCAAATATTTTAGTCGCGGCGGACGGCGCGCCGAAACTACTCGATTTCGGTTTGGCAAAAGTTCTCGATTTTGAAACGGACACAGCGCAAACGGCGACCGCATTTCGAGCGATGACTCCGGCTTACGCCTCCCCAGAACAACTGCGCGGCGGACAGGTGACGACGGCTTCGGACATTTACAGTTTGGGTGTCGCGCTTTATGAATTGCTGACGGGCAATCGTCCTTTCACGCCGAAGACAAACAGTTTTGAAGAAATCGTCCGTTTGATTTCGACGAGCGAACCGATTCGACCGAGTGAGGCGCAAACACGAAGACAAAAAGATACGGAAACCAATTCGCATTCCGCAATTCGCAATCCGCGATTAAAAGGCGATTTGGACAACATTATTTTGACATCCTTGCGAAAAGAGCCGGAGCGTCGTTACAAATCTGTCGAAGCCTTTGCCGGAGACATCGAACGACATCTGAACGGTTTGCCCGTTTCCGCCCGCCCGAACACTTTTCGTTATCGCGCCGGAAAATTTATTCACCGCAACAAAGTCGGTGTTATCGCCGCGAGTTTTATTTTTCTGGCGATTGTTTCGGGTTTAATAATTTCGCTATGGCAAGCCGATGTCGCCCGCCGCCAGCGCGATGCGGCAAATGCAGAAAAACTCAAAGCCGAACGCATCAACAAATTTTTGCAGGAGATGCTGTCATTCTCCAATCAAAGCGGTGCTTCGCTTGCTCCGACTGCTCAAAAAAAGAATGTCACGGTCAACGAAATGCTCGACCAAATCGCGCCGCAAATCGAATCGGAACTTGCAGACCAGCCGGAAGTCCACGCACAGGTTTTGCAAACAATCGGTGAGTCTTACGGTTCGCAAGGACGTTATGATTCCGCCGAAAAATACTTGCGCGAGGCTTTGGAAATTCAAACGCGAATTTACGGCGACGGTCATCCAGAATCCGCTTATACAGGGTTTCTGCTCGGAGTTTTATTTTTTAATCAAGGCAAATTTGACGACGCGATTCCGCTGCTCGAAAAATATGTTGCTGTTCAGCGCGAATTGCAAAAATCGAATTCTGAAGATTTTAAACCGGCGCAGCTTGCGTTCGCCTTAAACGGTATTGGCACGACACAGTTTTCCAAAGGCGAAACGCAGGCGGGCTTGGCGAATTTGAACGAGGCTCTGCAAATTGCCGACGGCGCGAATCTGCAAGGAAAGCAGCGCGAAGTTCTCGCCAGCATTCAAACTAATTTAGGCGGAGCGCTGGTCAGGTCGGGCGAACTTGAAAAAGGCGAAACGCTGCTTCGCGCGTCGCTTACCGAATATCGTCAAATTTCCGGTTCGCCGCGCTGGGAATTCGGCGCGACTTTGACGATGTTAGGCGAGCTTTTAAACGGCAAAAATCAACCCGACGAAGCCGAAAAATTTTTGACGGAAGGTGAACAAATCTATCGTCAGACGCTCGGCGATAAAAACGGCTACGTCGGACATAATCTTAATGAACAGGCGATTGCGCTGAATCAAAAAAACGATTATCAACCCGCCGAAGAAAAAGCGCGCGAATGTTTAGCGATTTATCAAAGCGTTTTCCCCGCCGGAAATCCGAATCCGGCAACGCCGCTCGCAACGCTGGGAATAATTTTAACGAAAGCCGGACGCGCCCGCGAAGGCGAAAATTATCTGCGTCAATCATTAGCCGTCAGCGAAGCGCAACGGGCGAAAAATTTTAATCTTATCGTGAAAACTAAAATTGGTTTGAGCGAATGCCTGCTGGCTCAAAATCGTTTCGCCGAAGCTGAAAAAATCGCGCTCGAAGCCCGTGAAGAAGCCGCGCAAAATTTCGGCGAACAAAACCCGCTTGCTAAAACAGCCTCTGACGAATTAACCAAAGCCCGCGAAAAACAATCCGTTGCGGAGATTAAAATAAGAAAATAACAGCCGCGCAAAAACTCAAAAAAGATTCAAGAAAATTTTTTGAGTTTTTGTGGCTGTTATTTTCCGGCTTGTGCCATAAACGCTTCGATGTCGGCAATCGAACGCGGCAGATTTTTCGTCATCCATTCTACGCCCGTCGGTGTAACCAGCATATCGTCTTCGATTCGCACGCCGATATTTTTATATTTTTCAAACGCCGGTTTTACTTTGGCGATAAAATCACGGTTAGCAGGCGTGTCGGGCAAATAGTCGAGCGCGTCTTCGCGGACGTAAATTCCAGGTTCATTGGTCGTCACCATTCCCGCCTTTAAAGGAATTCCGTAAGCCCCGACATCGTGGACATTCATTCCTAACCAGTGTCCCCAGCCGTGCATAAACCAGATTCTATATTGAGAATCTTCATAAAGTTTCCCGTTGGACATAAATTGATATTTAGCGTCCGGCGCGGTTATCAAACCTAATTTCGCCAAGCCCTGTTTCAAAATTCGCGTTGCCGCTTTGCCGGGCTCGCCGGAATTTACATCCGGCTTGATGGTTTTCGCAGCGGCTTCCTGCGCGTCATAGACGATTTGATAAATGTCGGCTTGCTCTTTTGAAAATTTGCCGTTGACTGGAAAAGTGCGCGTCACGTCCGCCGTGTAATGGTCGTATTCCGCGCCGACATCCATCAGCAATAAATCGCCTGATTTAACCGCGCCCTGCGATTCTTCGTAATGTAGAGTCGTCGCGTTCGGACCGCACCCGACAATCGAAGGATAACCCCAGTAATCGGCGTTTCTCCGGCGAAAAATATACTCGATTTCGGCTTGCGTTTCGTATTCCCATTTAACATTTTTCGCCGTTGCCATCGCGCGTTCCTGCGCTTCGGTCGTGATGTCAATCGCGTGCTGTAAAAGTTTTAATTCATACGCGGATTTAACCTGCCGCAAGCTGCCGAAAATATCGTTTTCACCGGCTCGCGCGTTGATAATTTTGTAACCGGAAAGCGTTTTGGCGAAATCATTTTCACGATTAAATTCCGCGATTCCGTCGCCGTCGCGCTCGTCTTCAGGTATCAGCAAATAGACGTTCTGGATGTTTGCCGCACCGATTTTCGCGCCGTTTTTTGACGAAAAATCTTTTTTGTCTTTGAGCGATTGTAGAAAAGCCGGAAGTTCGTTCGAGTCAATAATCGTTTTCAAACCCGACAGCCGCGCCGCGTCTTCGTTTGAATACATTTTGCCGTTCCAGGTTTCCGCCGCCGGATTGCGCTTCGGCAAAAATAAAAATTCCGCGCCTGCGCCGTCGGCATTTTTTATTAAAACGAGCGTCGAATTTCCCTGCCGCAAACTCGTCAGGTAATACAAATTATTTTCCTGCCGATACATAAAATCCACGTCGCCCGCGTAATTTCGCGGCGCGGCACTCCACAAAATCATTACGCTGTTCGGCTGCATACGGCTGAAAACCGCCGCGCGTCGTCGGGCTAATTCGGCTTGGCGTTCCGCGTCCGAAAACTGCGGCGCGGGCGGCGTAACATACATCGACGGCGGCGCGGATTTTTCGTTCGCGTTTGTCAAAACGGGCATCGCCGACGCAAAAAGAAATAATAGAGAAACGAAAGCTATAAAATTTTTCTTCATAAATTCTCCAAGAAAAATTAACAGGAATAACAGGAATAATAGGGATGCACAGGGATAAATCAAAATCTTTTATTTCTTCTCCTCAATCCATTAGGAGTTATGCAGTTGGTTCGATTTTGCGGAAACACGCACGAAGTAAGTGTGTTTTAACGTCGCAAGGACAAACTTGCTTCGTGCGTGTTTCCGCAAAGAACAAACCTACTTCGTGCGTGTTTCCGCATTTTTCATTCAACTTCGTAACTCCT
>JBPCRW010000198.1:0-3050 GCA_050996405.1 Pyrinomonadaceae bacterium | reverse complement strand
CGGTCCGCCGATTGCGCCGCCGAATTGATGTTTGGAAAGCTGATTGATTCGCGGCTGATTCAGACGATTGCGCTGCCAGCCGTTAGCGTTTAAATTTCCGTCTTGATAATACTCGTAAATCGCGCCGTGAAATTTCTGCGTTCCGGCACGCGAAGCAATAGTTACGATGCCGCCGCCCGTGCGCCCGTAGTCGGCGGGCGCGACACCTGAAATGACTTTGAATTCACGAACCGCGTCTTGCGGCGGCGAAATCGTTACGCCGTTAAAATCGCCGATGGTATTTGTTACGCCGTCCAACAAAACATCGTTGGTCGAAGCGCGACCGCCGTTGATGGCAAAGTTTGAATCAAAAAAATTGCGGTTTGCCGAAGAACCAATCGCGCTGTTTGGATTGCCGAGCGCGATGTTGGTATCAATCGTTCCCGGAACGAGATTGACAAACGAAAAAATGTTGCGTTCCGAAGACGGCAAATCTTCAATCAATTTTTGCTCAACCGTCGTTTCCAGATTTGAAGTTTCGGTTTGCAGCAGCGGAGTTTCGTTGCCTTGAACATTAACCGTTACCTGTCCCGCCGTAATTCCCAGCACGATGTCAATGCTCGCCGTCTGCGCGACTTCGAGCTTGATATTTTCGCGCGTCGTCGGGCTGAAGCCGGTTTTATTGACGGTGATATTATAAGTTCCCGGCTGCAAAAAAGTGATTGTGTAATTTCCCGAATCGCCCGTCGTCGCAGTTTTAGCGAGTCCGGTTTCATTGGATGTCGCCGTGACGGTCGCGCCCGGCACGACCGCGCCCTGCGGGTCAGAAATTGTTCCCGAAAGCGTCGCCGTAATTTGCTGCGCCCTGATTGACGCGGGAAGCAGAAGCGCGAAGCAAAAAGCGATTGCCGCCGTCAAAAAAGCGATTTTTTTCAAACAAGTCATACAATTTTCCTCGAAAATAAAATTTAATTTAGCAGTTTGGTCTTTGCCGCTTTCCCCAGACAAGTCTGAAATTCTCAGCGGAGCGAACAATTTATAAAAGTTAGAAGTGGACTAGACCACTAGCTTTTAACAGAAATGAAACATCAATGTCAAATGTATTTTTAATAAAACGGCAAAAACGAGTAAAAAATTTGACAAGAGCCGCGCTTTGATTCTATTTTGATTAAATACATTTTGTAGATGGTCTAGTCCAGGTCAATCGTTAAAAGATGCAAAAAACTTTACTTGAGCGCGACGGCGCAGTTCCGCTGCACACGCAAATTGCCGAGGCTTTGCGAATTAAAATTCAGAACGACGAGTTTAAAGAAAAGGAAAACCTGCCTTCCGAACGCGAGTTGGCGGAGCAGTACTTGGTCAGCCGGATGACCGTTCGTCAGGCTTTGCAAAAATTGCGGCTCGAAGGTTTGATTTATCACGAGCGCGGAGTTGGAACGTTTGTCAACAATCGGAAAATTGACGTTCACACCAGAAATCTGAACGGATTTTCCGAAGAAATGCTCTCGCTCGGACTCGTTCCCAGCTCGCGCGTTTTGACTTTGGGTAGAGAATTGGCGAACAAAGACGTAATGCAGGATTTACATCTCGGCGCGGGCGCGGAAGTCGTTCATCTGGAACGATTGCGGCTTGCCGATAATGAACCGATGGCGTTTGAAAAAACTTTTTTGCCGGCGTATCTGTTTCCGAAACTGGAAGAATTTGATTTGACGAAAAATTCGCTTTATCAAGTTTTGACGAAAAATTATAATTTGCGGATGCGCTACGCCGAAGAAAGTCTGGAAGCAAAATCGGCGACGCGCTTTATCGCGCAGCAGTTGGAAATCAGAGCGGGCGCGCCCGTTTTGGTCGTGCATCGCGTCGTTTTCAGCGAATCGAATCAGCCGATTGAATCGGCGCGCACAACTTATCGGGCAGACCGTTACCGCGCGACATTTTATTTGTCGAAAAATACTTAAAATGAGAAAAATTTTTACCTTCTTTTCAATGCTCTGCGTTTGTCTTTTAACGCTCAACATTTTTGCCCAAAATCAGCCGAAACACTCGTCGAAAATTTTGCTGATTCCGCTCGACGACCGCCCGCCGTGTTTGCAGTGGGTTATCAAAATGGGCGAAATCGGCGACGCGGAAATCGTCGCGCCGCCGCGCGAAATGCTCGGACGATTTACCGAAGCCGGAAAGTCAGACGAAATTATCAACTGGATAAAAACGCAGAATTTGAAGTCGTTCGACGCGGCTATAATTTCGATTGATATGCTCGCTTACGGCGGACTCGTCGCAATGCGCGTTCACGAAACGGACGACGAAATCGCGCTCAGACGGCTCGCGTTTTTGCGCGAACTCAGAAAACTCGCGCCGCAGTTGAAAATTTACGGCTCCAGCGTGATTATGCGGCTCGCGCCGACCGGCACGGGCGCGAACGAAGCGTATCGTGAAAACTTAGCGAAATGGGCGGAAATTTCGGTTGACCCGAATTTGAAAACGGAAACCGCCGAACTCGAACGTAAAATTCCGGCTGAAGCGTTGGCGAATTACAAAGCGGCGCGCGTCCGTGATTTGAAAATAAATCGGGCGGCGGTTAATTTCGCGCGTGATAAAACGATTGATTATTTAATTTTGTCGCAGGACGACGCGAAACCAAAAGGCGTTCACGTCGCCGACCGTGAAAATTTGATCGCTCTCACGAAAAAATTAAATTTGACCGAAAAAGTGGCGGTTCAGCCGGGCGCGGACGAAGTTTCGATGTTGCTTCTTTCGCGCTCTCTGACTGATAAATACAATTATCATCCGAAAATCAGAGCGATTTATTCGTCGGAAACCGATGCCGACCGCACAATGGCGTTTGAAGACCGCCCGTTGCGCCAAACCGTCAGCTTTCAAATCAAAGCCGCCGGCGCATCTGAATTTCCAAAAGAAAGCACCAATTTCGATATGGACGCAAATTTTTTTGTGTTCACGTCTCGTCACGAAAAAGACGGCGCGCGATCATTTGCAGAGAAAATCTGGAACGGAAAACACATCATCATCGTCGCCGATATTGACCCGCGAGGCGACGTGCAGGGCGGCGACGC
>JBPCRW010000175.1:0-10127 GCA_050996405.1 Pyrinomonadaceae bacterium | reverse complement strand
GCGCGAACGACCGCGTGATGGCTTGCGCGAAACATTTCGCGGCTTACGGCGCGGCGGAAGCCGGACGCGATTACAACACGACCGATATGTCGGAAAGCAAATTGCGAAACGTTTATCTTCCGCCTTTTAAAGCGGCGGTTGAGGCGCAAGTCGGTTCATTTATGACTTCGTTTAATACTCTGAACGGCGTGCCTTCGACGGCAAATCCGTTTTTGTGGAAAACGCTTTTGAGAAGCGAGTGGAAATCAAAAGCTCTGGTCGTCACGGATTACACGGCGACGATGGAATTGTTAAAACACGGCGTTGCGCTCGACGAAGCGGACGCGGCGCGGCTCACCTTAAATGCGGGCGTTGATATGGAAATGGTTTCGCGTTTGATTAACAAAAACGGCGAACGACTTTTGAAAGAAAAGAAAGTTTCAATGGTGACAATTGATAACGCGGTGCGCGACGTTTTGCGGGCAAAATTTCGGCTCGGACTTTTCGATAAACCGTTTGCCGATGCAAGCCGCGAAAAATCAGTTGTGTTTAATCCAGAATTTCGCAAATTTGCGCGTCAATCGGCGGCGGAATCTTTTGTGCTGCTGAAAAATAATAATGAAACTTTGCCGGTTGCGCGAAACACGAAAGAGATTGCGATTATCGGCTCGCTGGCGAACGACAAAAAAAGTATGAACGGCGCGTGGTCTGGCGACGGACGCGCCGAAGATGCTGTCACGCTTTTGGAAGGCGTGAAAAACAAACTCGGAAATTCCGCCAAAATTCGTTACGCGATTGGATGCGACGTAAAATGCGAAGACACGAGCGGTTTTGACGAAGCCGTCAAAGCGGCGAAAAGCAGTGACTTCGTAATTTTGACTGTCGGCGAAGATTCGGATATGTCGGGCGAAGCCTCGTCACGCACGAATTTGGATTTGCCGGGAAAACAACTCGATTTAGTGAAAGCAATCCACGCGACGGGAAAGCCTTACGCGATTGTTTTGATGAACGGCAGACCTTTGACAATCTCGTGGCTGGCGGAAAATTCTCCGGCAATTCTGGAAACGTGGTTTGGCGGAACTGAAGCCGGAAACGCGATTGCCGACGCGCTGTTCGGCGACGTAAATCCCGGCGGAAAACTGCCCGTCACATTTCCGCGCAGCGTCGGGCAAATTCCGATTTATTACAACGAACTGCCGACGGGTCGCCCCGCGGGAGTTGATAAAAAATACGCTTCGATTTACATTGATTCGCCAAATACGCCGCTTTACGCTTTCGGTTACGGTTTGAGTTATACGACTTTTAAACTTTCAAATTTGCAGTTAAGTTCGGACAAAATTACAAAAACAGGAGAAATAAAAATCAGCGTTGATTTAGAAAATACCGGCGGGCGCGACGGCGCGGAAGTCGTTCAACTTTACATTCATGATTTTGTGGCGAGCGTTTCGCAGCCCGTCAAAGAGTTGAAAGGTTTTCAAAGAATTACGCTTCGGGCTGGTGAAAAGCGGCGCGTCGAATTTACTTTAAAGGCGCGAGATTTAGGCTTTTATAACGCGCAAAATCAATACGTCGTCGAAGACGGCGAATTCGGCGTGACCGTCGGCACGAGTTCGGACGACGAAGGTTTAAAGGATACTTTTGCGGTCGGTAGATGAAGTGGTTGAAAAATAAATCAAAACTGAAAGGTAAAAAGGCAAAAGCGCGGACTTCAATTATTTTACTTTCTATGCGTAAAAATCTTGCGGTGAGTTTGGCGATTTTGCTGCTGCTTTTTTCGGGGCAAACGCAGTTTCTCGCGCAGACTAAAACCGCCGTCGTCCAGAAATTCGCGCTGTCCAAGACGGACGACAAATTTTTAGACGACCTCGAACGGCGTTCGTTTTTATATTTTTGGGAACAGTCCGACGCGGAAACGGGAATGACGCTCGACCGCGCGAGAACGGACGGCGCGCGCTACGAAAAACCCGCGCCGCATTACAACGTCGGCAGCATCGCGGCAACCGGATTCGCGCTGACTTCGTATTGCGTTGCCGCCGATAGAAAATGGATAACCGAACAGGAAGCGCGGACGAGAACGCGCAAAACGCTGGATTTTTTCGCGGGTCGCGCGTTTGAAAAAAACGGCTGGTTTTATCACTGGATTGACATCAAAACCGGCGAGCGTCGGTGGCGAAGCGAAGTTTCTTCGATGGACACGGCTCTGCTTTTGAGCGGCGTTTTGAGTGTTCGCGGATGTTTTTCAGGCGATGAGGAAATTGTTCGACTTGCGACGAAAATTTACAATCGTGTTGATTTTCAATGGATGCTCAACGGCGATAAATTTTTGCTGTCGCACGGCTGGCGACCGGAGACGGGTTTTATCCCGAATCGTTGGGACGATTACAGCGAAAGTTCGATTTTGTATATTCTCGGCATCGGTTCGCGGTCGCATCCGCTTTCGTGGCAAAGCTGGTATGCGTGGCAGCGCGATTGGATGGAATACGATGGCTACAAATATCTCGCCGCCGTTTCGCCGCTTTTTATACACCAGTATTCACAGGCGTGGATTGATTTCCGAAATAAACGCGAACGCTACAAAAATTTTCACGTGAATTATTTTGAAAACTCGGTCAAAGCGTCCAGAGCGCAGAGAGATTTTTGCAAAAGTTTGAGCCGTGAATTTCCGGCAAGTTACGCCGGAAATATGTGGGGAATTTCCGCGTCCGACAGCGAAAAAGGTTATATCGCGTGGGGCGCGCCGCCCGCCGAGCCGGATTTGGACGGCACGATTGTGCCTTACGCTCCGGCGGGTTCGATGATGTTCACGCCCGATATTTCGCTTCCGGCATTGAAGGAAATGAAGGATAAATACGGTGATAAAATTTACGGGCGATATGGTTTTACAGACGCTTTTAATCCGAACGACGGCTGGATTGATTCGGATGTTATCGGAATTGACGTTGGAATAATGCTGCTCGGAATCGAAAATTTTCGGTCGGGTAATATTTGGCGTTGGTTTATGAAAAATCCCGAAATCGGAATCGCGCTGCGGCGGGCGCGGATTAAATAAATTTTGCTTGACGCGCGCGGTGATTTTGCGTAAAAGAACTATTGCCGTTATCTTAAAATTGGTTTAGGAATTATCAAAAATTTAACAGGAGTGAATTTAATGAAAAATTTCAAAGGTTTTTTCCTTTTGATATTTATTGTCGTTTTCGGAATGTTTTCGGCTTGCGTCAGCGCGCCGCAAAATCAAAACACGACGGGCAGTCAATCCGTCCCGAACACGGGCAAAAAATTAACAATCGGCTTTGCGATGGATACGGTTAAAGAAGAACGCTGGCAGCGCGACCAGGCGGCGTTTAAAAAACACTGCGAGGAAATGAACGTAAATTGTATCATCACGGTTGCCGACAACGACGCGAGCCGGCAGGCAAATGATGTCGATAATCTTTTGACGCGAAAGATTGACGCGCTCGTCATCGCTCCGCACGACGCGACGCAGGCGGCTTCGATGGTCGATAAAGCAAAAGCGCAGGGCGTTCCCGTTATCAGCTACGACCGTCTGATAAATTCTGACAAAATCGATTTATACGTTTCGCATCAAGTTCCGGTTATCGGCGAAAAAATTGCCGAATACGCTTTGCAGCATAAACCGAAGGGAAATTACGTGATGGTTTATGGAGCTTCGACCGATAATAACGCGCTGATTATGAAAAACGCGGAACTCAAAGTTTTGAAACCGGCAATTGACAAAGGCGATATAAAAATTGTCGCCGATGATTTTATGCCGGATTGGAAACCGGAAGAAGCCTTGAATTTTGTCGAAAACGCGCTCACGCAAAACGGAGACAAAGTTGACGCGGTTGTTTGCTCAAACGACGGAATGGCGGGCGGCGCGATTTCTGCTTTGGATAAAAGAGGCTTGGCGGGAAAAGTTTTAGTCACCGGACAGGATGCGGAAAAAGCTGCTTTGCAGCGAATCGCCGAAGGCAAACAGACGATGACGATTTATAAACCGATTATTCCGCTCGCCAACGCCGCCGTCGAAGCCGCCATCAAATTGGCGAAAAAAGAACCTTTGACCGACGCGAAACCTTTTATGAACGACACTATTAAAAAGGAAGTTCCGGCAATCCTGCTCGAAGTCGTGACGGTTGATAAAGATAATTTGATGACGACGGTTATCAAAGACGGTTTTGCTAAATATGACGAAGTTTATGCAAATGTTCCGGCTGACCAAAGACCGAAACAGTAATTAAAAATGGTGAACGGTGAATGGTGAATGCAAAATCGAAAAACATTCATCATTCGCCGTTCACCGTTCACCATTATGAATTCGCTTTTAGAAATGCGTTCCATCACCAAAGAATTTCCCGGCGTGAAGGCTCTGGACGGCGTGACGTTTGATTTGCGGGCGGGTGAATTTCACGCTCTTGTAGGCGAAAACGGCGCGGGAAAATCTACGCTGATGAAAGTTTTGTCGGGCGTTTATCCGGCGGGAACTTACGGCGGGGAAATCGTCGTCGAAGGCGCGGTCAAACAATTTAAAAATGTCCGCGATGCCGAAAGCGCGGGCATCGCAATCATCTTTCAGGAACTTTCGCTGGTCAAGCAATTAACGGTCGGCGAAAATATTTTTCTCGGTAAAGAACCTTCGAGTTTCGGCGTTATAAATTGGACGGAGCTTTATCAAAAATCAGGAAATCTTCTTCAGGATTTAAATCTGCCGATAAATCCGAAAACGCCGGTCGGAAACTTAGGAATCGGCTCGCAGCAATTGGTCGAAATTGCCAAGGCTTTATCGCAAAAGGCAAAAATTTTGGTTCTGGACGAACCGACGGCGGCTTTGACCGAATCGGAAGTCGAAACGCTGTTCGGAATTTTGCGCGAGTTGAAATCACGCGGTGTCGGGATGATTTATATTTCGCACAAACTCGGCGAAGTTTTTCAGATGAGCGACCGAATTACGGTTTTGCGCGACGGGCGCACGGTCGGCACAAGCGACACAAAAGATTTATCGGTCGAAAAAGTCATCGCGCAAATGGTCGGGCGCGAAGTCGGCAATATTTTCCCGACATCCAAGCACGAATTCGGCGAAACGGCTCTCGAAGTAAAAAACATTTCGGCGTTTGAAAAGGAAACTGATAAAAAGCTGGTTGACAATGTTTCGTTCGCCGTGCGGCGCGGCGAAGTTTTGGGAATTTCCGGTTTGATGGGCGCGGGGCGGAGCGATCTTTTGATGACGATTTTCGGCGCGCACGAAGGAAAATCGAGCGGCGAAATTTTTGTCGAAGGACGAAAAGTTTCGATAAATTCGCCGTCGGACGCAATCAAAGACGGCATCGGTTTTGTGACCGAAGACCGCAAGCGTTTCGGTTTAATTCTCGGACAGACCATCGGCGAAAATATGACGCTTGCGGCTTTAAAACAAATCGGCGGAGCGTTTTTGACGAACGAAACGCGCGAGACGATTGCCGCGAAAAAATCGATGCAGGATTTGCGCGTCAAAGCCAATTCGCCTTTGACGATTGCCGGAACTTTATCGGGCGGCAACCAGCAGAAAGTCGTGCTGGCGAAATGGCTTTTTACGAATCCGAAAATTTTATTTCTCGATGAACCGACGCGCGGCATCGATGTCGGCGCAAAACAGGAAATTTACGCTGATATCAATAATCTGGCGAAATCGGGTTTGGCAATCGTTCTAGTTTCGTCGGAGTTGCCGGAAGTTTTGGGTTTGTCCGACAGAGTTTTAGTTTTGCACGAGGGCAAATTGACGGGCGAATTTACGCGAACGGAAGCGACCGCCGAAAAAGTAATGGCGGCGGCGACCGGAAACCAGTAAAAATTTTATTCGATAACGAGAATTTGAAATGGCGGAACAAATAAAAGAAAAGAAATTTAATCTTCAAACATCGTATTTGCGGGCATACACGATGCTCGGCGCGTTGATTTTAATCTGGCTTTTTTTTCACTGGCAGACGGGCGGGATTTTTTTAACGCCGCGCAATCTTTCAAATCTGATGCTGCAAATGTCCGTGACGGGAATTTTGGCGGTCGGGATGCTGATGGTGATTGTCGCCGCGCAGATTGATTTGTCGGTCGGCTCGGTCGTCGGTCTGGCTGGCGGTTTCGCGGCAATCGCTTTGACGAATTGGGGATACGGGCTTGTTCCCTCGCTGCTGATTGCGGTTATGGTCGGCGTTGTCATCGGTTTTTTTCAAGGCGCGCTGGTCGCCTACGCCAATATTCCGGCGTTTATCGTCACGCTTGGCGGACTGCTGGCGTGGCGCGGCGCGGTTAAAGGGATTACGCAAAGCGAAACGATTCCGGTTGCCAACGAAAATTTCAAATACATAGGTCAAGGCTATCTCGGCACAATCCACATTCCTTTAACCGCAAATGCGGTTTGGAATTTCAACATCGGCTGGTTTTTGGCATTGATTGCTATTTTGTTTTTTTTGTTTCTGGCTTTTCGCCGCGCGCGAACGCAGAAAACTTACGGTCTCGGTGAAGCCAATTACGGCGCGGAAATGTTGAAATCAATTCCGCCAATCGCCGCAGTTATTGTTTTCGTGTATGTGATGAATGCCTATGCCGGAATTCCCGTGCCGGTTTTGATTTTGCTGGCAGTCGCGCTGCTCGGAGTTTTCATTACGAATTTTACGACGTTCGGGCGTTACCTTTACGCCATCGGCGGAAACGCGGACGCGGCGCGACTGTCGGGCATCAACACGAAATTAAACATCTTGAAAGTTTTTGCTCTGCTCGGCGCGTTGACCGGAATTGCGGCTCTGATTTTCACGGCGCGGGTCGGTTCGGCTTCGCCTGACGCGGGAACTTTAAAAGAACTCGACGCGATTGCGGCGTGCGTTATTGGCGGCGCAAGTCTGATGGGCGGGCGCGGAACAATTTTCGGCGCGTGTTTGGGAGCATTGATTATGGCGAGTCTCGATAACGGAATGTCGCTGTTGAATGTTAAAGATTTTATGCAGGATATTATCAAAGGCTCGATTCTGGTCGCCGCCGTTGGTTTGGATATGGTTGGGCGAAAGCAAAGCTGATTTACCAAAAGAATAGGACGCGGATGAACGCTGATTGAACAGATTCGCACGGATTGTCATATGAAAAAAATCTGCGTAAATCCGCTTTATCCGCGTTCATCCGCGTCCTATTCTCTTTTGACGAGTATTTTGTGAATTCTCGAAACGTGATAAATTAGCTTTTGCCTGAATCAAACAACTCTGCGCGAATAAAAATTATGGACGTTTATCATCAGGTTCTGCACAAGCTCAACGAAGTGACCGGCGGCAAACAGTCTAAGGCGGTTGACTTCAAGGATTTAGTCAAAAAAATGGGTTTCCACGCGCATTACAGCGATATTTTTGAACGTCTGAACCACGAAGGCTGGATTATCGAAACGGCGAAAGCCGATTTTGTTTCCATTTCACACTGGGGCGTGGCGGAAGTTAAGAAAAATTCTGCGGCGGGCGGCGGCGAATCTTCCGGCGAACTCCGGCGCGAAGTCGGTAGAACGATGACGGCGGCGCGAGAATTAGCCGCTTTGCTGGAAAATTTTTCGTCAGAATTATCAAAAAAAGATTTTACGGCTGTCGAACAAAAATTTAACGAACTGCAAAGTCTTTTTACTCAAACAAAAAATAAATTGGGCTGACGGATTCGATTTCCATTATTGGCTCAATAATCTTCGCCTATTATGACGGCTTGCCTTAGAGACTAAAATCGGTGTATTATTATCGTTTCCTGCAATGCGTGGGAACGCTTTCGGTGGGTTCGCGCCCACTTTTTATTTTGGATAAAAGACGCGCGATGAACAAACTTTCAAGTTCGGAAGAAATTCATAAAGCCGCTGTGCAAGCGGCGGAAAAATATAATCTGGAACTTGTTCACGTCGAAATCGTCGGTTCGGAAAGACAGCCGATTATCCGAATTTACATTGATAAACCGGCAAGCGTAAGCCACGAAGACTGTTCATTAGTCAGCCGTTTCGTGACCGAAGTTTTTGATGCGGACAATTTAATTTCGCCCGATTATTCATTGGAAGTTTCGTCGCCCGGACTCGAACGCGAGCTTTATAGTTTAAAGGATTTTGAAAAATTTACGGGAAGTTTAGCGAAAGTTAAAACGAACGCCGCGATAAACGGACAACGAAATTTTCGCGGCAGAATCAAAAATGTTGAAGGCGAAGAAATAATTTTTGACGACAAAACAAACGGCGAAGTGCGTTTTCCGTATCAATCGGT
The DNA here is from genome assembly GCA_050996405.1 of Pyrinomonadaceae bacterium. Classification (GTDB taxonomy): domain Bacteria; phylum Acidobacteriota; class Blastocatellia; order Pyrinomonadales; family Pyrinomonadaceae; genus JBPCRW01. The sequence continues at coordinate 1,905 of JBPCRW010000175.1, read as the reverse complement.
CGCTAAGGCGAATCTGGAAATTGACATCGAAGAAGAATTTAAGAAAAGTGGTGAACGGTGAACGGTGAGTGGTGAATGAAGAACTTTGGGCTAAAATTGAAACATCAAATTTTCTTTTCCAAACTCACCACTCACCGTTCACCGTTCACCACTAAACGAAGTTTATGACATCAATTGGGCAAAGCATCGAAACATTGTGCGCGGAAAACGGTTTAGACCGCAATCTGATAATTGAGGCGATGAAGGAAGCCGTCAAAGCGGCGGCGCGCAAACAATTTAAAACGCAGGATAAAACCGGCGACAGCATTCAGGTTGACTGGAACGACGCGGACGGGACGATTGAAATTTCCGCGCAAAAAATTGTCGTCGAAGAAGTTGAAAATCCGACAACCGAACTTTCGCTTGCGGAAGCGCAGGAATTGGCGGGCGACGAAATTGAAATCGGCGACGCTCTATTGTTGCCGCTTCCGACCGAAGAATTGGGGCGCATCGCCGCGCAAACCGCCAAACAGATTCTCGTGCAAAAGGTGCGCGAGGCAATCCGCGATAAAGTTTATGAGGAATACATTGATCGCAAAGGCGAGCTTGTCAACGGCACGGTCAAACGATTTGAACGCGGCGATATGATTATTGATTTAGGCAGTAATCTCGAAGCGATTTTGACGAAAAGAGACCAGGTCAGAAGCGAAAACTGGAATCAGGGCGAGCGCATTCGCGTCGTCATTTCCGACATTACCAAAGACCCTAAAGGTCCACAAATTCAGGCTTCGCGCGCGTCGGCTGACCTTTTGAAAAGACTTTTTGAAATGGAAGTGCCGGAAATTTATGACGACACCGTTGTAATTAAATCGGCGGTCAGAGAGCCGGGCGACCGCGCGAAAATCGCCGTCGCTTCAAACGAAAGAGACGTTGACCCGGTGGGCGCGTGCGTCGGGATGAAAGGTTCGCGCGTGCAGTCAATCATCAAGGAATTGCGCGGCGAAAAAATTGACATTATCGAATGGTCGGATGAACCGGCGGTTTTTGCCGCCAATGCTTTGAGTCCGGCGAAAGTCAGCCAGGTTCGCATCACCGACATCAACAATCACGATATGGAAGTGATTGTTACCGAAGACCAATTGAGTTTGGCAATCGGCAAGCGCGGACAAAATGTGCGGCTGGCGACGCGGCTCGTCGGGTGGAATATCAACATCGTCAGCGAAGAAATTTTAAAGAGAGAAGTCGCGCAGCAGATGGGCAAATTGATGGCTTCGGGCGAAGCCGTTCCGGTGTCTGCGCTGGAAGGCGTTTCCGCTTCGCAAGCCGAAGATTTGAAGGAAAAAGGAATTACCGATGTCGAAACTCTGGTGACAACTTCGGTTGATGATTTGGTAGAAATTTTAGACATCAGTCTTGACGAAGCCGAAGAAATTATCAGAGCGGCGCAATCCGTCGTCGCGGCAAAGGATTCGATGGCGAAATCCGATACGAAAGCGATTGAAGAAAGCGAAAGCGCAGATGAGACCGCCGGAGACATTGACAACATGAGCGCGGCTGAAACGCCGGAAGAAATTACCGATTCTCAGCCGCAAAACGAAAGTGAAGTAGTTGTCGATGAAACCGAGCCGCAGGAACGGGCAGAATCAGATGTCGAAGAAAAGCAAGCGGCTGAAACGGCATCTGAAAATGCCGGATTGGTAGAATCCTCCGAAATTGAAAATACGGAAGAAATCGGTGCGAGTGAAAGCAGTAAAGCCGACGAAGCGGTTAAAAAAACCGTAGAAACAGAAGGCGCGGGAGAAATTTCGGGCGAAGAAAATAAATAGTTTTCTAGATTATAAAAATAGGGAAATTAAATGACGGGTAACAAAGTTCGTATTTACGACCTGGCAAAAGAACTCAAGCAGGACACCAAGCGTGTAATGG
>JBPCRW010000135.1:0-28977 GCA_050996405.1 Pyrinomonadaceae bacterium | reverse complement strand
CGTCATAACTGAAAGTTTGTGCCGCGCCGTTCGCATCCGTCACTTGAATTGGACGATTGGCTTCATCGTATCCGATTTTTGCGAGAATGCCGCCCGCGTCGTCAACTTCGGTTAAATTGCCGCGTTCGTTGTGTTGAAAGATGCGGGTGTAATTGAGCGAATCGGTGACGGTTGTGCGCGTCGAAATGCTGCTTGCGTTGGGTTCATAAGTCAAACGATTGACGTTAGCCGCATCGCCAAATTCGGTCGTGCGCCCGTTCGCGTCATATTTTGCGCCGAGCGCGATTCTATTTGCAGGGTCAATCACGCGGCTTATTTTTCCGTCAGCATATTCATAATGCCACTCGCCGCCGGTTGCCGACGTTGCGCTTTGCAATAAATCGTTTGATTGTCCGAAAGAAACTCGCCTGCCCGTATTGTCAGCAACCGCCAGAAGTTTCGCGTTATTGCCGCCATTTGACCAAACAAAATTGATTTCTCCCGATATGCTTGAAATGCTGCGTATTTGACTGTTCGGGCTTCGGTTAATGGTAACTTCCAATCCGGCGGGCGCGGTAATTTGGCTTAAATAATACTCGTTGCCGCTGCGCTGGTAAATTTTGGTGACATCGCCGTTTTTTGCCGAAATAACATTGCCGTTTTCCACGTTAAATTCTTTAACGTCCGTCGAATCGGAAGTTTGCAAAATAAAGTGCTGCGCCCCGTCACGACGATAAACGAAATTATCGCCCGTTCCGGTCTTTAAAACAGCATTGTCGGCGTTTAAAGCGATGCTGTCATTAAAGGCAAATGACCAGCCGCGCCCAAGCCCGAAATCTTCATTCTGGCTGCTGAGATAAGTTCTTTGAAAAAGCAAAAGCGGATTGTCTGGAAAAGCTAAATCGGTCACGGCAAACGCGAGTTCGCCGGTCGAAGAACTAACAAAGTCAATTGGAAAACCTTTAACCGATGAACGTCTAACCGGCAAAAGCAAATTATTTTGCGACTGACGACCGAGCGTCGCCAATCTATCAAGCGGATTCGCCGGCAAAGAGCCAAGTGCGGAACAAGTCGAGCAACTTTTATCTTTCACCGCGATTTTTATCCCTGAACTTGTTGGAGTAATCGCCTGCGTGACTTGTCCAATCGAGAGGATAAAAATCGAATATGCAGCTATCATAGCAAGAATGCTCTTAGTCATAATTCTCCTTAATGAACTAAAGAGAATTGAATACGAACACAGAGACTAACTTAAAGCGCGCACAGTTCTGTTCAACTCTCAAGTTTCAGGTTGAGCCTCTGCCGTGTTTTGCGTTATAATGCGAATGTGTTGGGTTCGCATCTGTTGTCCAAACACAGCAGAAGCATTTCAAACAAAAAGCCTTGAAGTTGTTAGAGCAACCTCAAGGCTTTATTTATTTTTAACGAATTGTTTTCTCGAATTGAACGAACCGGCTGTCGTTCCGCAGACACACTTGATTTCCTCATTCGTGAAAATGAAGTCTGGAAGCGTGAAAGGTTGGAAGCAAAACCAGAACATCGAAAGTATTTCCTTAGTTTTCAATTCGAGATGTCAGATTGTTACTTTAATTATTCCGGCTTGTCAAGTCTATTTCTCGTAAATGTAAAAAAAAAAACGGTTTATAAGTTTTCGTTATCAATTTCCGCTAATACCGGATAATCGGTTATAATTGAAAATTAGATAACAAGGCAGCCATATAATTTTGAAAAAACAAACTCCCAATGGTGTTATTGGCTGTGTTGTTCCATTGCATCATCAGTTAGCAATCGGGATGATAAAAAGTATCTTGAAACAAGCCGATATTGATTTAGACGAATTTATTAACAACTTATGGAAATAGAATTAACAAAACTAGCGCATGCGCGTTCGGGCGACAAAGGCGACACGGCAAACGTCGGCGTAATCGCGCTCAAAGACGAATTTTATCCGCTGCTCGTCCGCGAAGTGACGGAAGAAAAAGTTAAAAAACATTTCGGCGAAATGGTCAAAGGCGATGTTGAACGATTCGAGCTTCCGAATTTAAAAGCGTTAAATTTCCTGCTGCACGAATCTCTGGGCGGCGGCGGAACTTTATCTTTGATGACCGACGCGCAAGGGAAAACTTTTTCAACCGCGCTTTTGCGAATGAAAATTGACATTCCCGACGCGGAAGCCGGAGATTTAGGTATTTCTTAAAAAACTTTCTAAAACAATATTTCGAGGAAAAACTATGCGTCATTTCTTATCCGGCATTTTGCTTTTCAGTCTGTTTTCATCAACGCTTTTCGCGCAAACTGCAGAAAAAACTTTGATGGGATTTAGTAATAATTCTTCGGCGGATGAAAAATCGCTCGAAACGAAATTCGATTCGCTCTTAAAGCGCGAAGATTTGCGCGAATGGATGAAGCGGCTCTCGGCGCGCCCGCATCATGTTGGCTCGCCGTATGACAAAGACAACGCCGAATTTATCGCCGCGCAGTTTCGCGCTTTTGGTTTTGATACAAACATTGAAACGTTCGACGTTTTGTTTCCCACGCCGAAAACGCGCGTTTTAGAAATGCTTTCGCCCGAAAAATTTACGGCGCGACTCGAAGAACCGTCTTTGCCCGAAGACGCGACTTCAAATCAAAAAGCGGAACAGCTTCCAACCTATAACGCTTATTCGGCAGATGGGGATGTCACGGGCGATTTGGTTTATGTCAATTACGGCATTCCGGCTGACTACGAAGAACTCGCCAAACGCGGCATTGACGTGAAAGGCAAAATCGTGATTGCGCGTTACGGAGGCTCTTGGCGCGGAATAAAACCGAAAGTTGCGGCGGAACACGGCGCAATCGGTTGTCTGATTTATTCCGACCCGCGCGACGACGGATATTTTCAGGGCGACGTTTATCCGAAGGGCGCGTATCGCAGCGAAAACGGCGTGCAGCGCGGCTCGGTTGCAGATATGCCGGTTTTTCCCGGCGACCCTCTAACGCCCGGCATCGGTTCGGTCAAAGGCGCGAAACGTCTGGCTTTGAAAGACGCGCCGACTTTGACGAAAATTCCCGTGATGCCGATTTCCTACGCCGACGCTCTGCCGCTTCTGCGTTCATTGAGCGGTGCGGTTGCTCCGCAAAACTGGCGCGGCGCGCTACCGATAACTTATCATCTCGGCGGCGTTAATTCTACAAAAATTCATTTCAAGCTCGAATTCAACTGGGATACGAAAACTATTTATGACGTGATTGCCAAACTGCGCGGCTCGCAGTTTCCAGACCAATGGATTATTCGCGGCAATCATCACGACGCTTGGGTGAACGGCGCGGAAGACCCGTTGAGCGGGCAAGTAGCGATGATGGAAGAAGCCCGCGCGATGGGCGAACTCGTCAAACAGGGCTGGAAACCGAAACGAACAATCGTTTATTGCGCGTGGGACGGCGAAGAACCCGGACTGCTCGGTTCGACCGAATGGGCGGAAACGCACGCCGACGAATTGCAGAAAAAGGCTGTCGTCTATATTAATTCCGATTCAAACGGACGCGGATTCTTAGGAGTCGGCGGCTCGCACACGCTCGAAAAATTTGTTAACGGCGTGGCGAAAGATATTCCCGACCCCGAAACAAAACTTTCGGTTTGGGAACGAATGAAAGACCGTCAGATTGTCAACGGTTCGCCTGAAACCAGAAAAGACGCGCAGTCTCGCGCGGATTTGCGAATTTCCGCGCTCGGCTCTGGTTCGGATTACACGCCGTTTATACAGCATCTCGGCATTGCCGCGATAGATTTGGGTTACGGCGGCGAAGACGGCGGCGGCTCTTATCATTCGGTTTATGATTCGTTCGACCATTACACGCGCTTCGGCGACCCGACTTTCGATTACGGCATCGCGCTTTCAAAAACGGCGGGGCGAATGGTTTTGCGAATGGCTGACGCGGACGTTTTGCCGTTTGAATTTACGGATTTCGCGGACACAATTGGAAATTATGTTAAGGAAGTAATGACGCTCGCCGACCAGATGCGCGAAGATACGACGCGAATGAATCAGATGATTTCCGACGGTAGTTTAAAAGCCGCGCAAGACCCGACGCTGGTCTTCGTCGTGCCGCAGCCGAAAGCGAATGTTCCATATCTAAACTTCGCGCCTTTGCAAAACGCTTTGGCAAAATTGCAGGAAAGCGCGAAAAATTATCAACTCGCAATGAAAGGCAGACAGCTTTTGCCAGCCGCGCAGAATCAATTAAACGCGGTTTTGATGAACGCCGAAAGGACTCTGTTGAACGCGAAAGGACTGCCGCGCCGCGATTGGTTCAAACATCAGATTTACGCGCCCGGTTTTTACACCGGCTACGGCGTGAAAACGCTGCCCGCCGTGCGCGAGGCAATCGAACAGCGCAACTGGCAGGAAGCCGCCGAGAGCATCGAAATCGTTTCAAAGACAATCGAAAATTTCGCCGCGCAGATTGATAAAGCGGCTGGATTAGTCAAATAACATTCGTCAAAACAGGATGATGATTTTATGAAAAGTATTTTGTTTTTTTCTGCGCTGATTGTTCTTCTTTGTTTTTCGTTGAATGCGTCGGCGCAGGCGAATCTTGAAACGTTGTATCGTAGTCATCAGTTTTTTGAACTGCGTGACGAAACGAAAAAGATAACTGACGATACATCGCCAAACATCATTTTCTATCGCGGGGTGGTTGCCAATAAATTCAATCATCCGCTCGATTCGATTGCGCTTTTGCAGGAGTTTTTAAAGACGGCGAAAAGGAGGGCAGATGCGAAAACAATTGCCGATGCGTATGGAATTTTATCGGATGATTACATCAAGACTTATCAATATGCCAAAGCTGCCGACGCGCTGAAAATTTTATCAAGCAATTTCAAAGAAGTGCTTGAGCCGGACGAGATCAAAGATCACGACAACGATTACAAGCTGTATAGTGCTATCAGAAATGTTCCGCCGCAAACCGTTTCATTTGACGGCGACACGCAAATTCAGGGAATTCGTGACAAAGCGAAATTGCTAAATCTGCCTGTCGAAGCAAATGGTCAGAGGATGGATTTTGTTTTCGACACTGGTGCAAATCTTTCGACGATGACCGTTTCAATCGCCAACAAACTGGGATTGAAAATTATCGAAGCGGATTTTGATGTCGGTTCGATGACTAAAGAGCGCGTCAAATCAAAACTCGCCGTCTTGCCAACGCTTAAAATCGGCAATATGACGATTCATAATGCGGTCTTTCTGGTGTTTGAAGATTCGGTGCTGTTTTTTCCACGGATAAATTTCCAGATTAATGCCATCATCGGATTTCCAGTAATCGAAGCGATGCGTCAGATTACGCTGACCAGACAGGACGCGATGACGATTCCGGCACAGACGCAGAAGAAAAAACTGGTTCAGAATCTTTGCCTTGATGGTTTGTCGCCGCTCGTTCAGGGAACATATAACAATGAAAAGATGATTTTTATTTTCGATACCGGAGCGCAGACTTCCAACTTTTATCCGCCATTTTTCCAGTCGCAGAAAGAGCAAATTATAAAAGATTATCAATTGCAGAAAACAGGCGTGGGCGGCGCGGGCGGCTCGCAACAGGTAAACTCGTATGTGCTAAAAGATGTCTCGCTTGAAATCGGCGGAAAGACGGCACATTTTCCGAAAATCAATTTGATTGCAGAGGTTTTCAATGACCAGGCGAAAAACTTTTACGGCAATCTCGGTCAGGATTTGATTAAGCAGTTTAATAAAATGACGCTTGATTTTGACACGATGAGTCTGACTTTTGAATAAATAATTTCGCATAATTATTTTTGAATTCTTTTTAATTTTTACAAATGCCCGAAATTATAACCGCTGTCGAAGATTCGATTTTAACAATCACCTTAGACCGTCCCGAAAAGCGTAACGCTCTGAACGACGGTTTAATCAACGATTTAAAAGAAGCTCTGCGCCAATCGGATGAGGACGAATCTTTGCGGGCAATCGTCATCAAAGGCGCGGGCAAGGATTTTTGTTCGGGCGCGGACTTGTCCGCTTTGCAGAAGATTTCGGAATCCGATGTTTTGGAAAACTGGAATGATGCCGATAACTTAAGGGAACTTTTTTTCATCATCAGAAAAGTAAAAGTTCCGGTTATCGCCGCCGTTCACGGCAGAGCGTTGGCGGGCGGCTGCGGTTTGGCGACGGCGTGCGACATTGTTTTAGCCGCAAAGTCGGCGCGTTTCGGCTACCCGGAAGTAAAAATCGGATTTGTTCCGGCAATGGTGATGGCGATTCTGCGCCGTAATGTTTCGGAAAAACGCGCCTTTGAACTGGTCACGCGCGGCTTTGAATTTGATACAACAACCGCCGAAATTTTCGGTTTAATCAATCAAATTTTCGACGACGAAACTTTTGCGGAAAGCGTAGAAAATTATGTTTCGGGTTATAAAACTGTCTCACGCTCGGCGGTCATTTTATCAAAAAAATTGCTTTATCAAATGGACGGCTTAAATTTTGAATCCGCCCTTCGCGCAGGCGTGGATGTCAACACGATTGCCCGCCAAACCGAAGATTGCCAAACGGGAATCGCCAAATTTCTAAATAAAAAAGGCTGACGCGAATGTTCAGCCTTTTCGTAATGCGTAAATTCCGAAACTAATTTCAAAGGTTTGGCGGCGGCGCAGGTTGCGGACGCTGTTGCGGCGCGTTCGGGGTTGGGGGCGGTGCTGGCTGTTGCCCGTTTCTCGGCGTTCGACGCGCATTTCGCGGGTTGCCTCTGTCGGGGCGCGGCGCGGGACGTTCGCCGCGCATCGCCCCGCCGCGCATTCCGCCCTCTCGTCCGTTATATCCGCTTTCGTATCCGCGCAGGAAAGCCTGCCGGTAAGAATTTTTATAAGCGTCTTTAACGTCGTTGCCTTCGACATAACCGTTTGTCGCTTTCTTATAAGCACTCGCGTCTTCCGGCTTAAAGCGTTTATTTCTGATTCTGTCTTCAGTGCCGCGCAGTTCGCCGTCGCGGAATCCCTGTTCGTCCGCTATCCGCAGCCAGCGGTTTCCGGTATTTCCGGTATTGTCTCTGATTGGCGCGGGACGCGGCGCTCGCCCGCCACGCGGCATCGGTTGATTTCCGGCGCGCGGTTGAGCCGCGTCCGGTCTCGGCGGCGGAGCGATTTGGGCTGCCGCGTCCGCGCTTGAAACAAGCACGAATCCGCCAGCCAGCATTACCCCCAAGCCGATTGTTCTAAAATTGCTTTTTAGTAAATTAAATTTCATAAAAAAAACCTCCGTCTCTCCTTTGAGCAAGCCGCGTGCCGCTTTTCCGAACCGAACGCCGAAGCGCGGCAAACTTCTCTCAACTCTTTGTTTTAAGCGGTTATTAATCGAATTTGCCGGATAAAAATGTTTTCTTAATTGCCGGTTAAATAAATTTGGATGTAAAAAATTGTAACGGGCTTTTGTAAGGAAACTTCCCAAACCATCACATCCGCCGGACGTATCTCCGCGATTTGAAAAAGTCGCAGTATATTTTTTGCGAGCGATGATTAAAAATTTTAACGTCAAAGCACGAGAGGAGAACGAAAACTTCAGACGTTAATTTGCGAGTTTGAAAACTAAAAAATAATCCATCCCGTCCGGTTTGACGAAATCGTATTGGTCAACTAAAGAAAATCCGGCGCGTTTAAATTCGTCAATTACGGTTTCTTTATTGACGCCGTGGTCTGCGCCGTTTCCGCTGCGGTCAATCACACCGACGAGCGCGTCTTTTTTGAGCGACGGGCGCAGGTTTTCCAGTTCTTTAACCGGCTGCGCGATTTCGTGATAAGTTTTTAAAATCAATACGGCATCAATCGAATTTTCCGGCAGTTTCGGGTTGTCTTCCGCGCCTAAAACGGTTTGGATGTTCGGCAGATTTTCTTTTTTTGCGCGTTCGTCAATAAAATTTAAATCATCCTGACTGATTTCAACTGCGAAGACCTTTCCGCTATTGCCGACGCGCTTTGCCGCGCGAACTGAAAACCAGCCGCCGCCCGCGCCGATGTCGGCAACCGACTTGCCCGTTGTGATTTTCAAAATATCCATCACACGCTCAATCTGCAAGTTTTTCGCGCGGTCTTCGGATTCAAAAATTGATAAATCACCGACGTAAGGCTCGCTCGTCGGGCGATTGATATTGTCGTCCGAAATTTGCGGAGTCGGCGTAGCGACAGCGACGGGCGCGGTTTCGATTTTTGATGAACTCGCCGTTTGACAGCCGGAAAACGAAACAATAAAAACGAGCGCGAGCAGCGACGCTTTAGTTAGCCCCAAACCAATTGCAAATTTTCTCATAAACTTATTGATGGCTATTTCGCCGCGTAGTTTGCCAGCGCGAATTCAAGCGGATTTTTTGACCATCTCGTCAATCAAACCGATTCTCAAGGCTTCTTTCGCATCAACTTTTTTCGCCGTCAGAAACATTTCGAGCGCGGCGGCTTCGCCAACCAGACGCGGCAGACGCTGCGTGCCGCCCCAGCCCGTAATAATGCCGAGACTTACACCCGGATGACAGAAAATCGCGTTGGGCGAAGCGATGCGCTTATCGCACGCCAAAGCCAAATCGAGCGCGCCGCCGAAACAAAAACCATTGACGGCAGCAATAATAAGTTTCGCGCTGTCCGCGATTTTATTCATCAGCGATTGCCCGCGCATCGCATATTCCCGCGCGGTTTCCGTGCTAAGTTTCGCAATCTCGCGTAAATCCGCGCCGGATGCGAAAACATCATCTGCGCCGGTAAAAATAACTTTTTTAAATTCGCCGTCGGAATTGATTGAATCTAAAGTTAGGTGAAGAAGTTTGAGCGTTTCAATCGAAAACGGATTACGCGCTTTTGGACGGATGAATTTGATAACGAGCGCGTCGCCGTATCTCATAGTTAAAATAGGAGTATCTTTTCTTTCGCTCGCTGTCACAAAATAATTTGACGATTGCTGTTCTCTGGTTTCTGGTTTCTGGTTTCTAAACCCGAAAGCCGGAAACTAAATTTGCGGCAGCACGAATGCGCCGATGTGCGGTTTATCCGTGTTCAGACAAGTTTGTAAAGCCAGAACTAAAGCGTCGCGCAAATGTTCGGGCGTGACAATCGCATCCAATAAGCCGCGCGCCGCCGCATATTTCGCGTCGAGTTCTTTCTCATACGTTTCGCGCACTTTCTGCATCTCGACTGTTAAATTTTCGTCGGGTTCTTCGCCTGCTTTTTTAAGTTTTTCAAGCTGCGTTCCGAAAATCGCCTGCGCCGCCGAATCGCCTTCCATCACGCCCATTCTGCCCGTCGGAAGGCTGAAAATAAAATCCGGATCAAAGCCCTGTCCAGCCATCGCGTAATAGCCCGCGCCGGAAGCGTGGTTGATGGTCAAAACGATTTTCGGAACGGCGGCGGTCGCCATTTGCTCGACAAAATGCGCTCCGGCGCGAATGATGCCGGAATGCTCGGCTTCCGCGCCGACCATAAAACCCGAAACGTCTTGAACGAACAGCAAGGGTGTGCCGTGACGATTGCAGTTTTCGATGAAATACGCCGTTTTTTCAGCCGATTCGGTATAGACGATACCGCCGAATTTTGGCGGTTTTCCTTGCTGCCCTCGAACCATCCGGCGCGAATTGGCAATCACGCCGACCAAAATTCCACTCACGCGCGCCGTGCCGCAAATCATTTCTTTGGCGTAATCGGCTTGAAATTCTTCAAACTTGCCCGCATCCAAAAAACAATCTAAAACTTCGCGCATATCGTATGGCGCGCGGTGGTCTTCGGGCAAAATTTCGTAAAGTTTTTCAGATTTGTTTTTAGTTTTTTTCGGCTCGACAATCGAAACTCGTGTTTCTTCTTTTTTCGGAAGTTCTAAAATCAACGCGCGAATTTTCTCGATACATTCCTGCTCGCTCGCCGTTCGATAATGCGCCACGCCCGAAATCGCGTTGTGCGTCATCGCGCCGCCCAAAGATTCGTTATCAATCGTCTGTCCGGTCGCGCCTTTGACTAAATTCGCGCCGCCGAGTCCCATAAACGAAGTGCCTTCGACCATCAAAATCACGTCCGACAGCGCGGGCAAATACGCGCCGCCCGCCACGCACATTCCCATTACGGCGGAAATCTGCGGAACTTTCAGATAGCGGCGCATAATCGAGTTGTAATAAAAAATCCGCGCCGCGCCGTATTGACCCGGAAAAACGCCGCCCTGATACGGAAGATTTACGCCCGCCGAATCAACCAGATAAATTATCGGAACGCGGTTTCGCATCGCAATTTCCTGCGCCCGCAAAATTTTCTTGATAGTTTCGGGATACCACGCGCCCGCTTTGATGGTCGCGTCGTTGGCGAATATAACGCACTCGCGCCCGTGAGTTTTGCCGATTGACGTGACGACTGCGGCAGCAGGTGCTTGACCTTTATATTCGTCGTAGGCGACGAGCAGACCGATTTCCTGTTGATAAACGTTTTTATCAAACAATAAATCAATTCTTTCACGCGCCGTCAATTTTCCCTGCGCGTGAACTTTCGCAATTTTTTCCGCGCCGCCGCCGAGTTTTAATTTGCGTTCAAGACGCAAGTATTCATTGGACAAATCGCGCAAACGTGATTTCTTTTCTGATGTTTTCATTTACATAGTTGCAGAAACACGCACGAAGTAAGTGTGTTTTTTCTTCCGCCTCTGCGCCCTTACGTGCGTAGCGGGCTTCTGCATTTTTATTGAACTTCGATTTACAATGAAGAATTTTTGTTTTCGGCGTTTTTAGAAATGTTTTTTCGCCGCGCGTCCGTTTCCCTTTTAGCTTTTCCCAATGAAAGACTCAATCGCCAAAGCTGCGAAACTAATTTCAATCTGCCTTTGACCGCTGGCGGCGACATGTCAACTTTCATTTTTTAGGTTCTAAAGTCGGAGGTTTTTTGTATTGAATATCAATTCTTCTGCCGCCATAACTTCCACAGCCATAAATTTCATCACATTTTTTTGGAAACACGACGAGAACATTTTCCGATTGAACTTTAGGCAATTCGACAGAAACATCCAAAAAGCCCTTCGTCATTCCGTTGAACATCCAGACACCTGCGAAACCCAGTGTAAATGTCATCAATACAATTCTAAATTTCAAATAAAATCGTTTCATAATTCTTAAACAGGCAGCTTCAAAAGTTTCAAGTCCTTAATAAATTGAAAATGTTTTATGTTATAAGTTATCAGCGTCACACCGTATTCTAACGCGGTTGCGGCGATAAATGCATCGGCTAAAAACAAACCTTGAGAATTTGAATAAGTTTCGATTAACTCGATAGCTTTTCGGGCAATGTCGTTTGTTAAAGAATAAAATTTGAGTTTCTGCAAGCTGCGTTTGATGCGGCGTTTGTCCGAATTGGAAATCGAATCTTGAAGGCATTCGATATAAACGACGGTTTCGATGCCGACATCAAGGGTTTCGACAAAATTTTTTACGTCCGTCTTGCCGTAAAAAATTTTCGACAAAACATTTTGTATCAAGCAGATATTCATTCATCTCTCGAATTATTTTTGCGGCGCAAATTTTCGGTCAAATCTTCTTCGCTTTCTTCGCGTCCAGCCCAAATGCCGAAAACGTCGTCAAACGCGCCTTTCTTTTTGTTCAAGTTTTCCAACTCGCGTAAAAGTCTTTCGGCGGTTTGCTTGTCTTCGACGCGAAAAGAGCGATTGATTTTGAACGGAATTTCGATTGTCAGAGTTCCCATAATTTTTACTCATCAAGCCAGATTTTAACACATCATTTTATTTTTCCTTTTCGCTGATAACAAATGTCGGCACCATTCCGCCGCCCGATGAAACATTGGCGAGTTCCGACGAAGAAAGCCGCGTAAATGCCGAACCGACTTTGCCGTAATAAAGCAGCGGGTCGAGGTCAACTAATTGTTCAATCATTTTAATATCGCCCAAATCGCCGAACAGCATCGGGAAAATTTCCTTTGACGTTTCGACCCGTTCCTGCACGAGATAATCTTCGTTTGCGAGCGCGACTTTTATCGCTTCGTTCCATTCGGATTCTGACGAAATCCAGCCGATAAAAATTCCGTGTCCGCCGTAATCGTCGTTTGGTTTCAAAACTAATCTGCTTTTATTGGCGCGCGTCCATTCGACTAAATCAATTTCCGCGCCTTTATGAAAAGTTTTTTCCGCGCGGAATTTTCGCGTCCAGGGAACATGCGCGGCGATTGCTTCGAGTTCTGCTTCATTAAAAAGATGCGCGTATTTTTCGTTTGTGAGAACGGCGAAAACGGCTTTTTTGTGAATCAGTTTTGACTGAAAACTGTTGACCAGACAAATCGCTCCGGCTCGATAAGCGTCGAGCAGCGCGGGATATTTTTCCATAATCGGCAGATATTCGTTGACGAGCAGGCGTTTATAAACGATGTCAATCACCACGCCTTTGCCACGTAGTTTTTCGCCGTCAAATTCGAGTTCGTCCGGCGAGCAGATTATCGAATCGAATTTTTGCGATTCAAAATAATCGCGGAACAATTCAAACTCTTTCTGCGTCGGTAAATTCTTTAAATCAACAATCGCAATCAACGGATTTTTTTCCGGCTTTTTCCCTAAAAATTCTTCGTAGGCGCGAAGCAAAACGTCGAGCAGTTTCGAGCTTCCCTCAAAACCTTGGACATCATAGCGTTCGGCAAATTTTCGCATCACCGGAAGATTTTTGAAAATCTCGGTCGCCGAATCCGCATACGCGATTTCCGCCGGACTTTCGATGTTTAGCTCGACGAACGAATACGAGTTTTCGGTCAAAAACGAACCGAGCCGCGCGGTCGGCGAAACCTGCCGGTATTTTGGGTCAATCGAAACGAGTTCGCGCTCAACCGGCGTGATGCCGAGTTCGTCCAAAAATTCGTCGTTGCCGATTGCCGCGTCTTTGACTTTTTGCAGAGCCGACCAAATCGTCTCGCAAATTCCGGTCACGCGAGACCAATCTTCGGCGGTCACAAAATGCGGGCGCAAATACGGAGAAAGCCGCCGCCCGCCGAAAATCAGGCGATTTTTTTCCAAACCTTCGTCCAGAAAAACGCGCGAAGATTCGGCTAATTCGGCATCTTTCAAAAGTTCGTGATAATAAGCAACGGCTTCTTTTAGCATAATTTTCAATTGCCGCGAAAACGCGCGGAATTCTCAAAATCCTGTTGTGTTTTTGTGATTCTCTGCGGTTATTTTCCCGCCTTTTGCGCCGCTGCCGCTTTTTTGTTGAGCCATTTTGCCCAGCGTTCCATATACGGGCGCAGCGGTTTAAAAAGTTTGGCGCGAAAACTATTAACCTGTTGTTTTTCGCTCCATTCCTTCAAGTATTTTTGCGCGTATTGGCGAACCTGCGATTCGATGTTTTGCCGCTTGACCGAATGCCGCAGCGTCAAATAATAATGCTGCCCGACGAGCGAAAAAAGGAGTCCTGCGAGATTGCCTTTAAACTGCGATTTCGCCATCCAGCGTTTGCCGAAATTTTCCGTCGGCTGCAACAGCGCGCCCGATGAAATTTCTAAAAAAGCACCTTTATTTCCGGCTCGCGGATGATAAAGTCCGGGCAAATCGCCTTTTACCGGAACATTGGTTTTCATCTGCGGAGGCTTGATGAAATCCACAATTTTTACTTTTTCCAATCCGCGCAAATGCTCGACGGGAACGCTTTTCAAAACTTTATGAATGTTTTCTTCCGTTTCTTTGGGTAAATTTATGCTTGATTGATTTTCTATTTTTAAAGCCATATTTGAAGTAAATTGTAAATTGTAAATCGTCAATAGTAAATTGTGCGACAAGACTGTCGCTATTTTACAACAATTCCAATTCCAAATTCCAAATTCCAAATTCCAATCTTTGTGTTTTCAATAATTTAACTTTTCGATAAAATTTGGCACGCACTTTGTTAATAAATTTTCCAGAATGAATCAAACAACTATTTCCAAATCAATCGAAACGCGCGGAATCGGACTTCACACCGGCGTTGAAGTCAATTTAACGCTCAAACCCGCGCCGGAAAACACAGGTTATATTTTTGTCAGAACTGATTTGGACAATTTTGAAATTCCCGCGTCGGTCGAATATGTTTCGCATTGCAGTTACGCGACGACGCTTGTCAGAAAAGGCGTTTTGCTTTCGACGTGCGAACATCTGCTTGCCGCGCTGCGCGGTTTCGGCGTGGATAATTGTTTTATCGAACTCGACAATATCGAAATTCCGATTCTCGACGGTTCAAGCGAAAATTGGATTGAACTGCTCGAAAAAGTCGGCATCGCCCGTCAAAACGCGCCGCAACATTTTTTGAAAATTCTCAAAAAAATCGAGTTCGCGCAAGGCGACCGCCGGATTTCCATCGAGCCTGCGGACAAATACGAAATTGATTGTCTGATTGATTTTCCGCATCCGTTTATCAATTGTCAAAAGTATTCTTTTGAATTAAAAAACGGCACTTTCGGACGCGAAATCGCAGCGGCGCGGACGTTCGGTTTTACCAGTGAAATCGAGATGCTGCGAAAAGCGAATCTCGCTCTCGGCGGCTCGCTCGACAACGCAATCGTTCTCACGCCCGATGGAATGCTCAATGAAAATCCGCTGCGCTACAAAAACGAATTTGTGCGCCATAAAATTTTAGACATTATCGGCGATTTCGCGCTTCTGGGAATGCCTTTTCTCGGAAAACTGAAAGCCGAAAAAAGCGGACACGCCGTTCACGCATCGTTGATGAGCAAAATTTTAAAAACCGAATCGGCGTGGAAAATTGTCGAGCAAAAAGCCCTGAAACAGAATCCCGATTTTCAAACAATCTAAACTTATTTGCTCGTTAAATTTCCGCCGCTTTGAAAAATTGTGAGAGCGAATTCGCTTTAATTCTTGCAGCTTTGAAAAATAGCTTCCAAAAACTTCCCGGTAATATCTCACAAACAAATGTTAAGTGAATAATTTTATTTCGGAACATTTATCTAAAAATCTGATTTTCAGCGCAAAGAAAAAGAGACCTCTCGAAATAAGAAATCTCTTTTAATTTCAGTTCGGCGGATTTATCATTTACGGTCTTTGAAGCTGTCGTAAAGTTCCGTATGGCGGCTGGTCAGAGGAATCATCCGACCGTTGATAAAAAGATATTTGATATTCGTGCGCGGTTCGAGTAAATCGCCGTCGGCGACAACGACATTAGCAACTTTTCCGGCTTCGAGCGAACCGATTTTATCCGCCACGCCGAGAATCTGCGCCGGATAAAGCGTGACGGATTTTAAGGCTTCGTCTTTCGACAAACCGTAGGCGGCGGCAAGCCCGGCGTGATACGGCAAATCGCGTGTTTCCGAGCCGTCGTTGCCGGTCGAGATACAGAATTTCACGCCCGCCTGCTGCATTTTCGACGGCGCGCTGTAAAGATAATCGTAGGCATCGTCGTCCTGCACGGGAAGCTGATAAATGTTCGTAAAAATCACCGGAACGTTTTTCTGTTTGAGCAAATCGGCAGCTTTCCAAGCCTCTTGCCCGCCCATAATGACGGCTTTGACTTTCATTTCGTCGGCGAAACGGACGGCGGCGCGAATATCGCGTTCGCGTTCGGCGATGAAAATCACGGGCTTTTCGCCGCGCGCGTATGGAATCATCGCTTCGAGCCGAATATCGCTCGTCGCATACGGCAAAGTTTTATCTTTGGCATAAGCGTCCTTTACTCTACCGTAACTTTCCGCGTCACGAAACATTTTTTTCAAATCGTCAATTCGCTGGTCACGCCTTTTGACGGCTTCGTTAAAATCGAGCGTCTGGCGACCACCGGCAGCGAAGTTGAAGCTAACTGTTGTGATGCGCGGAAAATTTACAACTAATCCATAAGTCGGCACAATCGCCATTTCAGCCTGCGTCGAACCCCATAAATTGATGACCGCCGCCTGTCCCGTGATAACGCCGCCCGTCGGGTAAGAAAGCACGGACGTAATGCCGTTGACGCGCGTCACGTTGACGTGCGACGAATGCGGATTTATCGCCGTAATCGCTTTGGCGTTGGCATTCATATCACCCGTTTCCGCGACATCGACCGAACCCGAAACGCCGAGCGGAATTTCCGCCAATCCGAGATTCGTTCCCGCGTCAATCATTCCGGGATAAATCGACAAACCTTTGCCGTCAATCGTTTCCGCGCCTGCCGGAACGTTGACATTTCCCGCGCCGACGGCGGCAATTTTTCCGTTTTGAATAACAATCGTTCCGTTTTCAATCGTCTCGCCGGAAACGGTCACGATGCGCGCATTTCTGATAGCGAAAGTTCCCGCTCTGCCCAGCACATTTTGCTGTGAGCCGTCATTCTGCGCGTTGACAGTAAGCAGCGAGCAGCAAGCGGCGAGCAGTAAAAAATTAAAAATTAAAAAAGTAAATTTAAAAGTAAATTTCGCTTTTCCATTTTGAATTTTACATTTTGAATTTTCCATTTTATTGATTACCCCCGTCATTTCCGAATTCGGCTTCGTCGCGTTCGCCCGGACGACGTTCGCGCGGCAGTTGCGGCGACGTTCCGCCGCCTGCGGGCGGGCGATTCGGTTCAGCTTTTTCGAGTTCCTGCCGTTCTTTTTCAAGCGCGGCGCGATTGGCAATATCATTTGCGCGGTCAAAGAAAATTTCGCCGTCAATCATCGTCGTTTCGGGATGCGAATAGACGCTGAACGGGTGCGCCGACCAGATGACAATATCGGCATCTTTACCGACTTCGATTGAGCCGACTTTTTTATCAATGCCCAATTGCTTTGCCGGATTCAAAGTAATCATTTGCAGCGCGTCCTGTTCGGGAACGCCGCCGTATTTTTCAACCTTTGCCGCGTCTAAATTTAAACGCCGCATTCGTTCATCCGAATCGGAATTTATCGAAACGACAACTCCGGCTTTCCACAAAATCACGGCATCATACGGAATCGCGTCGTAGGCTTCGAGTTTATAACTCCAGCTATCGGTAAAAATCGAAACGCCCGTGCCGCGCCTTGCGATTTCCGGCGCGATTTTATAGGCTTCGAGTCCGTGCTGAAGCGTGCCGATGCGAAATCCGAATTCGTCCCCGATGAGCAGCAAATTTAAAAGCTCGTCCGAGCGATAGCCATGCGAGTGAACGAGTCTTTTTCCTTCTAAAACTTCGACCAGCGGTTCAAGCTGCAAATCGCGGCGCGGCTGAACTTTTGTTTTTCCGGCTTTGAAATCATCCCACGATTGTTTGTAATCTTTCGCCCGCAAAAGAGCGTCTCGAATCGTTTCCATCACGCCCATTCGCGTTTGTGGATAACGGGGCGCGCCGCCGCGATTCGGATTAAAATTCGTGTGTTTCGGATTTTCGCCCAAAGCGAATTTTATTCCCGGAGGCGCGCCCGGAAAAATAAAATCCTCAATCGGGCGACCGTATTTGAATTTGACGACCTGATTCTGCCCGCCGATAGGATTTGCCGAACCGTGCAGAATATTCGCCGTCGTCACGCCGCCCGCCAGAGCGCGATAAATCGCCACGTCCGTCGGATTTAAAACGTCTCGAACGCGCGTCATCGAAGTCACCGAATAAGAAGATTCGTTAATCGCGTCAAGCATCGTATGCGAGTGGCAATCAACAATGCCGGGCGTGACAAATTTTCCGGTCGCGTCAATTATCTGCGCGTTTGCCGCCGCTTTTAGATTTTTCCCGATACGCGCGATTTTCCCGTTTTGAATCAGAATGTCCGTGTTTTCGAGTGTTCCGCGAATCGCCGTCAAAACCGTCGCGTTACGAATCAAAACTTCGGTTTTATTCTGCGCGAAAACCGCGACGTTAAAATTTGCCAACGTCAACAGACCAAGAAGAATGAAAGCCGTTATTTTTTTCATAGCTCGTTCCTTATCTCCAAAAATTTACGGAATTCGTGTTCCGCTAAATTGCGCTGTTCCCTGCGGAGTTGTAAATGTGCCGCTGATTTGATTTCCGGCGACTTTGCCGTTGGCGGTCAATTCGGATTGATTACCCGCAAAATTCACCGACGAGGTAAATTTAAAATCTTCCGTCGTCACTTCGCCGCTAATCTGCGACGTGCCGAACTGCGATTGCAGTGAGCCGCTTAAATTTCCGCCTTGCCCGACCAGCGTCAAAGTCGCGGGAATTGTTTGACCGGAAACGTCGATGCTGATGTTGTAAGTCCCGCTGACATTGGCGAATCCGGCGGCGGTCGCGCCTGCGGACGGAGTCGGCGTTTTCGGTTTTTCTTTCTGCTCGAATAATTTTCCGTCAACAAAAACCTGCGTAATAATTTTATCTCTGGCGAAAATGTCGCCGCGCGAAACTACCAGATTAGCGATTTTTCCTGTTTCGATTGTGCCGAGCCGGTCTCCTACGCCGAAAATTTCCGCCGCGCCCAAAGTCATCGCCCTGATAGCGTCGTCTTTCGACAGACCATTTTCGACCGCTTTCGCGGCATTTGTTAAAAAGTCGTTTGGATTCGTCATTCCGCCCGATTGAAAAGCGAATTTCACGCCCGCCTGCTGAAGCCGCGCCGCGCCTTTCGGAGTTTCGACGCGAAGCCGCAGAATTTCCAGCGTTTCGGGGTCGGCTTCGGGCGCAGCCGCAGTCGTGCGGCGCGGAAAATTCAGCGACAATAGAACCGGCACGTTTTGTTTTTTCAAACGGTCGGCTTGTTTCCAAGCCTCCTGCCCGCCCGCAATCATCGCCGCCAAATTAAATTCCTGCGCCAAATCCAGAGCGCGGACAATTTCGCGTTCCGAGTTGGCGTTAAAAATGACGGGCATTTGACGATTCAAAATCGGAATCAAGGCTTCGAGCGATTCATCGGCTTCCGGTCGAGGCAGCCCGCGCGGATTTTTCGCGTAAGTTTTCTGATTTTCTTGAAGTCTTTGCGCGTCTAAAAACATTTGGCGCAGCGCGGAAAATGTTCCAAGCAGGGATGACGGATAAGTTCCGCTCAAGGTGCGAAACGTGATGTGTTCGGCAACGGGTTCACGAATAACCATTTCCGAAACCGAATCGCCCGAAAGATTTATCAGCGCGGATTGCCCGTTAAAAATTCCGTCGCGTTCGACTGTCAGAGCGGTCGTGATTCCCGCATTTCGCTGCGCGTCAAACTGCGCGTCGCCGGCTCTTAAATCGGCGACGACTTTGGTTTCCGGCTGTAACCCGTTTGAAAAATTTGAATTTGTCGGCGATGATTGCGGAGTTGCGGCGCGTTGCGTCGGCGTTGGCGCAGTTGTTGGAGTCGGCGTTGCCAGACCGAGATTCGTATAAGCGTCGAAAAATCCCGGATAAACCGTCAAACCGCTGCCGTCAATCACCCGCGCATCGCTTGGAACGCGAGCGTTTACGCCGACCGATTCAATCAAACCGTCGCGCACGACAATTGTTCCGCGTTCAATCGGCGCGCCGGAAACAGTCACGATGCGGGCATTGGTAATGGCGTAAATGTCTGTGCGATTTTGCGCCGCGATTGACAGGGCGAAAAAGGCGACGACCGCCGCCGATGCGAACAAATAACGCAAAATTTGTGTTTTCATAAAAAGGAAATTTTCGGCTGCGAAAATAGGAACTGCAAACTTGTTTCTACGCATTGTGCCTCAAACGAGTTTCAAGCGCAAACGTTTTTACGCAAATTTTTTTCGACCATTTACCATTTATCGTTTAACATTTACCATTAAGCTATGAACGCGATTATTCTTTTTGACGGCGTGTGTAATTTCTGCAACAGCTCGATAAATTTTATTATCGAGCGCGACCGGAAAAATTATTTCAAATTCGCGCCTTTGCAATCTGAAGTCGGACAAAAACTTTTGGACGAATACGGCATTGATAAAGCGGAAACCGATTCAGTCGTGCTGATTTCAAACGGCGCGGCTTACACGCATTCGACCGCCGCCTTGAAGATTGCTAAAACTTTGGGCGGCGCGTGGTCTTGGCTGTATGCGTTCATCATCATTCCGAAATTTATCCGCGATTTTTTCTACAAATTATTTGCGAAAAATCGCTACAGATTATTCGGCAAAAAAGATGCCTGTATGATGCCGACATTGGAAATCCGTCAGAAATTTTTAACTTGAGGAGAAATTATGAAAGCAATCTAGAATGGCGCGACTGTGGTTTTATCCCGCGCCGAAAAAGCGGCAAAGGAAATCGAAAATTATGTGGCGTTTTGGAAAGGCGTTGAAGTCACAAAATAAAGTTTAAAATTTTCACAGGCAGCTTGATGTGCATCAAAGAAATAAAAACATATGAATTACTTTAAATTTCGTCCATTAATTGCTCTGCTTACTTTTGTCGTTGGTGTTTCTTTAGTATGGATTTGTTTGTTACCAAAGCGAACACAGGAAATAAAACAAATGCCGGGAGAATCTATTTCAATTAGTGAAGATAAATCTTTAGAGCAATTGCTAGCCCCCAAAGGTGATGAAATTAGAATAGAAGTAAAATATCTGAAACCTAAAAAAGCAATTGTTACTGTTTATAATGATTCTTCAGGTGATGTTTTTATGCCTTACTTACCTGGAATCAAAAGCAAATGGGCTTATTTCAGTTGCCTACAAGAAGAAAAGCTCAATTCTAAGACCGGAGAATTTGAGACTCTACAAGGTAGCGATTTTGGTTGTGGAATGCATTCCTTACCTGCTGGAAAATCTTTTAAGTATGTAATGTGGATGGCTGAATCAGGCAGTTACAGAGTAAATGTAAATTATTCGATTGATACGAGGCTACATGAACAAATTGAAAAGTTTTTGGTTAAAAACCAAGGACATTTCAACGAAGAAGAAGCAAAAGAGATAGATAACAAAATCAGATTATTTACAAAAGTTATTGTTTCCAAAACAGTCAAACTCTAATGCAATCGCTGACAACTCTTGAATACGAAAAACTTCTTGCGCTCGTCGCCCGCAACGCAAACACGCCGATAGGGAAAATGCGGCTCGAAAAATTGACTCCGCGCGCGAATCGCGCCGAACTTGAAAATGATTTGAGCGCGTTGCGCGAAACGATTTTTCTGAACGAAGACAAACAGGTTTCGTGGTCTTTCGGCGGGCTTTTCGACCCGTCAAACGCGATTGCGATTTTGCGGATTCGCAATGCGACGCTCGAACCGTTGACGATGCTGGAATTGACGCGACTCTGCAATCAGGCTCTGTTTGCGCGGTCGGCGATTCAGCCGGAAAAGGAATTCGCGCCGACGCTCTGGCGGATAGTCGAGATTCTCCCGCCGAGCCTTTACGAAGCGATTCAGCTAATCAATAAAAAACTTCTTCCAAGCGGTGAAATTGACGACGCGGCTTCGCCGGAACTTGCGAGATTGCGGCGCGAGATAAACAACCAGCGTGGGCGCATTACAAAATCGCTCGAATCGCTGATGCGCCAATCAAGCGATGCGATTCAGGATGCGATTGTCACGCAGCGCAACGAGCGTTTCGTGATTCCGGTCAAAGCGGATTTTCGCGGGCGCGTCTCCGGCGTGGCGCACGGTTTTTCATCGTCGGGCGCGACGGTTTTTGTCGAACCGCTGGAGACAATCGAAGCCAACAACGAATTGCAGGCTTTGAAGGAAAAAGAAGAACGCGAAGTAGCGCGAATTTTATTTGCGCTGACCGAAGATTTGCGAAATCGGCTTCCGGCAATCGAAGCCGCCGCCAAAGCCGTCGCGGAACTCGATTTTATCAAAGCGAAAGTTGAGTTTGCGCGAAAATTTAAAGCGGTCGTGCCGAAAATTTCCGACGACGAAACGCTTGATTTAGTTGACGCGCGGCATCCGCTGTTGGAAGAAAACTTACGCGAAAGCGGAAACGAAATTGTTCCGGTTAGTTTCACGCTCACGAAAGAAAAAGGCGTGATGATAATTTCCGGCGCGAACGCGGGCGGCAAAACCGTCGTGATGAAAACCGCCGGATTATTGAGTTTGATGGCGATTTCCGGCTTGCCCGTTCCGGCTTCGGCGGCGCGAATTCCCTTTTATAAATCGGTTCTCGCGGACATCGGCGACCAGCAATCTTTGTCTGCAAACCTTTCGACGTTTTCATCGCACATCTCGAACATCGCGCAAATGATGGAGAATTGCCAATCGCCGTCGCTCGTCCTGCTCGATGAAGTCGGCACGGGAACTGACCCCGAAGAAGGCTCGGCTTTGGGGGTGGCGATTGTCGATTTTTTCAGAAAAAAATGTCACGCGCAGATTATAGCTTCGACGCATTATCGCGGCTTGAAAATTTACGCGGCGAATGATGAAAATATTATTAACGCTTCGGTCGAATTTGACGAAAAAACTTTGCAGCCGACTTATCGTCTTTTAACAGGTTTGGCGGGCGCGTCGAGCGGAATCGAAATCGCGCGTCGTTTCGGAATTCCGAACGGAGTTGTCGAAAACGCGAAACAAAATTTAGACGTTTCCGCTACGGAAGCTGCCGAATATCTTTTGAAATTGAACCGCGAATCGCGCATCGCCGAAGATTTGCGCGTCGCGCTCGAAGAAGAACGCGAAATCACGGCGAGAAAATATGCTTTGCTCGACATCGAAGCCGGAAAGCGCGAACGCGAGCGACAACGCGAATTTGAACGCGAACTAGCGCAAACGATTGACGAATTTGAACGTCAATCAAAAGCCTTTATTTCGGGCATCGAAGATAAATTGTTAAAAGCAAAGCTCGAAAAGGAAGCCCAGTCGCGGAAAGCCGAATTAAAGCGGCAAGTGATGGAAACGACACAGAAAAATCAAAAGTCGGAAATCAGAAATCAAAAGTCGGAAGTCGGAAGTCGGACGGAAATGTTTGCTAAATCCGAACCGCAAATTATTGATAAACCGATTGAAATCGGCGCGAGAGTTTTAACAAGTTTCGGCAATGTCGGCACGGTCGAAAAAATCGAAAGCGGGACGGCGGAAGTTCTTGTCGGCTCGATGCGCCTGCGCGAAAAAATTTCCAATTTAAAAACCGTCGCGGGCGAGCAAAAGCCGAAAGAAAGCAAACTCGAAAAACTGCAAAAAGCGGCGCAGGAAAATAATCTGCGAATCGACGCGGAAAATTCCAACGCAGAATTGAACATCATCGGAAAACGCGCCGACGAAGCCGGAGATTTAGTTGACCGCTTTTTAGACGAATCATATCTCGCCGGACATCCGACGGTGAGAATCGTTCACGGAATGGGAACGGGCGCATTGCGCGGCGCGGTTCACGATTTTCTGCGCTATCATCCGCACGTTTTGCGCTACACTTTAGCGCATCAGTCCGAAGGCGGCGCGGGCGCGACGATTGTGGAATTGAAACAATAGTTTATTGACAAAAATTTAATTGACGCGGAAAATTTTCTTATGAACGGAACTGTCGAATTAACATTACCGAAAAACCTCGATGTCAGCGATTTTGAATTAAAAATGATTGTCGCTTCCAAACTCTATGAACTGGGCAGACTTTCCTCCGGTCAGGCGGCGGAAGTCGCGGGTTTGTCAAAACGTTCTTTTTTAGAACTTCTGGGCAAATATAATGTTTCGGTTTTTGGCTATAACGCGAACGAATTAGAAGAAGATTTAAAAATCTATGAGCTAAGCAACCGTGATGATATGTTGAGTTAAAGCAATAAAAATTAACTTATGAAACTTATAAAACTGCTATTTATTTGTTTTTTGACACTAGGCAATTATCAATTTTCGCTCTCTCAAAAGAAAAATGAAAATTTAATTTTGCTAAACTCGCTTTCAAAGCCGAGTTATGAAGAATTAGCCCGCGATATGGATTTTTTGGCTGCCAATGTATATAAAACCGCAGGTGCAGTCGGCTACATTGTAATTTATGGCGGCTCGGACAACATTGAAAATGCTTTCTATAAACAGGCAATCGTTAAAAGTATGAAGTTCCGCGCGTTTGATGAAAATAAATTTTTGGTGATTACTTCTACTCGATTAGAGAAACCCAAATTTGAATTTTGGATAAGCAATGACGGAACAAAGCCGAACGTTAAAGAGGAAACCTTCGATTACAAACTTTCGACCGACAAGCCGATAAAATTTGTCGAGGATTTAATTAAAATTGTCAAAATAGACGGAAAGGAAAGTTTTTATTCTGCTTCCTGCGAAGCGGGATGTATTACCTTAACCGATTTTGCCATTTTGTCTGATTTTTTAGTTGCCAATCCGCAATTAAACTCTTACGTCATTGTTCACGCCAAAAACTTTAATAAGACTCGCCGCGCCAAAAGGGTTTTGTCCGAAAGAGCCTTCGACGAAATAAAAATCTTGCCCAAGCGGTTAAAATTTCTTTACGGCGGAAAGAATAAAATTAACGAGAACGGTTTTTCTGAAATTGAAATTTATCTGGCAACAGACGAGTCGCAGTTACCGAAATCGAAAAACAATCTCAAAAATCTACTCTAAGCCGCGCCGACGTTTCGCCGCATCAACAGTATTTCGCATCAGCATCGCCACCGTCAGCAAACCGACTCCGCCGGGAACGGGCGTTAATCTTCCGGCTTTCGCAAATGCTTCTTTCGGATTAACGTCGCCGACGAGCGTCGCACCTTTTTTTCGGATTGTGTTGAGGCGTTTTTCCAAATCGGTTTCGTCAAACATTTCCCGCGCTTGAATTTCGTCGGAAACGTTGTTCATCCCGACATCAATGACGATCGCGCCTTGTTTGATGTGTTCGCCGCGAATGAATCCGGCTTTCCCTATTGCCGCAACTAAAATATCGGCGCGGCTGGTGATTTCGGCGAGATTTTCGGTGCGCGAATGACAGATTGTGACCGTCGCGTCATTTTGCAAAAGCAGCATCGCCATCGGTTTGCCGACGATGTTGCTGCGCCCGACGACGACGGCGTGTTTTCCGGCGATTTCGATATTGGAACGCTTGAGCATTTCGATGATTCCGGCGGGCGTGCAGGGCGCGAGCGCGGGTTGACCGGAAGCGAGCCGCCCGACATTTATCGGGTGAAAACCGTCAACGTCCTTTGCGGGATTTATTGCTTCGAGAATTTCCCGTTCATTAATTTGTTTTGGCAAAGGCAGTTGAACGAGAATTCCGTCAATGTCGTCGCGGTCGTTTAATTCTTCGACAATTTTTAAAACTTCTTTGTGCGTCGCGTCTGCCGGAAGATGAATGTATTCGGAATGAATGCCGAGTTCGGCGGAAGTTTTGACTTTATTGCCGACATAAACCTTTGAAGCTGCGTCTTCGCCGACGCGCACGACGGCGAGTCCGGGACGCGCGTTATGTTTTTCAATCATCTCCGTGATTTCCGCCGCGACTTCCCGTTTTATCGCTTCGGCGACCGTCGCGCCGCTTAAAATTTCCGCGCGTTTTTTAGTGGTTTCTGCTATCATAAATTTCGTTTTTCTTTTAGCTTACAACGTTTTCATTATTTTATGCTACACGCCAAATCGCTTCGCTTGCTGGTAATTCTTTTTGTTTTTTCGCAGACCGTTTTCGCGCAAAGTTTAAACGAAACTCGTTCAAAAATCCGCGCCGCGATTGAAAAAAGCGATTACAAATCCGCAATCGGCGAACTGCAAAATCTTGAACGCGCGGATGTAAAAATTTTCGCGCTCAATAATTATGATTATCTGCTGGCGCGGCTGGCGGAAAAAAATAATGACGCGGCGACTGCGATGATGAATTATCAAACGGTTGTCAATCGAAATTCTGTGCTGAGCGAATACGCGCTGTGGCATCTGTCGCAAATCGCGCGCGTCAGCGGAAATTTAATGCTCGAAAGAATTTATTTGCGCCAGCTTTTAACCGTCGCCCCGAATAGTTTATTGGCAAACGCCGCCAATACGCGAATGATGCGAAGCAATTTTGAAAGCAGAGATTTTCAATCCGTAGTCAGCGGTCAGCTATCGCCGGTCGGTAATCAAAGCAATTCGTCAGATACAGCGAAACAAATTTCCCGGACTCCACAACCGAACGACGCTCGAACGCGGGAAAATTTGGTTTATCTCGGACAGTCTTATTTACAGCTTGGAAACGCGAACGAGGCGCGGGAAATTTTTACGAAACTCGTCAATAATTTGCCGAATCCGGCGCAGCCCGACGATTTTGCGCTGGCTGGCGCGAAAGGATTGGATGAGATTGACGGCGGGCGGGCTAATTTAGGCAAAGTCGCGCCGCAGATTTCCGACGCAGAACATTACCGCCGCGCGTCCGTTTATCAATTTAACCGCGATTTTTCAGATGCGAGATTGCATTACACGGCACTCGTCGAACAGTTTCCGCAATCAACATTTGCGCCCGACGCGATGTATCAGACGGGGCGCGGATTCGTGCAGGAAGGAAATTTCGACGAAGCGATAAAATGGTTTGAGCGCGTGCAGGCGGCATTTCCCGAAAATCCGATTTCGCGCGACGCTCTGAATCAAACGGCTTCCGCATATTCGCGCTTGGGCAAATCGAACGAAGCAATTGCGCGCTATCAAAAAGCCATCGAAAAATATCCTGATGCCGACAACGCGGAACGCCCGTATTTAAACATCGTGGACATCGAACGCGATTTAGGAAAATCGGAAGACGCACTCAAATGGATTCAAAAAACACGCGAAGTTTTTCGTGGGAAACTGCCCGAAGCACTCGCCGTTTTTGCTAAAGCTAGAATCCATATCGCGCAAAACGATTGGACAAATGCGCTTGCCGATTTAAACGAACTCGAAAATTTTTCCGATTTGGGCGGAACTCGCGTTCCGGGCGGCACGAACAAAGCGGAAGTTACTTTTTTGAAAGGTTTTGCGCTCGAACAACTGCAAAGATTTCCCGAAGCGATTGACGTTTATCTTTCGATTCCAGACGGCAGAAACGAGTATTACGGCTGGCGTTCGACCGAGCGTTTAAAGGCATTGGCGACGGATGAAAATTCGAGCGAAATCATTCTGCAGAAATTCAATCAGCTTCACGCCGCTGCTGCTCAAACAATCAATTCGCAGTTGGCGGAAAATGTTCGTCAAGCGGCGCAGTCGGCTTTGCGTTTGACGACGGACGAAAATGTAAAAAATCAATTTCTCGAAACGCTGAAAAAAACTTACGCGGTTTTGCCGAACTATCAAAAAATTCCGAGTTTCAAATTACTGGAATTTGGTCGCGCGGAAGTTTTAACGGAAAAGCGCGACGTTTCGACTAATTATCATCAAACGCTCGCCGACGAACTTTTGTTTTTAGGTTTATACGATGAAGGAACGCCGGAATTGGAAACTGCTTTAACGGAAAATGGAAAATGGAAAACGGAAAATGCCGGAAAAAATATTCCAAATCCGCAATCGAATGATTTGGCTTACACTTTAGCCGTTTTTTACAAGCGCGGCGAGATGGCGTATCGCGCCGTCGCGTTTGCCGAACCGCTCTGGAGAAATGTTCCCGCCGATTACGAAATCGAACTGATTCCGCGCGACCAAATCGAATTGCTTTATCCCGCGCCGTATGTTGATTCGCTACTGAAATTCGCGCCCGCGAAAAATGTTGACCCGCGTTTTATTTTATCGATTATGCGCCAGGAATCGCGTTACCGAGCCGACGTTAAATCAAACGCGGCGGCGCGCGGATTGATGCAGTTTATTTCTTCGACTTCAAACCGCATTGCCGACGAGATTAAACGGCAGAATTTCGCGCAGGACGAACTTTACAATCCGCCGACGGCGATTGAATTCGGCTCGCAATATCTATCTGATTTATTCAGGCAATTTCCGAACCAGCCGCCCGCCGTTGCCGCCGCATATAACGGCGGGGAAACAAATGTCGCGCGGTGGCTGGAGCGTGCCAAAAGCGACAATCCAGACCGTTATGTGCCGGAAATAGTTTTCTCGCAATCAAAGGATTATGCTTATAAAGTAATGGCGAATTACCGCGTTTATCAGATATTTTATGATGAGAGGCTGAACAGGTAACCAGTGATAGGTAATAAGTGATGATGGATTGTCTGATTTGCCGAAACTATTTCTTAAAACTTATTACCTATCACTTATTACTTATCACAAAAAGCTATGCGTTATTTTTTACTAATTTTACTTTCAGTTTTGCTTTTCACGGCTTGCCAGAAATCGCAGCCGCAGATGGTTGCGTCGGCAACCGCCAAACGTTTTGTATTACACGGAAAAATCGTCGCCGCCGACAAAGCGAAAAAAAAAGTGACCGTCGCGCACGACGATATTGCAGGTTATATGCCCGCGATGACGATGGAATTTCCGGTCAAGAACGAATTTGTTTTCGACGCGCTGTCAAAGGACGCGGAAATTCGCGCCGATTTGGTGGTTGACGACGCGCAGGGCGCGTTTTGGCTGGAAAATATTTCGGTTGTCGCCGCGCCCGACCCGAATCAACCGGCTTTACCGATTAACGAAAACTTTGTCCAAATCGGCACAGAGCTTCCGAATTTTACGCTTGTAAATCAGGACGGCAAACGAATTTCGACCAATGATTTTCGCGGTAAGGCGTTGGCGATAACTTTTATTTACACGCGTTGCCCGCTGCCGAATTACTGCATTCTGATGTCGAAAAATTTCAGCGATATTGCTTTGCAGCTACAAAATAATCCAGACCTAAAAGATAAGATTCGCCTTTTAAGTATTTCCTTTGACCCGCAAAACGACACGCCCGAAACGTTGAAAAAATACGGACTCGGCTATCTCGGAAAAGACGCGAAACCAGATTTTACCGTCTGGCAACTGGCGACCGGCACGGATAAGGAAATCAAAAACATCGCAGAGTTTTTCGGTCTGCGCTACGAACCAGACGCGACCGACAAAACGCAAATTAACCACTCGTTGATAACCGCCGTCATCGCGCCCGACGGCAAAGTGCAGAAAATTTTTGCGGGCAATGAATGGACGACAAACGATTTACTGCGCGAATTGCAGGCGACGCTGAAATGAAATTTGATTGAAAACTAATGTCGGTATTATTTCTGAATGAAACTTTTAAATTTCAAAAAGGACGAGATTATTCTCCGTCATTTTAAATTAATTCGTAGTTTGTTTTAACTTTTCGCCTTTTTGATTTCTTCGACCAAAACCGGCATTGCTTCAAAAATATCGCCGACGATGCCGTAATCGGCGATGTCAAAAATCGG